>CAYOLS010000189.1:0-6543 GCA_964404845.1 uncultured Ferruginibacter sp. | reverse complement strand
ATCAGCAAATTGGCTCATTGCTTAAGCAGGTTCTACCAGGAACAACGGCTGATCATATTCCACCGGGCTTGCATCTTCTACCAGCACTTTTACGATCTTGCCTTTTACTTCGCTTTCTATTTCATTGAACAGCTTCATAGCTTCAATGATACAAACTACTTTACCAGGGGTAACATCGTCGCCTACATTGGCAAAAACCGGTTTGCCCGGGCCTGCCTGGCGGTAGAAAGTACCGATCATCGGGCTTTTTATAGTAACAAGATTATCTGCTTTTGGAGCAGCGGGAGCCGATGGTGCTCCTGAAGAAACAGGCGCTGCGGCGGCAACAGGGGCGGCAGCAGCAACTGGCGCAGCAGCCGGGGCCGCTACATTAGTATATATTTTTTGAACGGGGTCTTTCTTTTGTTTGATGGTTATTTTGGTTCCATCTTCTTCGATGGTGATTTCTCCGATACTGGTTTTGTTGATAAGCTTTACAAGCTCCTGGATCTGTTTAATGTCCATGTGATAATTTTAAGTGATTATTTGGATTTAATTTAAACGGGCAGCTAAGGTATGAAAACCATATCCATAAAAACAAGGGTTGCTGCCTTAAAGTTCAAAAAAGGGGGCATTTTGTGCTAAAAAAGGCAAAAAATGGATAAAAATTACTGTTTTTTGGACCAAAATAAAAAAACCGGCCTGTAAGACCGGTTCCTATTTTAAGTTGTGTATCGCTTATTTTACCCTTTCTACGTATTCACCTGTTTTGGTGTTGATACGGATCATTTCGCCTTCGTTTACAAACAAAGGAACGTTTACAGTAGCGCCTGTTTCCACAGTAGCTGGTTTAAGGGTTTTGGTGGCGGTATCGCCTTTCATGCCTGGTTCGCTGTAAGTAACCTGCAGCACGATCTTATCCGGTAATTCCACTGCCATTGGCTGTTCGGTCTCACCATTGATAGAAACCTGTACTTCCTGGCCATCTTTCAGGAAATGAGGGGCATCCACCATATTTTCAGGAACGGTGATCTGCTCAAAAGTTTCATTGTCCATGAAGCTGTAACCGGTATCGTCTTTATATAAATATTGATATGCTTTCTTTTCTACTCTAACCGGGTAAATGGTCTCACCACTGTTCCAGGTTACTTCAATAGTACGGGTGTTGTCCACGCCTTTCAGTTTAGCCCAAACCTTTGCTGCTGCACGGGCGGTTTTGTTTTGACCGAATTCGATCACAGAATACAAGCTACCATCAATTTTAATGATAAGGCCTGAACGCATGTCTGCTGTTGTTGCCATAAAAATGTTTAAAATTTAAGAGGGGCAAAAATAGGGAAAAGCTATTACACGAATGAAACGAATTGCACGAATTACACGAATTATTTGGATGGAGAGGAAATCAATGGTCCATAGTCGATAGACCATGGACCATAGCAGACTCGTTTGGTTTTGGGCTTACTGCCTGCTATTTAAATAAACCCTCAAAATATTTTAATCTTCTATGGACTGTCCTTATTTCACAAAACGCTGGTTCCACACTACCTGGTTATTCACAGCGATCCTCACATCATAAGTTCCTGATCCTAAATTGCTCACGGGTATTTGTATGAGGCGGGTGCTGGAGGCAAAACGGAGTTGGTGGTAAACCTGGCCATTCATGCGCCGGATCACTACGGAGATAACGCCGGTAATAAGTGCATTGCCATTGTACTGCAAATTCAAAACATCGGTCACAGGAACGGGGTACATCAGCCAGCTGTTGCCGGGCTTGCCTATTATGACCATGATAGAAGGGGTAAATTCATGGGAGCCATTGCTGAGCCTGGCTTTCAGGCGATAATAATTCTTGCCTGTGGCTACCTGTGTATCGTAATAGCTGATGAATTTGTACTGCGAAGGATCATCCATTTTAATATCATATACATCTGCCCAGCGGTCGTCGTCTGCGCTGCGCTGGAGCGTGTAACGGACCACCTGCCTGTCATTATGGTTCCATTTCAGTTTTACAAGCTGTTGTTTGTGCTCGTACACAGCGGTAAGGCCGGGCGAAATGATCGGTTGGTCGTTCAGCATGGGCATGCCGAATAATACAATTGCCAGCAGGGATTTCATGCTACATTGGTTTACTGCTTTACAACTAAATTTAGCCCCATTTAGTATTAGGATTTGGTTAAACCAGGGGCTTTGGCAAAAATTTATGAGATTAAAAAAAATCCTTTTTCGACAGCTTCCGAAGGCCGAAACCTATACCTTTGCAGCGCAAAAATCATTCATCTTCATAAATAAAATTCAATGAAAGTAACTGTAGTAGGAGCCGGAGCCGTAGGAGCTACCTGTGCCGACAATATTGCCCGCAAACAATTGTGCGACGAACTGGTAATTGTTGATATTAAAGAAGGATTTGCAGAAGGTAAAGCAATGGACCTGATGCAAACTGCACAAATTGAAGGTTTTGATACAAAGATCGTTGGGAGCACCAATGACTATACAAAAACAGCAGGCAGTTCTGTAGCCGTTATCACTTCAGGTATTCCACGTAAGCCTGGTATGACCCGTGAAGAACTGATCGGCATCAACGCAGGTATTGTAAAAACAGTTACTAAAAATATATTGCAGCATTCCCCGGATTGTATTATCATCATCATCAGCAACCCGATGGATACCATGACCTACCTGGCGCTGAAAGAAAGTGGTTTGCCTAAGAACCGTATCATCGGAATGGGTGGCATACTGGATAGTGCAAGGTTCCGTTATTTCCTGAGCCAGGCGATGAATTGCTCTCCAAACGACCTTCAGGCAACGGTTGTAGGTGGTCACGGCGATACTACCATGATCCCTTTAACAAGACTGGCTACTTATTGCGGTACGCCTGCTGCTAATTACCTGGATGCTGAAACTTTGAAAAAAGTAGCGGCTGATACCATGGTAGGTGGCGCAACCCTTACAGGCTTGTTAGGAACTTCTGCATGGTATGCTCCTGGTGCAGCCGGTGCAGCGCTGGTAGAAGCGATCGTAAGAGACGAAAAGAAACTGATGCCTTGCTGCGTATCGCTGGAAGGTGAATATGGACAAAGCGATATTTGCATCGGTGTTCCGGTGATCATCGGCCGTAATGGCTGGGAAAAAATAGTTGACTACAAACTGAATGAAGAAGAGCAGGCTGCATTTAATAAGAGTGCAGATGCTGTAAGGAATATGAATAGTGTATTAGCTACTTTAAGCATCTAATTTTATAATTATGAACCACATGAAAAAATTTGTTTATTCAGGCATTGCTGCCCTTGTAGTTTGTCTTTGTGCCTGCCAGAAAGAGTACAACCCATTTGAAGAAGAGAATAACCTGGTGGGAGATTTCAGGGCAAAGATCAATGGTGTTCAATGGAATGCAAATGTTGGCGGTGCACAGAGAGAAGATGGGGATATTATCATTACAGGTATTTCTGCTGATAAAAAAGTCCTTTTTATGAGAATGAAAGATTCCGGTGTTCATAATTATAGTTTCTACAGCGTAACCAGTATGACCAATACCAATGCAGCAGGTGTTGTAGATAGTACACTGGCGAATGTTGCAAGCTTTGCTACTAACCAGTTTGACACAGCTGCTATATATGGTAATGTGAACATTACCAGTATCGATACTGTCAATAAAAAAATGAGTGGTACTTTCAGCTATAAAGCTTACCGCATGCTTGATAGCACGATGAAAACAGTTACAGAAGGTGTGTTCACTAACCTGAGCTATACTACAGAACCACCACCACCAAGTGGTACAGATAGTTTCAGGGTTAAAATAGATGGCAATCCATTTAGCTATAACCTGCTAATTGGCTACAAAGGTTTTGGAATGATCAATATTGCTGCATCTACAGGCGCTGCACCATCAGTAGGTATTACAGTACCTGATACGGTAAGGGTGGGCACCTACCCACTGGGAGATTTTGATTATGTAGGATTGTATAACCGGACCGACACTACACATTTATCAGCCGATACTGGTAGCGTAACCATTTTGGAACATAATATAACTACTAAACGTATCAGGGGTAACTTTCATTTTCTTGCCAATAAGGCATTCACACATCAACCTCCCAATTATCAATTAACAGAAGGATATTTTTCTGTGAAATACAATTAATTTGGAATTAATAAACAATTTTCTCAAGAGGCAGCAATTTCAAAATTGCTGCCTTTTGTTTGAGGTATTTACTTATTTTTAATCCAATACTTAATCTTAAAACGTACGAAAATGAAAAAGCACTACACTCTTTTATTGATCCTTGTATCCATTCTCAGTTTAAAAGTATTTTCACAAAACACCGTGATCTCTTACCAGGGAATTCCTTCTACTGTTCCGACTGCATGTTTCTTTAATAATCCGTCTCCTAGTATTGCAATTGGAGGATTCCCCCATGTTGGAGTGGTGGGAGGTGTTGAGTATACTGGAAATGAATTTGAACTACTTGCTGATGTTTCAGGACAAGGTACAGGCTTCGGAATATATTACGGTTTTCAAACAGGCTATAAATATAAAGTAGTAGCCACAGCGAAATCTACTTCACCAACTGTAAAACTTCAATGCACCACAAATTCAAGTAGAACTAACATTCCTTCTTCTTGCTCGCCGGGTTTTCCAAACTATATTCTTTCAGGACAAGACAAAAATGGATCTGTAACGAGTATGAATAATACATTTACCGACTATACACTTCTTGACAATTACCAACCTAGCCAATCCGGAATAAATTATTTGCTATTTAGTAATTACAATACTGCAACAAACCCACCGAGCAATACTAGTACCAGTATTAATAAGATTCAAATTCTAACTAATGGTTGCAGAATTCCCACTTCATCTAATTATGGATTTATTCCTTATGGAGCTGGAAATATGAAAGTTCAGTTTACGCCACCAACAGGTTCAATTGTTCCAATTACGAGTTACACAGTCAGGGTGCTTAGATTTTTACCTGTAGCACAAAGTAATTTTCGCCTTATAACAGGAATGTATGAATTCAATAATGTGTCTAACGGACAAATGATAAATATACCTAATGGCGGTACTGCTACTTATGCAATGTTTTACCTGGTAAGTAAATGCAACTCAGTAGAAACATCCACAGATGGGTATCTGACAGTTGTAATATAGAAAGGTCTAAATAAAAATGCAGCGGTTAACAACGCTGCATTTTTATTATAGTAAGTAATTTTATTTTAACTCACTCCATTCGTCACCATCTCTTTATTGATCTTGCCGATCAATCCCTGCAATACTTTACCCGGGCCGCATTCAGTGAAATTTGTAGCGCCATCGGCGATCATTGATTGTACACATTGCGTCCATCTTACGGGCCCTGTCAGCTGTGCAATGAGGTTTGCTTTTATTTCTTCAGGATCGGTCACTGCCTTTGCTACCACGTTCTGGTAAACAGGACAAATGGGTGTATTAAAAGTAGTATTCCTGATAGCAGCTTCCAGCTCTTCTCTGGCAGGTTCCATCAAAGGAGAATGGAAGGCGCCGCCCACAGGCAATACCAATGCTCTTTTAGCACCGGCAGCGAGCATCTGGCCACAAGCTATATCGATGCCTTTTAAAGAACCGCTGATCACCAGCTGGCCGGGGCAATTGTAATTGGCCGCCACCACTACTTCACCGGTCTCGTTGGTAACAGACTGGCAAATTTCTTCCACTTTTTCATCAGCAAGGTTCAGCACCGCAGCCATGGTAGAAGGATTCAGCTCACAGGCACGCTGCATAGCGCCGGCACGGATCGCTACCAGTTTCAGCGCATCTTCAAATGACAATGTTTTATTGGCAACCAATGCAGAAAACTCCCCGAGAGAATGACCAGCCACCATATCAGGAACGGCATTGTTAATATTCATAAATGCTGCAACAGAATGAATGAATACTGCAGGCTGCGTAACATTGGTTTGTTTCAGTTCTTCATCTGTTCCGCCAAACATGGTATCAGAAATACGAAAACCTAAAATCTCATTGGCCTTTTCAAACAATGCTTTGCTTTTTTCATTGCTTTCATAAAGGGTTTTTCCCATACCGCTGAATTGAGCGCCCTGGCCGGGAAATACGTATGCTTGTTTCATATTAGAAGTTTAATGGTTCAAAAGTTCAAGTCTTATTATTACACTAATTGGAGCGAATTACACGAATTTTTTTATAGCATGAATTTCAGGTCCTAATTACAGTAATTAAAGACAAATTATTAGCAGGGTCATTGTTCTTCGTTCATCACTCATATCTCATCGTTCATATCTTATAGCTCCTATCTACTATTTAGTGCAACGTTGCGCTAATCAGCTTCATAAACTCGCTTCTTGTTTCATTTTTTTCAAATTGCCCGGAGAAAGCAGAAGTGGTGGTTACAGAATTTTGTTTTTGTACACCACGCATCATCATGCACAAATGCGATGCTTCAACAACTACGGCCACACCCTGCGGGTTCAGCGATTCTTTGATGGCCTCCAGTATCTGGTGTGTTAGTCTTTCCTGTACCTGTAAACGCCTGCTGTACACATCCACTACACGGGCTATCTTGCTCAGGC
>CAYOLS010000188.1:0-6665 GCA_964404845.1 uncultured Ferruginibacter sp. | reverse complement strand
ATATGGTAGAATCGAAAGTGATCATGCCGGTCGCCAGTTTTTTATAACTTTAGCGTATTAAAATTTGATTTAAAAGATGCACAAAGCAATTATTATCGACGATGAAAGGTTAGCGAGGAATGAATTAAAAAAATTACTGGGCGATTTCCCCGAAGTAGAAGTAATTGGCGAAGCCGCCAATGCTGCGGAAGGTATTGAAAAAATAGAAAGCCTGATGCCTGATCTTATTTTCCTGGATATACAAATGCCCGGCAAAACCGGTTTTGATATGCTGACGGAACTGGAGAAAGCACCGCATGTGATTTTTACAACAGCCTACGATGAATTTGCCTTAAAAGCTTTTGAAGTAAATGCGCTGGATTACCTGATGAAGCCTGTAGAACCCAAACGCCTTGCAGATGCATTGCACAAAATGCAGCTGGCAGAAGAAAAAGAGCTGGCCGCAGCCATGGCCGGCAGTCACCGTGGAATGCTGAGTGAGAACGACCAGGTATTTGTGAAAGACGGCGAACGTTGCTGGTTTGTAAAACTCAGCGAAGTGCGTTTGTTTGAAAGCGTGGGCAATTATGCCAAAGTATATTTTGGTCCCAACAAACCACTTATTTTAAAATCGCTCAATGCTTTGGAAGACAGGCTGGATGATAAAGTATTCTTCCGTGCAAACCGTAAGCATATTGTGAATATGCGCATGATAGAAAAAGTAGAGCCTTATTTTAATGGAGGCCTGCTGCTTGATCTGAAAGCCGGCGAAAAAATTGAAGTAAGCAGGAGACAGGCGGTGAAGTTCAAAGAAATGATGAGCCTGTAATAATTGAAAATTGAAAGTTGAGAATTGAAAATGCATTGCATTCACTTGCCCCGGCCTTCAGGCCGGGGATTCTAATAATATCATTCATGGGCAAGGCCCCAAAATTTAAAATATGAAAAGATTGCTTGTTTCTGCAGCATGTATTCTCGCAGGATTTATGAGCTCAGCTCAAAACATTGACAAGATCATCAATGTTTCCGAAGTAGAAAGAATTGAAAAAGTGCTGGCATCCGATGAAATGCGTGGCCGCAAAACCTACAGTCCTGAAATTGATAAGGCAGCAGATTTTATTGCAACCGAATTTAAAAAAGCAGGCCTGCAATATTTCACCGGGCTGAATACCTACAAGCAATCGTTTACCATGACGAAGGCTAAATTCATTTCTGCTACCGGTAGCATCAATGGTCAGTCTGTTCTGACAAATGATATCATTGCCGTAACAACGCAACCTAACCTGAACCTGGATGAAAACAGCGGTTATAAAAAAGTAGTAATAGACAGCAGCGCCAACCTGATGGCAGAAGCTATGAAGTTGATCGAAGCCAATGAAAAAACGCTGGTGCTCGTAAATCCCGGGCAGGTAAAGAATTTCAGCAGGCTCAAGCGTTTTAAGAGAGACAGCTTTGAAGAAAAAGCCCCTGTTGTTTTTGTGTTGACAGATAAAGATGCTGCTACTTATAGTTTTGATATTGTGCACGAGATCAGCAAACAATCATTGGCGAATGTGATCGGCATATTGCCCGGCAAATCTAAAAAAGATGAGTTCGTGGTATTCTCAGGTCATTACGATCATATAGGTGTAGGCAAACCAACAGCAGAAGGCGATTCTATTTACAATGGTGCTAATGATGATGCCGCTGGTACCACTGCTGTGATGATGCTCGCTAATTATTTTGCCAAACAAAAGAACAACGAGCGCACACTCATCTTTGTAGCATTTACTGCAGAAGAGATCGGCGGCTTTGGCTCACAATATTTCTCTAAACAGATCAATGCAGATAAAACGGTAGCAATGTTCAATATAGAAATGATCGGTACTGAAAGCCAGTGGGGTAAGAACAGTGCTTATATAACCGGCTACGAAAAATCAGATTTCGGTAAAATACTGCAGGGCAATTTAGCAGGCAGCCAGTTCAAATTTGAACCAGATCCTTATCCAAAACAAAACCTGTTCTACCGTTCAGACAATGCAACACTGGCGGCTTTGGGCGTACCTGCACATACCATCAGCACCAGCAAAATGGATACAGAGAAATTCTATCATACCGCAGACGATGAAATTGAAACCCTTGATATGGTCAATATGACCGAGATCATCAAAGCCATCGCCATCAGCAGCAAAGGGATTGTGAGTGGTAAGGAAACACCATCAAGAGTAGAAAAATTAAACCGCTAAGGGTCGGCACCGCAGGTCAGGCCCATTCTACTGGTCTGATCCACCGTGTGACCAGTAGTAGAAATAAAAAAAGAGGCTGATTAATCTTCAGCCTCTTTTTTATTGATCAATATTTTTATTCTATTCCACCACACTCGTCTGCCCTTCGGTACCAACCCTGTTCACACTATGTATCGCTGCTGCAATTTCTTTAATAAGCGATGCGTCTTTTTCGATCGCATTACCCACCACGATCACATCAGCACCGGCTTTACAATTGAGATAGGCTTTTTCCGCAGTAGTGATACCACCGCCAATGATCAATGGCACATCAATGCAGGAAGCTACTTTGGAGATCATATTTTCGTTGATCGCTTTTTTAGCGCCACTACCCGCATCCATATAGATCAGTTTCATGCCCAGCATTTCTCCTGCCATCGCCGTGCACATTGCAATTTCATTTTTATCAGAAGGTAAAGGAGAAGCATTGCTGATATAAGAAACGGTGGTTGGAGCACCGCCATCGATCACCATATAACCCGTAGGCATAATTTCCAGCCCGCTCTTTTTTACCACAGGTGCGCTTACCACGTGTTGCCCGATCAGCAATTCAGGGTTACGCCCGCTGATCAAAGAAAGGTATAGTAAAGAATCTGCATATTTGCTCACCTGGCTCGGGCTTCCCGGGAAAAGGATCACAGGTATATCGCAGCGGCTTTTAATGAGCTGTATACATTCATCCAGGTAATCGGAAATAACAAGGCTGCCGCCCACAAAGAAGTAATCCACCTGTGCATCTGTCGCCAGCTCAATGAGTTGCTCCATATTGCTGTCATTCACCTTGTCGGGATCAATGAGTACGGCAAAGCTTTTTTTGCCCTGCTTCTTTTTTTCCAGTAATGAGTGATAGATGCCTTTCAAGTTTCCACGTTTGGTTTGATGCAAAAATGTATAATTTTTCGGGATTCCCGAAATATTAACGACAATTAAAAGCTTCATTTACTGCAAATTGCCCGTTTTGTGGGTAATTTTGGAAGCTATGCCTGACATATCAGCAGAAATAAAATTTAAAACGGCCCGCAGTGGCGGCAAGGGCGGCCAGAATGTGAACAAGGTGGAAACCATGGTGGAGGGTTATTGGCATATAGAAAGTTCACAATTATTTGATGAGGAAGAAAAGGCAAGGATCAGTGAAAAACTGGCTAACCGGGTCAATAATGATGGCATGCTGCTCGTAAAAAGCCAGGAAGCCCGTACCCAGCTCGCCAACAAAGCGCTGGTGGTAGAAAAAATGAATGAGCTGGTAACAAAAGCATTGATAATACCTAAAAAAAGAAAAGCCAGCAAGCCAAGTCTTGCCAGCAAGCTCAAAAGGCTGGAAAGCAAAAAAAGAAATTCAGATGTAAAGCAGGCAAGAAAAAAACCGGGATTGCATGATTAAGACTTTACTAAAGAACTTATGTTGTTGTATTGCGGTTGCATTCGCCTGCAATGGGCATTCCTATGCGCAAGAAAATGGGGCTTTGCAGATCAGGTTCAACATAACTGCAAATGGCAAAACACTGACGCTCAACGACAGCAGCTATACCAATGCCTTCAATGAAAGTTACCAGGTAACCAGACTCAAATATTATATCAGCAATATTGCACTGCATGCGTATGACGGTGTAGTGTATAATGACAGGGTATTCCTGCTGGAAGCTGGTGGCACAGATAGTATTGTAATGCCTGAAAATGCAGCAAACTATTATTCTTTGGAATTTTTAGTAGGTGTCGATAGTGCGCTTAATTGCAGCGGTGCGCAAGACGGAGCGCTTGATCCTTTGAACGGTATGTTCTGGACCTGGAATTCCGGTTATATATTTTTTAAGCTTGAGGGTTATTCACCTGCTTCCAAAGCTGACCTGCAACGGATAGAGCATCATGTAGGTGGATACCGCTATCCCAATAAAGCAGCAAGATTAATAAAGCTGGAGCTGCCGAAGACATTGGAAGTTAAAAAAGGCAGCAGGCACACCATTACCATCAACATGAACCTTGATAAATACTGGAAAGGGATTAACGAAATTAAAATTGCCGACCAGGCATTGCTAATGACACCGGGTGGACTGGCAATAAAAGCCGCAGATAATATTCAAAAAATGTTTTCCATAACAGCTGTTGAATAAGCTTTGAAAATAAAGATCATCATATCATTTGTATTGTTCATTGCATCTGCACTTGTTTTTATGAGTGCTACGCAGGATGATGGCTATGGTCCTTATGCGCCCACACCGCTAAAATTCATTATCCCTAAAGGATGGCCCAAACCACCCACAGATATATTCGCAAAAAATAAACTGACCGAAGAAGGATTCCAGCTTGGCAAAAAATTATTTTACGATCCCCGTCTCAGTAGCGATAAAGAAGTAAGCTGCGCCAGCTGTCACCAACCCTTTGCAGGATTTGCCACCTTCGATCATGACCTTAGTCATGGTGTGCTCAATACTTTTACCACCCGCAACGCACCCGGCCTCATGAACCTGGCATGGATGACAGCTTACCATTGGGATGGCGGCATCAATCATATAGAAGTGCAGCCGCTTTCTCCTTTAACAGCACCCAATGAAATGGGGAGCTCTTTGGATAGCGTAATTAAATTTTTAAGAGCAGATATAGCTTACAAAAGAATGTTCAAAAAAGCCTTCGGCGACGCCAATATTACCAGCCAGCGCATGCTGAAAGCATTGGCGCAATTTACCGGCAGCCTCGTTACCGCCAATAGCAAATACGACAGGGTGATGAACGGCATCGATACCTTCACCCGCTTTGAGGCCAATGGCTACAAACATTTTAAAGCACATTGCGCCAGCTGCCATAAAGAGCCATTATTTACTGACAACAGTTTCAGGAACAACGGCAGACCGATGAACCGCTTCAATGATAATGGCCGGATGATGATAACAGGATCAGCTGAAGATTCTTTAAAATTCAAAGTGCCTTCGCTGCGCAATGTGCAGTACAGTTATCCCTATATGCATGACGGTGGCATCTTTTCTGTACCCCAGGTTGTGGATCATTACATGAAAGTAACAGCCAGTCAGCCCAAAGGTCTTGACAGTAATTTAAGAACACCTATCCGGCTCACGCCTTTACAAAAAAATGAACTCACCTATTTCTTATATACTTTAACCGATACTTCCTTCACCAAAAGCAAACGCTTTGGGCCGGATGGACCGGTGTATTTTAAACACTGATGTTAGATATGAGTTATGAACTATGAGATATGAGATAGCGGAATGGATAATAATTCGTGTAATAGAAAATAAGGAATAAGAAATGTAAAATAAGAAATAACGAAGCCTGGCTAATAGCTAACAGCTTGTAGCTCGCAGCCTAATTCGTGCAATTCGCTTCATTCGTGTAATTTTGAATAAATAATCTAACATCCATTGGCAGGTATTAAACAATTAGCAGGGCAAACATTGTGGTATGGCGTACCTACCATTGCAAGCAGGTTTTTAGGATACATCATGAATATGGCGTTGCCCTTTTTTGTGGCCATGCCGGAAAAGACCGCAGATCTTGTACAGGTGTATACACTTATTCCTTTTTTTAATGTACTGTATTCGTACGGGATGGAAACCGCTTACTTCCGTTTTTCCCAAACGCACGACAGGCAGAAATTATACAGCACTTTATCCATCTCTTTATTTTTTAGCACCATTTTGTTCAGCCTGCTTTTATTGCTCGGCAAAGGCTGGCTCATTGGAGCTGCAGACCTGGAGCGCCACCCCGAATACCTGCTATGGATGATCGCCATCATTGCAGTGGATAATCTCAACACACTTCCCTTTGCAAAGCTCAGGCAGGAAAACAGGCCTAAAAGATATGCACTCGCAAGGATTGCAGGTATCGTTATCAACCTGTCGGTAGTGATATTTTTCCTTGGATTTGCGCCTGGCATTGTTGCTAAAAATCCTGATGGCTTATTAAGTCTTGTTTACAAACCAGAGATCGGTTTAGGATATTACCTGCTCGGGAATTTATGTGGCAGCTTGTTTACATTGCTCATCCTGTCAAAAGAACTCAGGCAGATATCTTTCAGCTTTGATAAAGTATTGTGGAAAGAAGTAATGAAGTACAGTCTGCCCCTCATCATCGTTGGCCTTGGTGGTATGGTGAATGATGTGCTCAGCAGGATGATCTATCGTCACGTGGTAGACCTGCCGCAGCAGCAGGCCGATCATGAGCTCGGTATTTTTGCCAATATTTTCAGGATAGCGTTGCTCATCACCATCATGATACAGGCTTTCCGTATGGCTGCAGAGCCTTTCTTCTTTAACCAAAGTAAAAGTGAGAATGCACAGCGTACCTATGCAAGGGTGATGAAATTTTTTGTGATCGCCTGCTGCTTTATGTTCCTGTTCATCGGGTTATTTCTTGATATTTTCCGCTGGATATTCGTTGAGTTCGCCAATAAGCGCTGGGCCGAGGGATTAG
>CAYOLS010000187.1:0-6688 GCA_964404845.1 uncultured Ferruginibacter sp. | reverse complement strand
CGTCATTTTCTACCGATTCCTGGTAAACTATAGTAGCTTTATTCCTAACAGGATCGAATTGAATGATGGCCGCATTTTTCTTATCAGAATAATCAGCAGTGATCCATATTTTACCATGTTCATCTTCCGTGATCCCAACGACTGCCCTGGAAATAGTTTCGCCATTCAACAGGCTATTCACTGTACTTGCAGGTAGTATTTTTTGCCTGTTGCTATCCATCAAGAACAGTCCATTGAATGTACAGAGCCATAGATCACCCCGGCTGTCCTCAAAATAATGATGTACCCATTGCCCGTATTGATGAAAGTATTTTTTCTCGCCCAGCACCAAGGAATCTTTTTTAATGTCGTATCCAACCAATCCGTACAAACTGGTACTGATCCAGAGCACATTTTTATTGTCAATGTACATCGAAAGAACGCTTGCTTCAACAGAAGTGTACTTTTTGATCTTTGCAGGCGCAGGCAACACTTTATCCCGCAAAAGATCGTACACATACGCTCCTTTGTAGGACACAAAAAACCATAATTTTTCATCTACAGCGCTCCCGCTTCTTTCTGCATTCATCAATGCTGTTGGTTCAAGCGTAAGCCCGCCGGCGATCGTGCTGATATCTTTTTTTTCAAACAACTGCAAACTATAATCATAGCAATGCAATCCTGTGCTGGAACCGATCCACAATTTATTATCGTAATTGTGCAGGCCGTAAGCATTTCCTTTCATACCCAGTGAAGTATTGGAAAAAGCCGTTTTGTAAGAAGTAAACTTTTTTTGAGTGATATTAAAAGCTGCAAATCCCAACCCCGTGGCACCCATATACAATATATCTTGCTGGCCTGCTAAACCGGTTTGCGTAATAGAGAAGATCGTATTCTCCTCTATTTTTATATTCCCATAAGTGTACTGGTCAAACTGACCGGTAACGGTATTGAAAGAAAAAAGACCCAGGGAGGTCGTACCCAGCCAGAGTATTTTATTTTTATCAAGGTAAGTGCTTGTAATGAAAACGTTGCCTCCATTGTGCCTCCCGCTTACCATTTCAGGTATCGAATAATTAAGGGTAGCTCCTGTCTTTGTATTTAGTTTAATTATTCTATTACCGCTGGTGAGCCAGAGCCAATCATCATTAGCAGGAATTATGGTATACACTGTGGCTTTGTAAAGCGTGGTATCGGCCGTAATGGTTGCAGCGCTCCCAAGTATCGCTGATCCCGCTTTACTAAAGTACAATCCCTTTGATGTGCCGATCCACATAATATCCTGTTCCTTGTCATAATAAAATGCCCGGGGTTTTACCTGGTTGGTCTTACCATTTTTCACGGGCAGTTTTACATGGCGGAATATTTCCGTGGCCGGGTTAAAAATTTCCAGGTCATCATCAGCATTTATCCATATCCATCCACGCTTATCCACCTGCATACCCGTACAGTAATTATGAATAATAGAATTGGTGTCCTTGTTATCGTGATGGAAAAATTTAAAGGTCTTACTGTCAAACCTTGCCAGGCCATCCCCGGAGCTTACCCATATCAGGCCGTCTTTTGTTTGAACGATATCCATGGCTTCGTTCGAGGTAAATCCTTCAGGAACGCCGTAATGCTTAAAAATAATCTCCCTGGGCTGAGCATAAACCGAAAAATGGCTGGTTAATAAAATGCATAGCAAACCTATAAGCTGATGGTGCCGGAAATGCTGTAGATTAAAGTTGTTTATTTTCAAACTGTATATGCTGGGTTCTGCTGACTAATATAACAAGTTATTTTCAAACAGGTGTCTTTACCCTGCTGCACAAAAATGCATTGAGGCAATTCAGGTTTTGACGCATAATTTTGTTTACCTTTCTATATGAGCAATCAAAACTACCAGAATCACAGGCGCTATTACATACCTCATCACTTTATACTTTTACCATTGTTAAGTATAGCTGTTGGTATTGGTATTTACAAAGCCTGGGCTGATGAAGCCAACCGGTTAACATGGCTTTTATTTGGCATTTCTTCTTTTTTTATTTTGTATCACTCCATCATGCTGCGCCAGCATTATGCGCTGGGCAACCAGGACCGCATTATACGCCTGGAATTCCGGCTGCGTTATTTTGAATTGTATAACAGCTCATCCAAAGAAATAGAAAAGCAGTTAAGCTTCGGGCAAATCGCTGCACTAAGGTTTGCTGCTGATGATGAGTTTAAAATACTGCTTGACAAAGCGCTCCATGAAGCCCTTTCGCCCGGTGCAATAAAAAGAGCTGTCAAAAACTGGCAGGCAGATCATATGCGGGTATAACATTTCATCGGATACTTACCTTAATTAAAACACAATTTTATGTCTTATTGCAATGCGATCGGCACCATGGTGCCTGAAGAAAGAAAAGCCTTACATAAAAAATACCATGACAATTTTTACGGGTTTCCTATCGAAGATGATAATGAGCTTTTTGGCCGGCTGGTCATGGAAATAAACCAGGCAGGCCTAAGCTGGGAAACGATCCTGAAAAAAGAAGCAGGCTTCCGGAAAGCCTACCACAATTTCAATATTAAAAAAGTAGCGGCCTACAAAGAATCAGACAGGGAAAGGCTTATGAATGATGCCAACATCATCCGCAACCGGCTTAAAATAAATGCCGCAATTGAAAATGCCAGGACCATTCTTGCTTTGCAAAAAGAATATGGTTCTTTTAAAAAATGGATAGAAACCCATCATCCCAAAACAAAGGAAGAATGGATAAAGCTTTTTAAAAAGACCTTCAAATTTACCGGTGGTGAAATTGTGAATGAGTTCCTGATGAGCTCGGGTTATTTACCGGGGGCGCATTCGGAGAATTGCCCGGTATATAAAAAAGTGGTAAAAGCAAAGCCGCTCTGGCTTGCAAAAAAATAAGTCGTCCCTTTGATCGGCTGTTTTATACGATCATTTAACATAAGCTCATCCTGATACGTTCTGCATAACGGCAATGTGATCCGCAAATTAATTTTGTGCTGCAAAACCATATCAAATAATTATCACATGTCCACATGCCATCAAAAACTGCATTGACGAAAAACTCGTTTTTAAAGGGCTGGTAAAAGAACCGGTGAGATTAGCCCAGACTGACATCTCTTTTATATCAAAAATTCAAACTGGTGCATTATCTTTAAAATCTGCTGTATTCTTTCTGCCTAATATTCATTTTCTTTGTATCCTAAAACATTCCCATGGCAGTAAGGATCTTCATCACCGGTGGCACTTTCGACAAAGAATACAATGAGCTTACCGGCCAGCTCTATTTCAACGATACGCACCTGCACGACCTGCTGGAAATGGGGCGCAGCCGGGTTGATACCGAGATAAGAACGCTGATGATGGTCGATAGCCTGGAAATGACGGATGAAGACCGTGAACTGATCGTTCATCAATGCATACACTGCGATGAGGACCGGATCGTGCTGACACACGGCACCGATACCATGGCGGAGACCGCTAAAGTAATTGCAGCAAAAGTGACCGGCAAAACCATTGTGCTTACCGGCGCTATGATCCCTATTAAATTCGGTAGCAGTGATGGTTTGTTCAACCTCGGCAGTGCCCTGGCTTTCGCACAGTCTTTATCCCCTGGTGTGTATGTAGCTATGAATGGCCGTTATTTTAACTGGGACAATGTGCGCAAGAACAAACAAACAGGCATGTTTGAAGAAGTAAAATAATAGCTGATGGCAGCAACAAAAACATTACGCACCTGCGCCAAAGGCCATCAATACTACAAGAGCAGCGATTGCCCTGTGTGTCCTGTTTGTGAACAGGAGAAAAACAATGAAAGCGGGTTTCTCTCTGCTTTGAGTGCTCCGGCAAGAAGGGCGCTGGAAAGTCTTGGCATCAACAGCTTAAAAAAATTGTCTGCTTATTCAGAAAAAGAGTTATTAAAAGCACATGGCTTTGGCCCGGCATCCCTGCCGCCTTTAAGAAAGGCCTTGCAGGAAGCAGGTTTAACCTTCAAAGAAAAATAACAGTATGCCGTCCTTCTCTGCAGAAATATTCATCATCGGCATCAATCCTTATGTATTATTGCCGGATGAAGTATTGCAATCCATTTTTACTGTGGCAAAAAAAGACAAAGGCCCGATTCCGGTAAAAGGAAAGATCGACGGCCATCCTTTTAAACAAACACTGGTGAAGTACAGCGGCAAATGGCGGTTGTACCTTAACGGTGAAATGCGCAATGCCTGCGGCAAAGATGTGGGCGATACAGCAAAATTTTTATTACAGTTTGACAAAGAAGAAAGGATCACTCCCATGCATCCCTTACTGGAAGCGGCTTTAAAGAAAGATAAAGCAGCTGACAAACTATTTAATAACCTGGCACCTTACCTGCAGAAAGAGATAATGCGTTATATCAATTCGCTGAAAACAGAAGCATCCGTGAAAAGAAATGTTGCCAAAGCCATTAATTTTTTATCAGGTAAAGAGCGGTTTATCGGCAGAGATGAGCCAAAGCAAATAAAGCAAGAGTCATGAAAAAAAATCATATCGCCTTATTCATCTTTTTATTGCAGCTGCCTTCTTTTTCTTTTGCCCAAAAAAAGAAGACCGAATTTTCAGTTGCTACCGGCCAATGGTTCAAAGCATGGGAACTGCTGAGCAAAGAAGTATATGGCATTGATAAGTTTTATGCTGTTGACTTTGTGTTCTTCGATTCTGTTTCCGTATTTTCTACATCGGCTGTAGCTATACCCGGCGGCGTAACTATTGAAGGCAATACTATCATGAACCAGTCATACAAATGGAAACAAGCGCCACACAACGGAACCCTTACGCTGCCGGACAGCAGCAAAATACCTGTAGGGCTTATGTCATTTGCCGGTGATAATAAGATCAGCCAAAAACCATTTTTTGTGATGCCTTTGCCATCGTTCTGGAAAGCAGCCGGGGTAACAAGCGCAGAGCTTGGTCTGGACAAATTGATCACCGGCGTTTTCCTGCATGAATTTTCACACTCACAACAGATGCAGAATTTTGGTAAAAAAATAGCGGAGTTTGAACATGGCAGCAACTTCGGGACTGATTTTACCGACGATATCGTACAGGACCTTTTCAAGCAGGACAGCGCTTATACCGCCGCATTCCGCAGCGAAACGAATACATTGTACAAAGCCGTTGAAGAAAAAGATGATATGCAAAGAAAAAGGATCATACAAACAGGTTTGATAGAGATGGACAACCGGCAGCACAAATATTTCACAGGCAAATTCAAAGACCTCGCAGTGATCGATGATTTCTTTCTTACCATGGAAGGTCTCGGCCAGTACTCCATGTATGCATGGCTGGTACATCCCAAGGGCGGTAACCTGCCGAAAGAACAAGTGATCAAAGGCGTAAGAAGAGGTAAGAAACAATGGTCGCAGGATGAAGGCTTTGTCCTATTCTTGCTGCTGGAAAAATATGCATCTCCGCTAAGCTGGGCTCCGGCAATGTTCGCAAACGAAACAACGCCTGTTAAACATTTGCTGGTAAACAATATTACTGCCAATAACTAAACAATATTTACATGTACCTGGTACTCTTTATTATTTTACTGATCGTTTTAATTGTATTGCTCTTTATGAAACAACCCATGTTTGGCCGCCTGCCTTCCGGCGAACGTTTGGAAAGGGTCAAAAGATCTGTGCATTATAAAGATGGAGCTTTTCATAATTTACACCATACACCACAACTCACCGAAGGTGCCAGCTATGTAAGCGTACTAAAAGAATTTCTTTTCAAGCGAACAGAACACAGGAAACCATTGAAAGACCTTCCTTCTGTAAGAACAGACCTGCATCACTTTCCATTACATGAAAATATATTGGTGTGGTTTGGCCACTCCTCTTACTATATGCAGTTAGAGGGCAAAAGGATATTGGTCGATCCTGTATTAAGCGGCAGCGCTTCTCCCCTGCCTGGTGGCACCAAGGCATTTTTAGGCTCAGATATTTACAAGCCCAAAGATATTCCTTCGATAGACATTTTATTTATATCGCATGATCACTGGGATCACCTGGATTATAAGACCATTAAAGAGCTGCGGCCGAAAATAAAAACCATTGTCTGCGGCCTTGGCGTTGGCGAACATTTTGAATACTGGGGCTACGACAAAAATATCATCCATGAAAAAGACTGGTACGATAGTATTGAACTGGGCGATGGTTTTACAGTAACCCTAACACCAGCCCGCCATTTCTCCGGCAGAACGTTAAAAAGAAATCCTACATTATGGACCTCGCTTGTTTTGCAAACCCCAAAGCATAAAATTTTCATTGGCGGCGACAGCGGCTATGATACACATTTTAAAGCCATCGGCGATAAATACGGACCATTTGATCTGGCTGTGCTGGAAAACGGGCAGTATGATAAAAGCTGGCGTTACATTCACATGCTACCGGAACAATTTCTGGGCGCTGCAAAAGAGTTGAAAGCTCAAAAAATATTACCTGCGCATTCAGCTAAGTTTGGCCTCAGCAATCATCCATGGAATGAACCTTTGAAAAAAGTTGTTGAAAATAACCTGTCAGTGCATTTAAATATTATCACACCAATGATCGGCGAGCCTGTTTACATTGACAAAGATGCACAGCAGTTTTCCAAATGGTGGGAAGCTGCGAAATAAATTAATGATCCGTTAAAAGAGGCTTTTATACATGTTGTGTTTTATGCAGATGACACCGTGATGCATCTTTC
>CAYOLS010000186.1:3581-6693 GCA_964404845.1 uncultured Ferruginibacter sp. | reverse complement strand
TGCGCTGTTCAAATTTTTTCCGATGGAAGCGATCTTGCCATTGGTAACTAAAACATCCGTGTTGGTTAAGATGCCTTCTTTTTCATTTGTCCAAACCGTAGCATTTTTTATCAGGATCGTTTCTGCTTTTGGTAATTCTTCCAGGCCATAATTGCCATTAGGGAAAGTGAGCTTGCCTGTGCTGTAGGCTGTTTTTTTACGAACGGAATCTGTTTTGGCAGGGATGTCTTTTGTATAGACAGCTGTCCACCAAAGGCTGTTACCACTACTGTCGGTACCATTACCGCTCCAGCCATCCGTATTGCTTACACCGCTCAGCCTGTAGCCTTTCTTACCACGTTTGGTCTCATTGAAGCTAAGCTTTACCATGGTGCCGTCGTTTGAAAATTTAGCAGCGATGGTATCTTTCAGCAAAACATCGGCGCTATTATTGTTTTTTACATCAAGGCTGAAATTTTTAACGCCAGTATTTGTGTGAAGCGTTAATGCATAATTGCCTTTAATGTCGTTCATCAATTCTTCTTTTACATCATATCTTTCGCCCTGCACCCAGTTTTGAATGATGGATGTTTTTTCTGCAAACACCGGCCCGGTAGTGATGATGAAGTTGGCCCATTTACCTGCATCCAGGCTACCCGTTTCATTATATACATTGAGCAAGGTTGCCGGCGTTTTAGTGAGTGCTTCCAGCGCTTTGGTTTCGCTCAGGCCCGCTTCAATTGCTTTGCGGAGGTTGGATAGGAATTGTTTGCCGTCTCTCAGGTCTGCCGTGGTAATGCAAAAAGTAATGCCTGCTTTTTCAAATGCGGCAGGATTGCCCGGCGCCATCTCCCAATGTTTCATTGTGCCAAGTGAAACAAAGCGGGCATCATTCGGATCTTCCACATCCATTGCCTGCGGAAAATTCAGCGGCAGGATATAAGCAGCTTTGGTAGCTGCAATTTCCTTGATGCGCTGGTATTCATTGCCGCCGGCTTTTAAAATGAACTGCACGCCAAACTCATCGCCCACACGGTCTGCCCTTATATCATTCCATTTATCATTGGCTTCAAATATCAATGGATAAGCAAGGTTATTGTTCCATGCCTGCAGGCTCAGGTTGATGCCTTCCGTAGCAGGTTTGTTTTTGTACCATTGTCCATCTAAAAAAGTCTGGCGCAGCAATGCGATGCTGCCCATGAGGCTGCTTGGATAACTCTGCGTGGATACGCCCTTGCTGAAAGAATAATGTGAAGAGGCTTTTTCTTTTAAGATCACCAGGTTCTCGGTCTTATCTGCCAGTGTTACCACGGTGCCGGTGCCACGGGCAATACCATCTTTCTGGTGGGTGAGCACCACACCAAAGCCATACTCCCGCATGGATTTTGCTTTGGCCGCATCTGCAGTAAAAATATTGACAGCATCTACTTCGGAGCGAATGGCCTGGTTCCAGCCATAAGCGCCTTTTGTATTGCTGGTCAGTTGCGAAGGTCCTCCGAAGCCGCCACCACCGCCGGCTCTTTGCGGAGTAGCGATACCATAATCGCTGTAGATATCAATAAAGGAAGGATAGATGTACCTGCCTTTGCAGTCGATGACTGTAGCATCTTTGGGAATATTAACGGATGTGCCTACGGCAATGATCCTGCCTTCTTTAATGAGCAGGATTGCTGCTGTCAGGCTGTTCTGTGCATCTTTCACAATAGTAGCGTTGGTAAAGGCATACACACCTGTCCGTTTATCAGCTACACCGTTTACAGGATAGGTTTCCTGGCTAAAAGCAGCGCTGAGCTGCAACGCAAAAAACAACAGCAGGGAAGCTGTTTTTGATCTTCTCATGTCAGTTAGTTTAGTTTCTGGATATTCAGGTGACTAAGCTAACGATAAATATGCAAGACTGATAAACGAAGCTTTAAATTTTCCGCATTGCTACAATGCCGAATCGGCAAGTAACCCAATGCTGTGCTGTATCAAATTTTCCACGGCCTTATTGCTGTCCTTTGAAAATTTTTGTGCCACCCTGTTGGCAACGATCACATTCAGGCTGATACACTGGTGCCCCATTAGCCTGCCGAGGCCATAGATGGCGGAGCTTTCCATTTCAAAATTAGAAACGTAGTAGGTATAATATTTAAAAGAAGTGAGTTTGTCGATAAGTCCCGGGTAAGCCAGCTCCAGTCTCAATATCCTGCCCTGCGGGCCGAAGAAGCCAGGGCAACCGATGGTGATGCCCTTAGTATATTGATCAGAAAAAATATCCAGCAATCTCTGGCTGCCTTCAAAAACATAGGGTAATACATTTCCTTCGGTAAGGCCTGTATGTTGTTTGAATGCTTCTATGAGTTCCATCTCAATGCTGGTGTTTTGCTTTACGTAAAAATGCATCACGTTATCGAAGCCCAGTCCGTGGGTGCCTGCTACAAAGCTATCTACGGGAATATTTTCCTGCAATGCGCCGGAAGTGCCGAGCCGGATAAGATTGAGCGATCTTAATTTTGATTTGATCGTTCTTGTCTCAAAATCGATATTGGCCAAAGCATCCAGTTCGTTGATGGCAATGTCGATATTATCTGGCCCGATGCCCGTGCTCAGCACAGAAATTCTTTTGGAACCGATAAAGCCGGTGTGGGTGATAAATTCCCGGTGTTGCAGCTCGTATTCGATGCGGTCGAAATGTTTGCTTACTTTTTTTACCCGGTCGGGGTCGCCTACGAGCAGGATGGTATCTGCAATTTCTTCCGGTCTTACACCGAGGTGGTAGATGGCGCCACGTTTGTCTAATATTAATTCTGATTCAGGGATCCTGTTCATAGCAAGCATTTAAAAATGTAAAACAAAATACGTAAATATTGGTAAATGGATAAACAGGGGGCTCCTACGGAGCCGGGAGAATAGGGGTATGTTGTTGGGGGTACAAACAGGGTGCTCCTATGGAGCAGGATTTTAGAAGTGAGGTATTTAAGGCGGTATTTTTATTATTACATGAATGCCGGAAAATGTATAAATAGCAGGTTTTATAAGAGCCTTGTGGCTAAGGATATGTTGTTGGGATAGAAACGGGCGCTTCTATGGAGCAGAATTTTAGAAGTGAGGTATTTAAGGCGGTATTTTTATTATTACATGAATGCCGGAA
>CAYOLS010000186.1:0-3481 GCA_964404845.1 uncultured Ferruginibacter sp. | reverse complement strand
AATGTATAAATAGCAGGTTTTATAAGAGCCTTGTGGCTAAGGATATGTTGTTGGGGTAGAAACGGGCGCTTCTATGGAGCAGGATTTTAAAAGTGGGGGTATTTTAAAGCGTTAATTTTATTATTATATGAATGCTGAAAAATGTAAATGGCAGAAATAGCAGGCTCCTATGGAGCCGAGAGGATAAGGGTATGTTGTTGGGGGGATATACAAGCGCTCCTATGAACAGGTTTTAGAAAGGAGATCTTTTTAGTGTTCGTTTGTCATTAAAAGTGATGTAATCATATCCCGTAGGGATACCCTGTTTATAACACCAAATGATAAAACGATGCCGGCTCCGTAGGAGCCTCCTGTCTCCTCCATCAATCAAAAAACTCAAATGAATATTTCTCTTCAAATTCAATTTCAAATTTCTTCAGCAGGGAATGGTATTCATTCTTAAAATTCTGCTTTGCATGATGTGCTTCCTGGTTCAGGATATATTTTATCACATTATCTATGGCAGAGTGAGAATAGGAAAATACCCCGTAACCTTCCTGCCACCTGAACCTTTCCTTCACCCATTTTTTGCCATTAATAAATTCATTGGATTCCACCTTGATCTCTTTAATAAAATCCGAGATCAAAACCGATGGGTTAAAGCCGACAAAAATATGCACATGATCAGGCATGCAATGTACCGCCAGCATTTTGGACTTCCTGTTCTGTACAAGCCCCGTTAAATATTTATGTAGTTCCTCTTTATGCTCTTTGGGGATAAGGCATTGGCGGTATTTCACCGCAAAAACAAATTGAAGATAGACCTGCGAAAATGTGTTTGCCATAGCAAGGGTTATTAGTTAACTTAGTTTACAGATTGACTGGCATAAAATTATTCAAAGCCCTTATGGAATCATAGGAGCTTTAAATACTATTACACCAGCATATTGGCACAGGAGACGCTATTTGTATTAAATTTGACGCTTACAATTATTGATATGGCAGAAAAGATCATTTCTATTCCTTCCTTTATAGAGCCTGTTCGGGTAGACCAGGTGGGCATTGAAGAAAGGGCTGCTCGTTTTACCAAACGCAGCATAAAGAACGAAACCAAAATGAATGGGTTGCTGCTGGCTTTAAACATGATCGACCTTACCACGCTGGAAGGAAAAGACACAGAAGGAAAAGTAAAGCAGATGTGCTACAAAGCAGCGCACCTGCATGATGCATTTCCCGGCTTGCCTACTGTGGCTGCTGTCTGCGTATACCCATCCATGGTAGCCACGGCCAAAAAAGCAGTGGAAGGTACAGGTGTTAAAGTAGCATCGGTAGCAACCGCATTCCCAAGCGGGCAGTCACCCAAAAATATAAAGATCAGCGACACCAAATTTGCAATAGCACAGGGCGCCGATGAAATTGATATGGTGATCAGCCGTGGTAAATTTTTGGAAGGCGAATATAATTTTGTGTTCGATGAGATTGCAGCGGTAAAAGAAGCCTGCGGTACTGCAAGACTGAAAGTTATTTTAGAAACAGGCGAACTGGTCACTTATGATAAAGTAAGAAGGGCAAGTGATATTGCCATGTATGCCGGCGCAGATTTTATCAAAACATCTACCGGTAAAATAAGCCCTGCCGCCACTATGCCCGTAACATTGGTAATGTTGCAGGCTATCAAGGATTTTTATTACAAAACAGGCAAAATGATCGGGATGAAGCCTGCAGGCGGCATCTCCAAATCCAAGCTGGCATTGCATTACCTGGTGATGCTGAATGAGACTTTGGGCGAAGACTGGATGAATAATCAATGGTTCCGTTTTGGCGCCAGCAGCTTAGCAAACGATGTGCTGATGCAGGTGATGAAAGCGAAAACAGGTGTGTACCAGGGGAAGGATTATTTCTCCGTAGATTAATTTAACCGCAAAGACACGGAGACGCTAAGTTTCCGCCTACACTATAGATTAATTGCTGCTTGGCGCCTTAGCGTCTTTGCGGTGGAAAAAATAACTTATGGCTAAAGCAAAAAGTAATACCATCAAATTAAAATTCGACAGCGCCCGCAAACTGGCCCCGGCACCGGAAAGCAAATCAGCAGCTAAAATAAATCCACGCTACGATTTATTCATCAACGGCAAATTTGAAAAGCCCGGGAGCAAAAAATATTTTGCGACCATCAATCCTGCTACAGAAGAAAAGCTGAGTGAAGTAGCAGACGCCAACGCTGCAGATGTTGATAAAGCCGTGAAAGCTGCACGAAGCGCTTACGACAAAACCTGGAAAAAAATGCCAGGTAAGGAAAGGGCAAAATATATCTATAGAATTGCACGTATGATACAGGAGCGTGCAAGAGAATTTGCCGTAATAGAAACCCTCGATGGTGGCAAGCCCATCCGGGAGAGCCGTGATTTTGATGTGCCGACTGCTGCCAATCATTTCTTTTATTATGCAGGCTGGGCTGATAAACTGGAATATGCTTTTCCTAACCGCAATGCACAACCAATAGGCGTGGCAGGACAGATCATTCCCTGGAACTTTCCCCTGCTGATGGCTGCCTGGAAAATAGCCCCTGCATTGGCTACAGGTAATACAGTTGTGCTAAAACCCGCAGAAAATACACCACTCACTGCATTGAAACTTGCAGAGATCATACAGGAAGCTGATCTTCCGCCGGGCGTTGTAAATATTATCACGGGCGCAGGCGCTACAGGTGCTGCCATTGTGAATCATGCCGGTGTTGACAAGATCGCTTTCACCGGTTCTACGGAAGTAGGAAAGATCATCCAGAAAGCCATTGCAGGCACAGGAAAAAAAGCCACGCTGGAATTAGGTGGCAAAGCCGCCAACATCATTTTTGATGATGCCCCGATAGACCAGGCGGTAGAAGGTGTGGTGAACGGTATATTTTTTAACCAGGGCCATGTATGCTGCGCCGGTAGCAGGTTGTACGTGCAGGAAAGCGTGTACAAAGAAGTGGTGCGTAAATTAAAAGATCGCCTCGAAACACTGATCGTCGGTGATCCATTGGATAAGAATACCGATATCGGTGCCATCAATTCAAAAGAGCAATTGAATACCATCAATAAATATTTAAAGATCGGGCAAAGCGAAGGTGCGGAAATGTTCCAGCCAAACAGCGATATCCCCTCAAAAGGGTTTTTCTGCAGGCCAACGATCTTCACCAATGTAGCTCAGAGCAACCGCATTGCACAGGAAGAAATTTTTGGCCCGGTGCTCACCATACAAAGTTTCCGTACGGATGATGAAGTGATAGAAAAAGCCAATAACACGCCTTATGGTTTAAGCGCCGGTGTGTGGACAGACAAAGGTTCCAAAATATTTAACCTCACCACCAAGCTCCGTGCCGGTGTGGTTTGGGCCAATACTTTTAATCAATTTGATCCTACATCACCATTCGGAGGTTATAAAGAAAGTGGTTACGGAAGAGAAGGTGGTTTACATGGATTGTATCCTTACGTTAAATTCTAAATTTAAAAATGATGTC
>CAYOLS010000185.1:0-6718 GCA_964404845.1 uncultured Ferruginibacter sp. | reverse complement strand
TTTTGTTTTCCCGTTTTGCTCACTGAACGTATGATCCCATTCAGAACCCGGCAATTCAGGATTCTCATCTTTATCTGCAAAAGCATTATTCATTTTAAAATTGGTCTTCGGCGTAATGGAAGTATATTCCTGTATTGCCCAGCGTTCCTGCCCGTCAGGCATTATCATAGCATAGAACCTTTTTCCACCTACTTTAAAGTTCATGTATTTTGTTTTGGCGGTCAGGGGCTTAGGTGCTACCCATTGGTCAAGCAGTTCGGGTGTGGTAAAAGCATCCCATACCAGTGAGAGCTCAGCATCAAATTCCCTGGTTATGTAAACCATTTTTGTTGATTTATCAACATTAAAATCAAATAGCAAATTGTTGTTCATTTTTTTTGTTTTTTAATAGCTGATAATAAATTATCCAATTGATCAAAGCGGCTTTCCCATATCTTCCGGTATTGCTCCAGCCATTTATCTATTTCTTTCATTTTATCTATTTCAAGAGAATAATAAATTTCCCTGCCCTGGTATTCCTGTTTAACGAGCTCACACTCTGTGAGGATGCGTAAATGCTTCGACACTGCCTGCCGGCTGGTATTGAAGTTTTCGGCAATGGCATTAGGTGTCATTGCCTGTAAAGCAATCAGGGCAATAATGGCCCGTCTTGTCGGATCTGCGATCGCCTGGAATATATCCCGTCTCATTTATTCAAATTATTAATTAGAAACTGATTGGTTGCAAATATATACGCAACTTTTCGGTTTCGCAAATTTATTTAGTATTTTTCTTTAATATGTACTAAACCGCATGAATGATGGTTACCGATATGCCTTCTTTAGCCCTGCATATCGCTGTTTTTAACGAAACACATGGGGCGGAAAGTTCCCCGGCAATTGGACTAAAGTTGAGTACAACTGGATAAATTACCAATGCCCCGGTTCATGGTACACAAAACGGAATAGGGTTGGTTCGTGGTACACGAACCAACCCTGGGATAAGCAAATGGGCCGTTTCGTATCATTCAAAATGGGCCATTTGCACAATATTTCCTCCTGTTAAGCATCCATGATTTTTATCCAGGCCTTTACAATGCTCTGAATATTTGCTTTATTGTCTTTTATTTCTTTCATGGAATGAAGCTTGAGATAGGCTTTTCCCTTTGGCGCCAGCTCAAGCAAACCAGTTTTATCTTTGATCAATTCACCCTTATGAAAAATAAAAACTACATAGTCAGTTATTCTTGGATTTATAGTAGCCATCGGCTCCTTGTAGTCGAAGCTGGGACCGCCCCATTTTACATCTTCTTCCAGCCCCTTGGATGAACCACGGATTATTTTTATGGTTTCTTCAATTTCTGCTTTCAACGGATGTTTGAGCTTACTTACAAATTCATCAATTTTATTTGGTGCTGGCATTAGTATTTGCTTTTGGTCTTTTGAATATTGGTTGTAATTATTCCTGGCCGGGCATTTTGCTCATATCCATAAAAAATATCTCCCAGGTATGGCCATCAAAATCTTCAATTTTGCGCAGCTGCATAAAGCCATAATCTGTCATAGGCATGGGTTCTGAGCCACCAGCTTTTAACCCGTTCTCAACAATCTCATTTACTTTGTCCGTACTTTCTACCGACAATGCAAACAAGGCTGCAATATTGCTTTTTGTATCAGCGATCGGTTTATTGGTAAATGTTGTAAACTTTTCATGGTTCAGGATCATTAAAAAAATGGTGTCGCTCCATACCATGCATTTTGCCTGGTCGTCGGAGAATTGCGGGTTCATGGTAAACCCAAGCTGTGTATAAAAGTCCATTGACTTTTCAACATCTTTTACTGCTACATTGATAAAGACCTGGTTCATTTTTTTAAGTTTTAATTGTGAATAACAATACAAAGATGAAGCCGGTAAAATGAAAAAACCTATACAAATGTTGAGAAAGTAAAAATTTATTTGCTGTAACCAAATATCCGGCTCAGCTGGGTAGGAGTGATGCCAAGATAGGCGGCGATATGATGTTTCTTCAGCCTCTTTACTAAGTCGGGATATTTTCGAAGGAAATCAGCATAGCGGATCTTTGCAGAATCGCTTCGAAGTGAGATCTCGTAAGGTTCTTTATCAATGACCCAATGTTGTTCGAGGTAGCGGATATAAAATGTTGCTATACCTGTGTGTGTTGCAACCAGCTTTTTAAATTCCATAAAATCATATTCCAATACAGTGGTTTCTTCTAATGCTGTAATGGTAAACAAGCTTTCAGACTGGGTCAATGTTGCAGGAATGGAACCGGCGATCCTGCCTTCGGGGAAAAAGTATTTTATAACGGTTTCGCCGTTGTCGTTGATGTAGTATTGAGAGAACAATCCTTTTATTACGTATGCCACTTTTTTAGGTATTTGGCCTGTCCGGATGAAGTCCTCGCCTTTATGATAGGTTTTTTCCCGGAGCAGGCCCAGCCAGGCTTCTTCAGCAGCTTGCGTTAGGTTGCCATACGATCTTACTTTACTGAAAAATTGCTCGGTTGTTATTATGGGTTCCAATGGCATGCCTGTCTTTTTAATAATTGATCAGAAATTATTTTATTGCTTTAAGCTATTTTTCAACGAGGTTCTCCCAATTTGCAATGGGAGTTTTTCCAGCCAGGGATTTTTTGTGCAGATTCATTTCAGTAATATACGAAGTACGCATTTTTAATTCCTGTCAAATGTTTTCGGTATCAGGTTATTATTGGTTTCACCACAAAATATCCAGGAAATAATATACCAGCGATCATTTTCAAAAATCAACTGAACGCTATTTATCCCTCTTCTTTCAACTTTCCCGTTTTTCTCCAATCTTGTTTCGTATGTACTCCAGACTTGTGCAATATTGCCAAAAATTCTGACTTCCCTGTTAACTTCATTTTCGTAGAAGGATGTACCCATAACCATTTGATCCGTTTCTTTATGAAATTCCTGTAGTGTCATCGTTAGCTGTTCTTGCTTTTCTTTGTCGAAGAAGGAATACACCGCTTTGGGATGATGTAAATAGTTATCTCTTTCCCATTGTCTTTTAGTACCTTTTTCACCTGATACAACCTCATAGCTTGCTTTCATTAATGCATCAATTGTTTTTGCATCATTTTCAAAAGAGGTGCTTTGAGCTTTTAAGTTTTCTGTTGCCATAAATGTGATTGCTGCTAAGTAAAATAAAAATTGTTTCATTTTTTTTTTCTACAAAGTAACCCCAATAGATCTTCCGTAAAAAATGAGTTATTTGATTGATGCAGCTTTTTATGTGCTTTTCGGGATTTTTTATTTAGAGCAATAATTTATCTATACTATTTAGTAAGCAGTTTTTATAGCTTTTTGCTATTGTGATCTTGTATTCTGCAATAATTAAATGATTGTCTTCAATAGATGCTACATTTTTCAGGTTTACGATATTTGAATTATGAACTCTCATGAATTCATCCGGCAACCTGTCAATAAGGTCTTTTAAAGTTTTATAGTAGATATATTTTTTGTTGTTTTTAGTGAATATTTCTACATAATTCCCCAATCCTTTTATAAATAGGATATCGTCGAAATGTAGTTTTACCAGCTTCCTGTCTGTTTTTATAAAAGTAAAATCTTGTGTGTTTGTCATATTAAGCTCTTTAAAGAATTGCTTACATAAATATAGATAATCGTCCCGCCCCGGTTCGGGACACACGAAACGGAGTATTATTGTTTTGTGTGCACAAACCAGGGCTATAGGCCCATCAACCAGGATTATGAAGCAAGTTCATAATTTGTATTATTCTATCCATGTTGCCTGGCTTTTTAAAATGGCCCATTCGCCATTATCCATTTCTAAAAAAGCTTCGCCTCCCTGGTATCCAACCCTGTAAAGTATCAACGCCCTGGTAAGGGTGCGGTTAAGAATAATTTTATAAACTGATGGATGTGTATCAAGGTGCCAGTAACCGCCCCAATGCCCATGAAGAACAGGAATAAAAGGCCTGATGAGGTTGTACCTTCTTTCACTTTCTCCTTTAGGTGCCGCAGGATCCATAATATTTCTTTCTCCTGTTTTAGTAGAATTATTGCCTAAAAATTTGCTAAGTGCATATTCGTATTCAGGAGTGAGATAAAGGACTTTGGATTTGTCAATGTCAAGGATAGGCCTGAAGTCTCGGATATGCAGTATTTTATCTTCATCGTTTGAATAGGTAAGGCTGTCGCTGTCTAATACTATGCAGGATATGGAATTTTTTACAACAACATACTGTGCGCCAGCATTCAATTTGTTCTCCCATTCCCAATCTCCTAACTTCAATAAGTCTAAAGGTTTATAAAAGTTTTTATAAACATTGTACACAGCCTTGATGGTATCATTCTGGTTTAAAGTATCCTGGTTATTACTGGGAATACTGGTATTCCATTCAGAAAAGAACAAGGCCAGGCTATCCGGCTGATTTTTTTGCCTGTATGTTTCCAGCTTTTTTAAAAGGCTTTCTTTTGAATGCTTTGGAGAGTAGGAGCTTCTAATATTGTTCTTTTGGCTGCAGGAAAGAATGAAAAGAAGCGGCACCAGCAGTATTGTTTTAATAATTGCCATCAGCTTTTCGACTATGATAAATATATTTTTAAAAGTTGAAAGTGACTGCCGGGGCCTCATATGGAAGCGGACTACAATGATACCCCGTATTTTTTTATTACTTCTTCCAGTTTGTCGAACCTGAAAGTGATGTCGTGCTTTTTGGCCAGGTTTTGCAAAGCTCCCGGCTGTGGCCTTGCGCCGTTTTCAAACAGGCCGGCAAGTTCCTGCATATAGGACTCGTGTCCGCCGGGTGTACACAGCTCAATCACTTTGGCGTTTTCCTTCCCCGAATTCCAAAAGGTATGCACTTTGCCTCTTGGCCGCAAATGCCAGCCTCCTTTTTTAACTTCGGTCACTTCATCTTCCACCATAATGTGTACGGCACCTTCCAGAACAATACATATTTCATCAAAGCTTTTGTGAAAGTGTGGCGGTGCACCCAGCTGGCCAGGGGGAATGGTCATTTCATAACTTCCCAGCTGCCCGGATGTTTGTGTTTTGTCCAGCTTAAACACTATATCAGACTTTGCAATTTTACCCTTCCGCCCGGCGCCCGGCGGTATAAAAACTGTTTCTGGTTCGCCCGGATCTTTACCGGGTTGCGCTATTAACGAATTGCTGATTGTGGTGCCAAGCGCTAACAGGGCTGCATTTTGTATAAGCTGCCTCCTGGAAAGTTTATTGTTGTTCATATATGTTGAAAACTGGCGCAAGTGTTCGGCGTAAGCCGGCCACTTGTGACAGGTAAACTTTTCCTGATTACATCAGGGATTTTAAAACGAGATTTAAATTTTGAGAAAATAATAAAATACTTTCTCGCTAATACCGGATACAATCCGGCAGAATTAATAGACACAAGTGATCCTGCGGAACACGTGCGCCAGTTAGTTTAATAAAGTTAAATATTAAGGAGGAAAGAAGGAATTTATTTGTTCACTAATGCTCCGGTTCGTGGCATAGGGTATCAAGGCTTTTTATGTTCTTGCGTATGCCTGTGCTTTTATTATATTTGTTACACAACAAAACACCCTATACAATATGGAAAAAACAATACACCATGGCCGCAATATTAAGCGCTTTAGAGAAATGCTGGGGATTAAGCAGGATGCGCTGGCAGCAGAGTTGGGCGATGACTGGGACCAGGTGAAAGTATCGAGGCTGGAAGCAAAGGAGGAGGTAGAAGATAAGCTGTTGGAGCAGTTGGCGGGAGTGTTGAAGGTACCGGTGGAGGCGTTTAAGAATTTTGATGAGGAAGCTGCGGTAAATATTATTTCAAATACATTTCATGAGCACGCATTTATTGGAAATAAAAGCAGCCCTATTAGTATTAACCCGATAGAGAAATTGATTGAGACGATGGAAGAGAATAAAAAATTGTACGAGGAGTTGTTGAAGGCGAAGGACGAACAGATTGAGCTGTTGAAGGGAATAAAAGGGAAGTAGCGGTAATATTTAGATGAGAAATTAAAAAGCCACTTCAAAAAAGTGGCTTTTTTGTTTAAAAGATTTATGTGATAATATTTAAAATAATTGTTGGAGTGTTATTCGTGGCTCGTCGAAGCCGAGGTCACGGCAGGGAGTGCCGACCATGGCAAAGGGATTCATTATAAAGTCTATTAAAAGGTTTACGGGAAGTACCCTCACCGCCCTGGTTCGTGGCACACGAAATGAAATTATATTGTTTCGTGTGCCACGAACTAAGGCGGAAGGCTGGCTATGGTGAGAGAAGCTAATTTTTACTAATTTTTAGAAATTCAGAACCATCTTCTTCAATAAGCTTTACGAAATATAATCCTTTTGATAAACTCGAGATATTGTATACATTGTTACTTGAAATTTTCATTTTTAAAACTTCCCTACCGCTAATATCTAGTATTTCGATTCCTTTCAATTTCTTCGAACACTTAACTGTTACATAATCAGTTACAGGATTGGGGAAAATAGAACTGCTTTTTCTATCAAAATTAACAGCGATCGTTTTTGAGTATTCGAAGCTTCCGTTTATATCAAATTGTTTTAAACGATAATAATTAATTCCTTCGCCGGGATTTTTATCTTCAAATACGTAATTTTTAATTACACTGGAATTTGATATTGCAGCGTTAGAGCCAATTGTTTCAAATAGAAAACCATTAACGCTGCGCTCTATTTCAAATCTATTAAAATTTATTTC
>CAYOLS010000184.1:0-6719 GCA_964404845.1 uncultured Ferruginibacter sp. | reverse complement strand
GTAGGGCCTTTGGGTGACAACGACTTTATACGATTGCGTCGCATGTACAGGCATGCACAACTAGGTGATGACAGAAATTTTTATAGCCAATATTCTAGCCTGAGCAGTACAGCATACAATGTTTACAAAGAAGAGCTACTTGGTTATCAGGCATTGTTGAACCTGCAAAACATGCGTTCCGGGGCAGTTGAAACCCTGTATTCCACAACACCTATCAACAGCTTCCAGGATTTCAGCTATCTGATGTGCGCCCTTACTTACCAAAATAAATTCAAGGAAGCATTGTCCCTGCTCGATAAAAACGGCCCTGCCTTTAGAGAACTGGATGACATCAAAAATGAATTGGAGCAAAAGCTGCTGGCCATCACCACGGGAATAGGTACGAAAGACGATGCCATTTATCTGCTGGACTATGTAAAAGTGAGGAGAAACAATAAGAATAAAAAAGATTATGCAAACGTATTTCTCCTCAATATTGCCCTGACATTTGACCCTACTAATCTTGACATAAGGGAATTTAGATATAATATTAATAACGAGCTTTTTGCAAATAGGGCCATGCTTGAAGATGAAAAATTTTTTTAAAATATGATGATATTAAGTAAAACAACGGCGCTGAGCATCATTTTACAGCTGTTTGTTCTTTGCCTGCAGGGCCAACCGAGGCAATTTATCTCAGATGTTTTTGGCGATAAAAAAGGAGAAGTGGCAATGGTAGGTATAGGTGAATGTCCCACTTGTTACCCGGCATTATACCAGTTTGTTCAGCTCTCAGATGGACAGGTGCTGGAGGAATACCGGGTAGATGCAATAGGATGGGCATCCAGGGCTCAACGGTATGGCATTCTTCTTCCCGATAAAAAAGGCGATGGCGTCGTCTTCAATACGTTGAATGAGATGCCTAATCAGCTTGTAAGAGCCACTGCCTTTGACAATGTGATCGGCATGTATTTTCAAGGTAGTAATTACAATAAATATTCTATGCAATGCGACGTTCGAAATGCAAAGTGCCTGGTGCTTGAACCCTATAAAAATGGAATTCGGATTATAGATGCCAGCCTGCCCAACGATCCGCGGAAGCCCAGAGTGATTTTTGAACTAAAAGATCGCCCGGGAAAGCAAATAAATTTTCATTTCTCCCGCTCCGGCAGATATGTTTATTGCACAGGGCTAGGAATCATTTTGGATTTACAAGAGCAAAAAACCGTTTTTCAGTTCAAGAAAGATAATAATCCAAGCGATCATATTGTACCTACTTTCGACGGTGGCGATGAGCACATGTTTATTGAGCAAGAGAAGCCCAATAGCATTGCGGTCATTAATCTCAGCAAAGGTAGGTTAATAAAGAATATCATGATTCCTGATGGCCTAATAAATATTAGTGGCTCAGATCCAAGTTTTATTCTACATCCCACCACCAGCCATGGAGCATTTTTCGTCCAGGTTTACAGCGGACCTACGCTAGACCGTATAGGAAGGAGTTATTTTATAAAAGCAGATGGAAGTTTTTTAGAAATGAAAACGGCTGAATAAGGATTCTTGCGGTGGCAAGGGAGGCACTTTGGTAGAAAATGTAACCTCTGCCAGCGGCGTGGGTTACAGAACCGTGTACAAAAACCGATGGGTTTGGGAGTAAACCTATTAACCCTGCAAGCAGTGCAATCGAAGCGGTATGGTATATAGCAATGTCAAATAATTAATGGATAAACTTGTTAACTCATGCAAAAACTAAAACGCTGGCTGTGGGCCATTGCAATAGCCATGCTTTCAACGATGCTGGTGCTGTATGCTTACGATATGGAACAAGGCACACCAATCGAACTGTCGAGTACACAGGCTGGCAGGCAGGAAATGCTGATGTGGGTGGCTGATGTTTTAGGGTTTAAAGGCAGCATTGTAGTGGCGGTTCTTGCTTCAGGTCTGAGCCTTTACTTCGCTGTTGCACAACCAGTGAAAAAATAATATATTAAAATGAAAAGGATTCAACACTTACTTATTTTAGCCCTCGTTTCTATAAGCTTGTTTGCATCCTGCAAAAAGGAAAAAACAGAACCAGAGAGGGGCAATGGAATGTACGATCCCGTAAACGTATTGAACGACAATTCCGGCTATGAACAACTTTGGGATACCACCACCGCCTACGGAAGTCTCGCATCAATTTCAGGCTATTATGTAAGAGATTTTACGGTGGACACCCGTAACCGCATGCACTTTGTGTACCACTATCGGGAGGAACATTTTAGGCGTAGCCTGGATTTGTCTACCAGAAAAGTTATACCACAACACCCTGATGCAGCCAAGGAAGAGACATTATTCGGGTTGGACATCAGCGGTAATTATCACCGTGAGGTGGAACTATTTAAGCCTTATACTAATTACTATGTAGGGGTTTTTCAGTCCGAGAGGTCAAGTTTCGGGTTTAGCACGATTTATTTTAAGGGAGATATTCAGGGAAGCGGTGAGCTTGTGCATCAATTCGGCAGAACGGAGCTGGGTTTTGAAAATGTTGTGGTGGCTGATTTTGGGAATAATGCGAACATGTATATCGGCCTCAACAAGAAGAATGATGAAGATTTTAATTACAGAAATAATAATACTACTGTTGAAAAAGCAAGGCCATTCCCTCAATCTGAGAATCTCTTCTATATCCTGTGTGATGCCCGAACCTCGGGTAAAAGCTTGTACATCGGCCTGCAAAATTCTAGTCAGTTGAAGGCAATTGAATTTGACCGTAACGTCTCTAACACAACAGGCACTCTCACGGCAACACTCAACTGGACACCCCCAGCCGGACATGCCTTTACTACAGCATTCAGGCACTATAGTGCCGAAGGCACCAAACTGAGTTTTGCCTTGCTCAATTACAGAACAAATCCTTATAGAATAACTACATTCTCGTACAATTTCACGACCAAAGAATTTAAAAAAGTGGTGGATCATGCCTCCTTGAGCTACGGGCGGGAAGGTTCCAGCGAGTACCTGTACGATCTGGATGACGAGGCTAATCTTTATTACGCCGGGTATGCAGAAAATGGAACCAATGACAAGGGCGTTTCTATTTACAAAATCTCCGCGGGCAATACGACTTCCCTGGTGGGTAAGGATAATTTCTTAAAGTTCGGCAGGGTTGCCAAGTTGAAATACCTGCATGGTAAACTATACCTTGCCGTTACTGGTACAAAACCGGGAACCAATGTGAATCAACTGAGTTTTATCAGGCAGAAATAAATAAAATATAATCTTTAAAGGTCATCATATTATGAAACAAATCTTTCTTTTACTGACAGTATTCTTTACCAGTGTTCAGGTTTATGGACAATACATCAGGGATGAGCAACGCCAAAAGGAATTGAACAATTACCTGGAGTCCATTCGGAAAGGCCGGGAATACGGCAACACCAAAACCTCCGAATTTAAAATGAATGAACAGGCGGTGCAGGAAATGGTGGACCGGTGGAAAGGCGCAAAACAAAAAAGAGAAAAGAGTGCTGAAGAGTTAAGGCGTGCTTATGAGCTTAAGGAGCAGGCTAAAGCATCACGAGTGGTGGAAAGTATAAAAGAGTCTCTGGCGAGAAGACAAGCAATTGCAGAAATGTGTATGCCTCTTGCCATGATCTACCTTGATGCCGGCTTTCAGGAATTTGAAGCCAAAGCACTTCCTCAACGAAGTGTAATTGGGGTGTCTGCCAGCGATTCGTTTTACTATAAACCAGATAGCAACATGGCTGCCACCATAAATGCCTATCTGAAATACAAAGAACAAAAGAACAGTGAAAGTTTTGAAGAGCTCTTCCCGCTTATTTTGGGTTTTAGGCTTGCGGGATATACAGCCCTGAAAGCTTTAGAAGACCTGGAAAAGCGCTTTCCGGAGAAAAAAGACATTATCACATATACTAAGCCATTTGCAGCCCTTGCCTATTGGACGGGTGGCGAAACGATGCCAAGGGCATTTACAAGTACGTCTCCACGATCATTTGATTATATATACGCAGATAAGATGGACAGTTTGTTGAAAAGCTGGTTCAGAAACGATTCAATGAGTGTGAAAAACGCTATCGCTCAAACTAAAATTACGGAAGACTTGTGGAATCAATCAGGAGTTTATTCTAAGACAATAGAAAAAGTGTTGACAATTGCACGAAGCCCAGAAATAGTAAAACCTGCACCGCCCTCAACATCCGGCAAAACCAAAGTAAAAAAGGTAAAATACAGGGATAATCCGTATGAAGGCGAAGTAAATGAGAAAAACATCCCGCACGGCAAAGGCAAATTGATTAGTGGCGTTGATAGAATTAATAAAAAAGTATTAATATCTTTTTCGGAAGGCACTTATTTTAATGGCGTGAAGAACGGAAAGTTTTATGAACAATATTATCATTCTGATACGGTCGCGTATACGTATGAGGGAAATTATGTTATGAATTTCAAAGAAGGTTGGGGAAAAAATTTTAATCCGTATAAAGGCACATACGAAGGCGAATATTGGCAAGATATGCGGCATGGCAAAGGTAAAATGACCTATCTGGATGGGTTTGTGGAAGAGGGTTTTTGGTTTTATGATACATTTTCGGGAAGAAGATCAAAAGAAGAGGAATGATTATCAGCCCCTTCTTTCTAAAAACAATCTGCTTTTTTCTTTTCTTCCTGGTTGGTGCTAAAGCCTCGGCACAGCACTGCCCTTATGATGGCATGTACATGATTGTTGTTCATGTTCCGGAACAGGTAACGCAGCCAGGTGGTACTACTTTGCTAAGGTTGACAGAGGTTGATAATAATGAAGCAGGAAACTGCGATGCGGCCAGGGGTTTGCTGCAAAAAAAAAAGTTTTTACCTGTAAGCAATTTGCTGCTCGACTCGTTGAACCTGTTGCCCAACAAGGCCGTGGTTAAAGATTTTTGCAGCGATTGTGCATTTTTAGGCGCCGGCTATTACGCTGTAAAACTTACGCAACAGGAAAGGTATTGTTTGCTATACGACAGTAATAAAAACCTGGAGCTTCGGCCACGCAAATTTGTAGTGTGGTACGGCGCCCAAAAGATATCCCTGCCACTGGAACAGGTGTACCGGTTATGCTGGGCCGAAGGAGCGTGGAGCAGAATACAGCCGGTTGAAATACCAGGTTCGACACCCTAAAAATGAACTGGTTTGAAAAGCAGCAAGCCTAAAAAGGCGTACAAAAAATTAAAAAGAATATGATGTCCGGAAAATATCACTACCTGCAAAATAGAGTTATCATTGCATTATTCCTCCTGCCATGCGCATAATCGGCATCCTACTCATCCTCATCGGTATCATCTCCGGCGTGCTGGGCCTGCGGTCGTATATGCGTGATGATGCTTATGCAAAAGCAAGTGTGGTGGTGAAATCATCGGTAAAGTGGGCCGAAGTAAAACCAAATCCCTGGAAAAGTACGGTGAGCGTTAAACTGATGCTGAGCTATATGCGGGATGGTGTTCCGGATAGTTTAGAACACAATTATTCACAGTTTTATTCCAAAGATGAACCATTGCCCACTGTAGAAAAATTAAAAGCAGCAACACCGCCTGTACGCTACGTGCCAAAGGAAAAAAGAAGTAAAAATATCCCGGATTGGGTAATGGTGGGCAGCAAAGACAAGCATGATGGTGCATATGGCCAATCAGCGTTTGGTTGGATGTTCAAATTTCTAATAGTGGGAATTTTCTTAATTTTTTACAGCAGGGTAAGAAGGAAGAACAGAGAAACTTTTCGTTTTTATAGATGACAAATAAAAAATTCGCATGTGTAAATTCAGCAAAATAGTTACGGGGTTACTGCCAATGGTATTTCACATTTTTAATAATTATAGAACAAAAAATGTTGCCGGTATTGTGCTGCTGTTCGTATTGTTTGCTAACAACCTCTTTGCTTCACCGCCTGGCTATCCCGCATCCGTTACTCCTTCCGAAATCCTCACCCATTTATTAAACGGCGAATACAAGGCAAATCAAAAAGCAGTGAAATGGAATGCCACTCCGGGTGATATCCATGAATTTAACGGGCAACTTGGGGAGAACAGCGTTTTATATTCTTTTGTTGACACCACGATGGTTATCGAGCGGGAGAATGAAAAAGTATATTTCACCATTTTCCACACAGCGCCCATGGTTACTAATGAAGATGGCGAATTTGTAAATGCCAACAATTGCCATGTCTGTGGGCTAAACCTTGGGTACTTTTCATATACCATAGAAAGTGACAGTATTTACGTAAATAAATTCAAAAGAAACTTTGCTACACACGGCTCATTTGGGGCAAAATCTTATAATCTGTCTATGATCAATCTGGGAGATGGCTACGAGCTATTAAAGGTAGATGATCCTTACGAGGGAATGGGCATAAACTCGGTAGCCACCAGGTTTTATCAGAATGGCGAATTGATGTTGAGCTTTATCTCAAAAGAGAATAATAGTGGTAACCGCGACAAAGATCAAAAAGGGTATTATGAATTTAACACAGACTTTTCTTACAACAATATGGAGCACACCATCACTGTAAAACAATCAGGATACAGGATTGACGAAGATTCGGGCAGGAAAATACAAATAAATAAAACCAAAAAACTCTTAGTCGATAATTACACCCTACATTTTTAGCTATTCCTTATGCGGAATAAGCATCTCAGCGCACCTATGCCCATAGCCTAAATGGGCCGAATAGCCCATTTATCGGAATGTTATTTATTCCGAATTTCACTTCCA
>CAYOLS010000183.1:0-6840 GCA_964404845.1 uncultured Ferruginibacter sp. | reverse complement strand
TGCTGCCGTACCAGCTGAACATTTCGCCATCTACCAGTTTTATAATTATGCCTGGCAATTGCTCCTGCAATTCATCCATATGCTTTTGTTTGAAAGGGAAGGGTTCGCTGCTCATTAATATTACTTTACAGCCGGATTCCCTGATATCGGTTACCGACACCTGGGGATAACGTAACCGGTGAGCAAATACGTTTTTAAAACCGGCTTTTTCCAGCATGTGGTGAATAAAGGTATCTCCGCCAACGCTCATGTAGGGATCTTTCCAGATGAGGTAGCAAACGGGGAGTGGTAAATGGGGTAGTGGAAGTTGGGTGAACTCAAATTTTATTTTAGATACAAGTGTTGAAGCTTCATTGCTTTTGCCGGTCAATTCACCAATGTCAGAGATCATTTTGTAAGCGTCTTCCAGGGTATTTACATCTGTGACCCATACCGGAAAATGAGTGGCAATTTGCTCTACCTGCTCCTTTATATTTTCTTCTTTATTGGCGATGATAAGATCAGGTTGTAATGATATTATTTTCTGAATATCAATATTTTTAGTACCACCAACTCTAATTTTATTGCGAAACCATTCATCAGGATGAATGCAGAACCTGGTAATGCCGATCGTCTCATGCTCCAGCCCGAGAGAATGCAGTAATTCCGTTTGGGAAGGTACCAGGGAAATGATCCTTTTTGGAGTCCTGGTAAGCTGTAAAGTGGAAGTTAGGATCATGGCCTGGAATAAGAAATGTAAAGATAGATATAAGCCATGAACGATGAGATATGAGATTAGAACGCAGATTTTTTAACCGTAGAGAAACGCAGAGGGAATACACGCAAAGGGCGCTGACATATAAAATTCGTGCAATTCGTGCAATTCGCCGGAGGAATTCGTGGCTTTCATAAATAAAAAAACTTCCACAGGATTTTGCCTCGCAAAAAGTCTGTGGAAGTTAATTAGTTGCCAACACTTTTACACTCGTTGTTGGTCTTTCTTTCAGGATTGGTTTTACATGCTTTTCTGAGGGGGCTCAGTATGTAAAAATATCGTATCCTGGTTTCAGCGTTGTCTTTCGTCATCATCGCCTTTCGGCATAGACATTAGGATAATTGGTTTGGTTGGTTTTCTTTAGGATTGGTTCGTTTGGTTTTTTCTTAGAATTCTGGATCTTGGTTTGTCAATGTTTGCTTTTCAGCATTAGGATTGTAATTGGTTCTGGCTTTTTATTGATATTGGATATATACGTCTTTAAAAAAAATTAGAAGTTGACTGATATTGAATTTTACTGATCTTTCTTAATTGGATATTGGAAAACTCTTTTTTGGTTTATCAGGATCTTTGGACAATGATTGATATTTAATCTCTATCAATCAACTTCTGACACAAAGATGCGATGATTTACAAGCGGAAACAAGAGCGATATTGCTCTTTTTTCGGGGTGAAGTAATTACCGTGCAAATAGTAGATCGACTACCATTTGCGTAGAAGCTATACGTTTCCCGGCTACGTATATTTACGATAATACGCAGGAGGTCCGGGTAAGGAAAACGGGCCCTTTGTTGGCTGAAAGCCTTTTTGGATGTGGTTTTGAGGCGATTCGTAGAAATTCGCTTGCTTTTTGCGGAGAGGGGTAATGGGGGTATCAGATTACAGGTTCTTACTAATTGTGCTGTTGTTGTTCCTTCGTTACACTGCTGTTAAAACTATCGCCTTATATTGCTGAGCTGCCGGAAGCAGCGGTTCTATAAAAGAAAAAACTTCCACAGGAGTTTGCTTTGGCAAAGAGGCTGTGGAAGTTAAATCAGGTAAACTAGCTTTTTTACAACTCCGGGGTAGGTTTTTCCAGGGATTGTCTTTTAGTTTAAAATGCGTTTATCCTGGTTTCAGTTTTTAATTTTCGCAACCTTATTGGTTTGCTTTAGGGTAGATAGATCTGTGGGTTTTTCTTTGGACTTGGGTTCTTCTTTGGTTTTTCAGCCTTTCACTGTAGTTGGACAGTGCCAGGTTTTAGGATAATTCGATTGTTGGTCTTCTACAGGAACTGGTCTTTTTTGTTTTTGCCATCATCGCTTTTTACGGCATAGGCTGGATTGGATTGTTGGATCTTTGGTTCTGGTCTTTCTATTGGATCTTGGATTCTAAATTTGCTATCATCGCTTTTACAGCATAAGCATTGGAATTGGATTTTTCTGGTTGGTCTTTCTAAAGGATAAAATATGTTTAAGAACTATTTTAAAAAATTAGAAGTTGACTGATATTGAATTTTAACGGCCTTCTTAATTGGATATTGGAAAAACTCTTAATTCGGTTTTATCAGGATCTTTGGACAATGATTGATATTTAATCTCTATCAATCAACTTCTGACACAAAGATGCACCCGTTTTGGGCGCTGAACAAGAGCGACTTTGCTCTTTTTTAACAGTGAAGTAATTACCGTGCAAATAGTAGATCGACTAAGATTTTGATAGAAGCTATACGTTTTTACATAACGTAATTTTACGATGATTGTTCAATATAAATCTGTATAAAAAATAAATGCTACAGCTGTTAACTGTAGCATTTTCAAATATTTATAACGTTATCGTAAATTAACGATTGGCTTATTTGCTTAAGCTCTGGATAATGTCATATTTCGTTACAATATGAAAAACCCCGCTTTCGTCTTTGCTTAAAACCGCACCATTTTCTTTGTTGATAAATGCGCTTAAACGTTCTACCGGCGTATCAAAAGCTACTTCGGGATAGGCTTTTTCCATTACGGTGCTGATGGCGGCATCCTTTACATCGGCATTATTCAATATTTTATTGAACAAACCACTTTCTGAAATAGCGCCTGCATTACCGCCATTGCTGTCAAATACCGGGATGTTCTCAATATCATATTTCTTCATCAGTTCAATAGCTTCCAGTACGGTTTGCTCCGGTTTTACGCTGATAAGCTTCTGTGAGCCACGGCCGCTGATCACATCTTTAAAGGTGTTCACTTCCAGGAAACCCCGCTGCAGCATCCATTCGTCGTTATAAACCTTGCCTACGTAGCGGCTGCCATGATCGTGGAAAATACATACTACCACATCGTCTTTCTTCAGCTGGTCTTTAAACTGGAACAATCCCTGCAGGCAGCTGCCGGCACTGTAGCCGCAGAACATACCTTCTTCCTTGGCGATACGGCGGGCCATTACAGCGCCGTCTTTATCAGTCACTTTGGTGAAGGCATCTATATATTTCATATCGTAGTTCTCGGGCACAAAATCTTCCCCGAAACCTTCACTTATATAGGGATATACTTCTTTTTGGTCCAGTTCACCTGTCTCAAAATATTTTTTAAGCAAGGAACCATAACTATCTATTGCCCAAATTTTTATATTCGGATTTTTTTCTTTCAAATACATGGCTGTACCAATGATGGTACCACCTGTGCCGGTAGCTACTACCAGGTGGGTGATCTTACCTTCTGTCTGCTCCCAAAGCTCCGGACCGGTCTGTTCGTAATGCGCCAGGCGGTTGGCCAGGTTGTCGTATTGGTTCACATACCAGCTGTTGGGAACCTCAGTTGCCAGCCTTTTGGAAACGGAATAATAAGAGCGGGGATCTTCCGGCTCTACGTTGGTTGGGCAAACGATCACTTCAGCACCCACGGCTTTTAAAATATCTGCTTTCTCTTTCGATTGTTTATCGGTGGTAGTGAAAATGCATTTATAGCCTTTTACACAGGCTGCCAGTGCCAGGCCCATACCGGTATTACCGCTGGTGCCTTCAATGATGGTACCGCCGGGTTTTATTTTGCCTTCCTGCTCGGCCACTTCCAGCATTTTTAAGGCCATACGGTCTTTAATGGAGTTGCCGGGGTTAAAATATTCCACTTTTGCAAGTACAGTGCAGGGGAGGTCTTTGGTGATCTTATTGAGTTTAATTAAAGGCGTGTTGCCAATTGTTTCAAGGATGTTATTGAGCCACATATGGTTTGCGTGTTTTTTTGTGGGGCAAAGGTAAAGGATTAGGGTACATTGATATATTGTTTACAAATTTATTGTTGAGGAGCTAAAGCTTTATAAATATTGGGGAGATTAGATGCTGATAACTTTTTTAAAGAATATCATATATTTATGTTGAGAGCAATAAAATTGATATAGATTAAAATATTTAGTATGGCAAATATTTATCAGCAAATAATTACTAATGCAGCAAATGTGATTACAAAAGCAAATAATAGAGAACTTTCGTCTGAAGAATATAAAGAAAATGTTTTCAATTCAGTAAAAATAAAAATACCTAAAGTTCATTTAGATCAGATTAAGATTGATATTAAAGCTGAAGAAATTTCATATAGAAATGCTCCACCGGAAATAAGCTTTTCAGTTAGCGGAAGTAAAATTGTTGAATATGCTATTTACATTATTCCAGTAAGCGGGGATATGGAATTGTTTGGATATATAATAAGACCTTACATAAACAGGAGGACAACATATATACAATACAACAATCTTTATTATAAAGAATATTCAAATAATCCGATTTCCGGTAATGACGATTTAATAAATGAAATTAAAAATCGTGTAGTTAATTTTATTAATAATGTGAATTCCAGTTTAAAGCAATTTGAAGGGGACGTGGAAAATTTTCATGAAACTAAACTAAAGCCAATTATTGATACCTATATACAATCAGAAATTGCAAAGCGTAATTTAACATCTGACTCTATTTCAAAGTTAAACCCATTTACTTAATGATCATTCAAGAACTGAAGATACTTTCGGAAGGGCTATGGGAAAGTGTTAAAACTGATTTGAAGTTCTTTTCAACGATTCAGTTATTCGTTAAAAGGCTTTCAGAATTTTCCTATTTGAGTGATGGCAATATTGGTGAAGCTTTGATTTATATAAATAAAATTGAAGACTTTTTTGAAAAATACAGGCCCTCACCTAATAGTGATGTCCTTTATTTTCCTCCTCGTTTAATTAGTTTAAATGATGATTCTGTAAAACAAATAGCTTCTTTACTTAAAAAACTAAAAGCTTTAAGTAGTATTGAACTGTCTAAAGAAATTGAAAAAGCGTCAATAAAAATTGAAAAAAAATCAATAGGTGGTGGTAAAATATTTATTGGACATGGTAGAAGTAAGCTATGGGCACGACTTCAACTATATTTAAAAGATGATTTATCTATAGCAACATTAACTTTCGAAGACGAATCAAGAGCTAGTGAAACTATTATTAATATTCTTTCGCAATTTTTGGACGAATGCTCCTTTGCAATCCTTATTATGACAGCAGAAGATGAAACTGTAAATGGCAAAATTAGAGCTAGGCAGAACGTGATTCATGAAGCGGGCCTTTTTCAAGGCCGATTAGGATTTGATAAAGTCATTATACTGAAGCAAGAGTCTGTTGAGGAGTTCTCTAACATAGCAGGACTTCAATATATACCATTTTCAGGAGATAATATAGAACAAACTTTTTATGAAGTTCAAAGAAAGCTAAAGAAAACCGGTCTTTTAAAATAAAATATGACAACATGAGTCTAAAAGAAGAATATGACGACACATTAAAAAACTTTGATAAAGCTGTAGAAATAGGAAAGAAAAAAATAAGAGAATTTCTAATGACTAAATCAAAGGAGGACAGATTTAAAGTGCTCCGTGAAAACTTTTCACAGAAAGAAATAGAGCTTATGTGTGAATGGGCTATTCCTGAAGAAGAGTACGAAATTTGCAGTTCTGTAGAAGAGGTAAAAGCGAATAATATTAGCCAGTTTAAAATTCGTTTTGTTTTTGAAGAGGAAAATAATAATAAGGCATTAATTGTAAAATTTAAAGGAACTGGTGATCGAACATATTATCATGCTGATTATTTGCTGCACGATAATGAGAGAGGGACTATGTTAAACTTACACAAAAATGATGAAGGAATATGGACATCTGAATGGAGTTCAAACGACGATAGGTTATTCATTCCGATTGGGAATGCTATTGATGAAAAGAAGCAATAAATATTTAATAATTTTTGTTGAGCTAATTGAAATTTATTATTTAGAACCCACGAAGTACAGTATATAAAAAACAACATACACCTCCTTGTCATCCTCATTTCCCATTTCTACATTTGAAATGCGAAACAAATAAATGACATTACAATGTATTATTCATCCCATTTACAAATCAAAGATAAAGCCTGGCGGAGAGCGGGTGAAAGTCCCGCAGCATCAACGTCGTTTGTTGTTTCGCAGCACCGCCGGGCCCCTTTTTTAAAACAACTAAAATGCGAAACAACAAACGACAAACAATCCGGCGACCCGATGTACGCAGCCTAAAGATCCAGCCAGACATTAAGATCAACCGGTGGAGCGAAACCACTGTACCTGTTATAAGGCTGAGCGGGCTTTGGCTCGACAGGTTAGGGTTCAGTCCTCAACAGCGGGTTACAGTTACCACCATGAACAAGCTGCTCATTATCCGCCTGGATGAACAATGAACAAAAGGCCGTCAGTTTATTAATAAGCTGACGGTTTTTTATTATCCCATCTATCCGCTTCCCATACAGAGCGGTACAGATATTGCGCCCATCCACTATCTGTCATTCCCAATATTACCCGGCAGAAAAAATTAACTTTAAACACCTGTAAAAAATAATATAACTATGAGCAAAGTCAAAGTAACGAACTTCACCATTTCCCTCGACGGCTTTGGTGCAGGCCCCGGTCAAACTATAGAAAGGCCGCTGGGTGCAGGAGGAGAGGAATTGCATAACTGGATGTTCCCCACAAAACGGTTCAGGGCAATGGGCGGCAAGGATGATGGTAACGAAGGAATTGACAACAGTCTTGTAGAAAAAGCCTTTGAAAATGTAGGTGCCTG
>CAYOLS010000182.1:0-6871 GCA_964404845.1 uncultured Ferruginibacter sp. | reverse complement strand
AAGAGGCTTTTATACATGTTGTGTTTTATGCAGATGACACCGTGATGCATCTTTCTCCAGTACAACATGCCATCATTTTAGAATAGAAATGCCAGGCTGAGCTTGTCGAAGGCAATATTAGGCGATGAAATCAGCTCCGGTAAGCTCAGCCTGGCAGTCACATTAAATGATAGGCTTTTCTTTATTGCAGGAACAATTCCCTTGCATATTATTTTGTAGTTTTAAAGACTGATAAACCCGGCAGGCATGACCCTTAGGATCCTTATTAGCTTTCTGATAGTATTTACCACTGCTTCCGGCCATGCCCAGGAAAGAGGCAATATCGTGCTGCCTTATAAAAAAGCACAGAACAACCCGCTCAAAGGAGATTCAGGCTCACGCAAAGCCGCATTGGTAGTGGGCATTTCAGATTACAGCAGCAAGAACCTGAAGCTGAAATACGCCAATAAAGACGCTGCGTTGATATTTGATTATCTTACCGGCGCAAGAAAATTTCCGAAAGAAAATATTTTTTTACTGCCAGACAGTATGGCTACATCCGGCCGCATTTACAATTCCATCCATGATCTTATGAAATGGCTGGTGCCCGGCGATGAACTCATATTATATTTTGCAGGACATGGCGATGTGCAGACCGTTGCGGATTTTGATGAAGCATTTTTTTTAGCATGGGATGCATCCGACAGCCGGAACTATTACGGCACTGCCGGCACTTTAAAGCTGGCCGACCTCGACAATTATACTTCAAGACTCGCTTCTGTAAAAAAAGTAAAAGTTTCCCTCATCATGGATGCCTGCCATGCAGGATTTGACCTGCGGAAAGATGGTGTATTAAAAGCACAGGAAAACATCAGTACCGGTTTTGAAAAAATAAACAAGCTGCTCGGTTGTGCTGTCAATGAATTTTCTTACGAAGCAGATTCCGTAGGTCATGGTTTATTTTCCTGGTATTTAGTACAGGGATTGATGGGTCTGGCTGATGCTCCGGCAGACAACAAAATAACTTTTGATGAATTAAAGACCTGGACACAGAAAAGAGTAGCCGCTGCTACCAAAGGCAAACAAAATCCTGTTATCACTTCGCAGGATAATGCAATGGTATTTGCAGAAACAGACCCAGCTATAAGAGCAGCTGCATTGGCATTGATACAAAACAGGTCATACAGTAATTCCCTCGCAAGCCGTGGCATGGGCGATGAAGACACACTGATCTCTGCAAAGCTGCAGGCTTATATTGACCAGTACAATCGTTTCCTGTTGAATGGACAATTGTACAACAATGATTCAAGCTCGCTCGGCATCATTTATACATTATCAAAGCTGGACAACCCTGCAGCCAATGAAGTAAAACAAGGACTACAAAATCATTTGGCAGAAGCTTTGGAAACCCGCAGTCAACTGGTGCTGAACGAATATTTAAAAGGCAAGAGCGAGCAACCGCCGGCAAATACTTTTTTTACAGCCGGCATAGAAGCAGACCTTGCGGATAGCTTACTCGCAGCAGGCGATCCACGCAAGAAGAACGATAAAGTGATGGCGAATTTTCACAAGGCATTCAGCTATATCCGCTATGAGAATTTTGAGAAGTACACCGAAGCAGAACAATTGTTGAGGGAAGCTTTGCAGCTGGAGAACAGAGCCGCTTACCTCTATGTGACCATGAGCTACCTGATGGAATACCAGAACAAATACGACAGTGCTATTTATTTCGCAGAAAAAGCAGAAGCTATCATACCTACCTGGAGCGTTCCCAAAAATATACTCGGCAATTTATACAGCGATCTTTACCAGTGGGACAAATCCATCGCCTATCACCGCCAGGTGTTGAAGCTGGACAGCAACTATATATGGAGCTATAACAACATCGGCATTGCCATGCTTGAAATGGACAGGATAAAAGAAGCAGAAAATTATTTCCTTCGCTCGCTGCAAATGAAAAAGAACAGCGGCGTAGAGCGGCTGAACCGGGACTGGGCAATCACTTACAGTAATCTTGCAGCTATCTACAAAGAGCGTGGCTTATCAGGAAAAGCGGAAAGTTATTATACAATGGCTGATTCCATCGACAATAGTTTTACTGTTTCCAAAAGAATGATCAGCGAAATGTATGCTTCCTTCGACGGAGAGAAAGCAGCACTCTTATTGAAAAAAGCCATTGCAACATCTCCTTACGAAGCAGAGAATTATTACCAGCTGGCGGAGCTGAACCGTAAGTACCCGCTCAACAGGCAATCGATACAGGCGGCAGACAGTCTGTACAGGAAGGCTATAGCATTAAACCCATTCAACGAATGGCATTACTCCGGTATCGGCTATTTGTATGTAGATAAAAAACAGCCCGATACTGCGTTGTATTGGTTCCGTAAAGCCACGGAAGTATCCCGCAATTCAGCTGATGCCTTGTACAACCTTGCTTATTTTTACCAGCAATCCGGTAAAAAAGACAGCGCTGCAAAATATTACCAGCGCTCACTGGCAGCTAACCCTTATGATATATTGATCGCAGATGAATACGCCGGCATGCTGCTGGAACAGGGCGATACGCTTGCAGCCCAAAAACAATTACTGAATGTAACAGCATTGCAACAGCAATCGCCAAAAGCATTTTATGTATTGGGGAATTTTTATTTTAAAACAAAAAAATTACCGCAGGCCATTCTTGCTTATAAAAAGAGTGCATCTATCGATCCTTCTTATACCAATTCCATCAAAGCATTGATGTACACTGAACTTCAGGCAGGCAATGCACTTAGCAGTAGGAATTATATGCAGCAGTTGAGCAAGTTGGATAAAGACCCTCAACTGTTGACAGATTATACCAATGCCGTAGCAGAGGCCGCTGTAAAAATACCTTTAAGCAACAGGCCGGCATGGCTTTCAGGCTTCTTAACAATAGCTCCCAACAATGAACTGCTGAATGAGCTGGCAGCCGAAGCTGCTTACAATAGCGGCGCTGCTTTATCAAAAGCATTTGTACAATTGAAAGATGCAGAGAACAATTTAGATTACAATAGTCCTGCGCTGATAAAATGGCTCTTCCTTTATGCTATAGAACTGAACGACAAAACAGCCATGGAGAATTTTGCTAAGAGATACATTGACGAGTTGTTGAATACAGAACCAGCCATATATGCGCTGGCGATGCAGCTGTCAGGCAATAACAGCGAAGCAACAAAGATCAAAAAGGAAACAAAACCTGCAGACCTCCTGCCATTGAGAACAAACTTTAAAAAATTATTTGCCGGTATATGAAGTACCTGCTGACCATATTGCTTTTTACTTGCTTCAACCTGCATTCATTTGCAGGTGTTGACCTGCGACAGGGAACTTTTTACATCAGTTATACTGACCTTGATTTCCCAGGTTCTAAGACTGACATTAGCCGGTCGTACAGTTCAGGCAACACCAATACCGGTTTGTTTGGTTATGGCTGGAGTTCCTTTATTGAAACAAAAATTACTGCCTTGCCTGATGGCACCATTTGCCTAAGTTGGTGGGGCGGCGGTTTTGGCGATTATTATGAGCCCGCCGTTATTGACAGGAAAGGATTGTATGAAATGGTGAATGCCATTATAAAAGAGCAGGTCAAAAACAAAAAGCTGGACAATAATCCTGTGGCAATCGCAGAAAAAAGATCCTACTATCTTGTCAACAACAAACAAAGAGCAGAAAAATACATTGAGCTGCAAAAGAATAAGATCGTTCCTGTTTACATTCCTCCGGCGCAGCAACAAAAAAAATGGCTGCTGGATGTGAACCAGGTGATCGTATGGACAGGCACTTCTTACAAAGTAAAAAGCTGGGAAGACAATTATGAATTTAATACAAAAGGCCAGCTGGCAGTTGTGAACGACCGTGCTTACAACATGCGCATTCAATATGCCAATGACCGGCTGGCTTCCATTACTGTAAACGACAGCAATACCTGCAGGATCACAACGGATGCCGCCGGCAGGGTTATACAGCTGGCGATGACAACAGCCGGCGGCGAAAAGAAGGCCACCTTTCAATACGATTCCCTGAACAACCTGCTGTATTCAAAGGATGCAGGCAATAACGAATATTGGTTCAGCTACGACCTGTACCACAACCTGGTTCGCATAGGCTATACCGATTCTACTTCTATGGAAATGATATACGATGCCGCAAGCAACCGTATTATAAAAGTAAAAGAGACAAAGGGCAACTATACCACTTATCAATACCCCTATTTTTATACAGAAGAGGGAAAGATCAATTACGATCATTATGCTACAAACGTAAAGCAATTCGATCCATCAGGAAAATTGTTGTTTACGCAGTACAGGGAATTTGAGAACCGCATAAAAGATGATGGCAGCACTTACCTGCACAGGATACTGGAGCAAACGGATACGAGCTATCATGAAGTGTTGTACGCACCAGAAGTGGGCAATGCACGCTATCGCAAAAAGAACAACAGGGAAGCCTGGGCTGCTTATGACAGCAAGCGCCGTCCCTCCTACCTGCACATCAATGACAGCATATATAAAGTAGCTTATAATGTAAATGACCTGCCGGAGTATTTTATACAAACCGATTCCATACATAACAGCAGCACTACTTACAAATACCAGTATGATGAAACCGGCCGGCTGGTGCAGGTATTAAAAAACACAGATACATTTACGATCGCTTACCGGCAGGAAAAAAATATCACCCTCGTACAAAAAGGTAATGGCCAGCTGCTATCCATTGAACAACGCAATGACGGAAGCGCTGTGTTAACAGATAAAAACTGGGGAAGCATCAGCCTGTCCAAGGAAGAATGGAAACAACTGAATGATGCATTAAAAAACCCGGTTGTTGAAACAGGTGATGCAGAGCAGAAGATGATAGCAAGGCAGGAAAAAAACGTCATCAGCAGGAAACCCGGCAGCATTGTTTTTATAAAGCCTGAAAACAGGTTAAAAGGACTGGTAGGGCAGATAAAAAGTTTCCCGAAAGTGGTCACTGAAGAAGAAAAGCGAAAAAACATTCTCTGGACCTTATATGAATTCAACGATGTGCTGAAACCGAAGAAAATTGAACACGAGTGGATATGGGAAAGAATGTGATTCTTTCCTGCGACAACAATAAATAAATGAAAAGGTTTACAGAGGTGAGGCAGGATGGTTGAAGGGAGTGATTTTGCGCACTCCTTTACCAAATAACGACGACAATAGTTTACCCGGTATTTCCGGTGCAAGAATCGATTGTAGTTTGACCTAAGGAATTGGTTTAAAGCGGAAACAGGGATAAGTTACACACTTTTTCCATAAATAGTTCAATCACAACGAAAAAGATTAAAAAAAATTTCGGACCACCGGCCTATTTTCCCTCCAGTACTTTATCGGCCCATGATAAAAATTCATTTGCATCCAGCATAGAGAACTGGTGTACATGCCTTGTTCCATCGGGCCGGAAGCCTTTACCAAGGCAGTTTACAAAAGCTGCATACTTATTGCCAAGCAATTGTAATTGTACAATGGCGGCAGTAATATCAGCCAGGTTAGTATGCTCCACAGGTACTTTCCATTTCTCCAGCATCCAATCAATATCCGGGTCTGCGTAGAGCCGCACAGGAATATTTTTGAGGTATTGTATATTGCCGCCATTGGCTGCATCCCGGCTGAATGCAGAAACCCTTTCATATTCTTTGGGATTTTTTTCCGGCGAGCCATCGTACATGGCATTGAAAAGGTTTACGATAAACTCTGCTTCATTAAAATCATGCTTGCCTTTGGGTGGCGGGTTCAGCTTCAGGTTACGTATTTTGGTATTGTACAGTCTTTTCATATCGAGCGGCGGATCAACACCAAATACAGCTGCAGGCTTTACAATATTTTTTACACCCATGAATGATTGTTCTGCATAGAACAAAGCCTGCTGCCCACCGATGGAATGCCCGCCAATGATAAATTTATCTTTCGGCAAATTATATTTCGCTATGATCTCCGGTACCAGGCTTTCCAGCAACAACTGGTTATTGTCTTTTGCCTGGTCGATCATATTGAACGGAACCAGTTTCGGTATGAACACTGCATAACCATTTTGAGCGGCCATAACGGGCAGTTTTGTTTCGCTCAGCACTTCCGCAGGCTCAGTGCCTGCGCCAGGTAGGATCACCAAAAATCCATTGGTTATTTTTCCAGGGATAATTGCCAGGTACTTGTTTTGCGTAGTATCCGTCTTTGCCCGGTAGACCATTTCAAAATGCTGGGCAAAGCTTTGAGAGTACGCCAATACAAATAATAAAAAGAAGAGCGATCTTTTCATTGCAGTTGTTTTGGATATGCTATTTCGTTTTGGATAAATTCTCAGCTTGCTGTATCAACCTGATATAAGTGGCCAGCATTTTTTCCATCGGTTGGGTCGATGGCATATTATCCGACTGGAATTTTTCCGCCAGCGGCAAGGTCTTCACGATCTTTAGTACACTGTGCAGGTTACGGATATCTGTATCCTTTGCATCCAGCAAAGCAAGCAGGTTATTGTGTTTTGATATACTGCCCTTATATTGTTCTTTGCTGTTGTCGATCAGGGCGATCATTTTCTTTTTCAACGCTGAATCTGTGATCATGCCCGCATGCGATTGTGCCGATGCATAATAGCCTGTATTTTTTTCGTCGAAGTTTTTAAACGATTCTACTGAATCGGATCGCTGTTCATTCAATTGGCCGATCGCTTTTTCAAGCTTGTTCAATACTTCGTCCTTTTTCAGCAATTCTTTGTACAGCTCTTCCACCATATCGTCCTGGTACCTGGATTTGCTCATGAGCGCATACTCGCCTTTTTTATCATCGAATGCCTCAGGATTATTAACAGGAGCCGCCGCCGGTACCGGCTCTGATGTAGGGCCTTTACATGCCAT
>CAYOLS010000181.1:0-6887 GCA_964404845.1 uncultured Ferruginibacter sp. | reverse complement strand
GCTCATCATAGCAGCTTACAGCCTGATCCAGTTCATCGACAACAATATCATTGTGCCGAGGGTGGTATCTTCCAAAGTAGAAGTGAATGCATTTTTTTCGATTGTGATCGTATTGCTGGGTGGTGCTTTGTGGGGCGTATCGGGCATGTTCCTGTCCATTCCTTTTATAGCCATCTGTAAAATTGTGTTTGACCGCATTGATGCATTACGGCCATGGGGGCATATATTGGGCACCAGGATGGATGAAAATTTTACCCTACAAACAATAGATGTGCAGGAGGAAGCAGCTATTGAAGAAGCACCAAAAGAAGATGTTCCGCCGGCAGATGAAAAACAAGCCTGATGCTGCTTTATATTTGCAGCAATGGCTCAGAAAAAATTATTCCGCTTTGCACAGATAAAAGGATTTCCTAATGTTCTTGAGTACCCGGAGAACATGAAAGGACAATGGCAACAATTCTTTAAAAATGATCACCCAATTGTTTTGGAACTGGCCTGCGGTCGTGGTGAATACACGATCGGCCTGGCTGAAATGTTCCCCGGTAAAAATTTTATCGGTGTTGATGTAAAGGGCAACCGTATGTATATCGGTGCAAAAAAAGCGCTGGGCAATCAATTGAACAATGCAGCTTTCCTGCGTACGCAGATCGAAATGATCGCCGATTATTTTGGATCAGGCGAAGTAGATGAGATATGGATCACTTTTCCTGATCCGCAGCTGCGCACTTCCAAAGCAAAAAAAAGACTGACACATCCCCGCTTTTTAAGACTGTACCAGCAATTTCTAAAACCGGGTGGCAGTATTCATTTAAAAACAGATTCACCGGCCCTGCATATTTTTACAAGCAAAGTAATTGATATGTACGGGTTACAGCTGCAAGAGGAATCGGGTAATGTATATGCAGAACCGCATAAGCCGGAGCTGGATATCAAGACATATTATGAAGGGCTGGATATTGCACAAAGCAATAAGATCCACTACCTGCGTTTCAGCCTGCCGGCAGCCTTACCGGAACTGGACGATGAGCTGATGGAATACCTCAAGCAAACAGAGAACCGGCATGAACAAGCTTAAGGAAGGAGAAGATTATTATTTTAATGAAGCAGGGCTAATGGTGCTTACCGCAGCATTCCATTTGAAAAAAGGATTTTGCTGTGGCAATGGCTGCAAACATTGTCCGTACGATTATATTAATGTAAGAGAACCCAAACGCACCGAATTGTTGAATGCAAGGGATTCAGAAAAAGATGCTTCATTTTAAAATTTTGTCAGGCTGAACTTGCCGAAGCCGCTATTATTTACCCAAAAAACGCCTTCGACAAGCTCAGGCTGACAATACGTTACATAATTTCAAACTAAGGTTCTGTACAAAATGATCCTTCATAATTTTTTCTTATCTTTTATTTCATGAAAAAGGAAGCGGCAGAAGAGAAGCCTAAAAGCACTACCAAAGAGTATTCTTTTTTCCAGGATGTGTTCGATGTTGTGAGGCAGATTCCCAAAGGAAGAGTGACATCTTATGGTGCGATTGCTACTTATCTTGGCACAAAATTATCTGCGAGAATGGTGGGCTGGGCAATGAACGCAGCGCCTGCTGCCAAACCAAAGATACCGGCACAGCGGGTAGTGAACAGGAATGGGATACTTACCGGCAAGCATCATTTTAAAACACCTACTTTAATGGAAGAGCTCCTAAAGAAAGATGGTGTTGATGTAAAGAATGATACGGTGGTAGATTTTAAAAAACGTTTCTGGGACCCGGTGCAGGAGCTTGGACTGTAATATTAATTTCAAAAAATTTTATCATGGCAAAAACGGAAATGTTAGGAAAAGTGTCTTTCATTAATCATGAGAAAAAATACGCCATGATAGAATATGAAGTGAATGGCAAAAAGAAAACAGTAAGGGGAAGTATCGATATAAAATTGCAGAAAGACCTGAAGGAAAAAAAGCTGATCAAAAAAGCGCATCATTTTATGATCGGCGACATGGTGAGCTTTAATTTAAAGACTGCGGATAAGGATGGCAAAATGATAGCGGTAAACATTGAATACCTCTACAACAATGCGCTGGATATGATCGTAAATAAAGCTACCACCAATAATAACCTGAAAGGCTATTTAAAAATAGCAGATGATAAATTTTTTGTAAAGGAAATAGAGAGCTATGTTTTTTTTCCTGTACAAATATCGCCCTGGCAGGTATTACCAACAGTAGATGAACTTAATGAGCCGGTGCTTTTTTCCCTGGATCATCCTGAGAAAAAAGACAAGGCAGTGGCCATTTTAAATAAAGTAAAATACATTCCTGAATACAATACAGCCATTAAGCTATTCAAGGAAAAAAGTATCATCAATGCAGAAGTGTACAAGGTTACACCGCACAGCATTTACCTCAATATTGTAAAAGATAAAGTACAGGCCAAGCTACCAGCAGAAGAAAAAGCCTTACAGGAATTTAAAACAGGAGATACCATTCCTGTGCGCATCAATTTCCTGAGCCATAAAAAAATTGCTGTAGAAAAAGTTTAGGTATTCGCTGATCTATTGATAGTAAGGTTCTATCATCCAGTAAATTGCTACGCCGGTAATGGCCACATACAACCATATTGGCCATACATAGCGCACCATTTTTTTATGCTTTTCATAATCGCCGGTGAGGGCACGGTAAGCGGCAAATAAGATGAACGGCATTGCCAGTCCGGCCAAAGGAATATGTGTAAGCAGCAATGCCAGGTAAAAAGTTCTTGCGCCCCCGGCTGCTTCTCTTTCGGCAGCACTCAATCCTTTGATGCCATCTGTTTCACCATAGGCAGTTTCACCTGCAAACAGGTGATGCCCGATATAAGAAACCAAAAACAGGATAGACAGGCACATAGCAACCAGCATGATATTTTTATGCAATACATAACGCTGGTTCTTTACAGTAAGCAGGCCTGCTATAAGCAGCACCGTTACAGTTGCATTAATATATGCATTGAGGGTTGCAAATATCCTTGGGCTGAAAGGCAGGATATCCTGGCCGGCGAGGTTGTATTTGCCCAAAACCGTTACGGCTGCAAATACAATAACGGATACAATGATGATGATCCTTTTGGCTTTTTTATCGTTCTGTTGTAAAACCGGTTGTAACATAAGCATACTATTGTATTAATTCTTTTCTCTTCTTTTGTTCATAAGGGCAGTGATAAAGATCACCAGTGCAATTCCAATAAAAATTATGGGCAGGATGGGAATGAACTCCCTGAAGATAGACGGCTTCTTCCTGTCTTTCTCCAGCATGAGCGTAGGAATATCCCTTACGAGCATGGAAAGTTCTGTTGTATCAAAACCATTGTACCAGCCTCTTACTACCCTGCTGCTATCGAGCAGGAAAAAATTTTCGGTATGAATAAATGCCGTATCTACTTCCGTATCTGCAATGCTGGCTTTTATTTCGCTGTAGGCAAAATCATTGATGGCTTTTTTATCGCCCTGCACAAACCACCAGCTGTCGTGGTTGGCTTCAAACTTATCTGCAAATTTTCGCAGCTGCGGCACACTGTCGTACTGCGGATCTACGCTAATAGAAATGAATTGTACGATCTCAGGATTTTTTGCAAAAGCATCCTGCAGCTTTTTCATATTCCTGGCAAGGCCGGGACAAATGCTTGGGCAGCGGGTAAAGAAAAAATCCAGCACAATAATTTTTCCTTTCAGGTCATCCAGCGAAACCTTCTGGCCAAGCTGGTTGGTGAAAGCAATATTTTTCACTTTATGCCATACCGTATCTGTTGTTGTTTTGCCGTTCTTTTCCGTTGTTATCACATCATCATAAAAATACCGGCGTGGCATGTGCACAGCATCTTTACTGTAATATTTTACAATGAAATACCCGGTGAGTGGGATGAGTATAACGGCTAATAATGTAATGATCGCATTCTTGTTCACAATAGCGGGATATTAAGTCAGCAGCAGATTTGCTGGCGCAAAGTTCGCTAATCCGCTTCATTTTTTGATGAAATATTAGGCAGCATTATAAAAAAATTGTCGGCTGGAATTATACCGGCTTCGACAAGCTCAGCCTGACATTACTTTAAATATTGGTATATAATAATTAAAAAAGCCACCCCGATTGGGATGGCTTGTATTAAAAAGATCAAAATTTATTTCTTTTCGCCATGGTTGGCAGCCGGCATCGCATGCTCGGTAGACGGCCTGCTGTGGCCATTGGTATTCCTTAATTGTTTCCAGCTGTCGCCATCCGCCAAAAAGGCGATGATGAACCAGATGAACAATGCCAAAGGAACAATAATGGTCATGATAAAGTTCCTGATCTCATCGCCCAGGTGCATGAACACAGAAACAATGTAGTAAGCTTTGGCCAGCGTGAGTATACCGATCACAATTTTAGTAGTGATAACCGGTGTATAGCTCCAGATACCGTGTTTACTGTACAGCAGGTAACCGAGTGCCAGCTCTACAATGGTAAGCGCAGACAAAATCCAGAACACTTTCCATATTCTTCCCGTTCCGCTTGCGTGCTCGGGATGAAAAGTAATTTCATTAGACAGATCATGTGGTGATGACGACATAAATATTTTTTTTAAAGGTCTTTTCGAGATTTAATTAAACAAGATAGAAGCAAAGGAATACGAATACCCATACCAGGTCTACAAAGTGCCAGTACAGCCCTGCTTTTTCGATCATTTCGTAATGTCCACGCTGATCAAAGTGGCCCATTTTTGTTTTTAAGTACATGATCACATTGATCACCACACCACTAAATACGTGGAAACCGTGGAAACCGGTGATTCCGAAGAAATACCCGCCGAAGGCAATAGGGCCAGGCGTTGTAATGTGCAGGCTATTGCTTTGTACAGCAGTTTGAATAGTAGAGATCATCTGGTCTCTGCCCATTGCTGCGGCAGCATGATGTTCTCCGCCATGGCCGAGTGAATTTACAATGGCAGCCAAGTTAGCATCCGGCGTTTTTTGCAAAGCTGCTGTTACTGCTGCCGGGTCTGCTACCACACCCCATGGGTTTTGTGTTACCGTTGTACCCATTGTTTCCAGCACACCATTTGCCAATACGGTATGATCGCCGGTGATCATATGCGTCCACTCCCATGCCTGGCAGCCTAAGAAGGCCAAACCACCGAGGATGGTAAGGATCATGTATTTTTCTACGCCCTTGCGGTTCATTTTATGTCCTTCATGCACAGCCAGTACCATGGTAACCGAACTGAAGATGAGGATAAAGGTCATCAAGCTCACAAACGCCAGCGGAAGATTGGCATGTCCTGCAAATGGAAATGCGTTGAACACCTGGTTCGGATCGGCCCAATGGTTCACACTGAAACGAATGGTACCATAGCTGATCAGGAATGCGCCAAAAGTAAAGGCATCACTCATCAGGAAGTACCACATCATTATTTTACCATAACTGGCGTTAAAAGGACTTCTGCCCCCTGCCCACCATTTTGTTCCTGCCGGTATTGTTGTTGTTGACATAATTATTTAAATTCTAAAATCAAATACTAAAATTCTAAAACTATCTGATCAGTACTAAAAAGATCAAAAGGTATATCCAGAGTACATCTACAAAATGCCAGTAAGTACTCATTACTTCCAAAGGCACCGGGCTGTACACTCTTGTTTTATTACTGAATGCTTTTAAGGTCATTACTACCAGTGCCACGACACCGCCGATAACGTGCAAAGCATGCAATCCTACAATTACATACAAAAAGGAATAAGCCACATTTTTCTGCAGGGTCAGTCCTGCATCCCACAATTGCTTAAACCCGATCGTTTGCAACACTATAAAAAGAACTCCGAGTACCATTGTTACAAACATGAGCGAACGGTATTTACCCATTGCCCTTTCTTTGAACGCTTTGCCGGCAGCAAGAATGGTAAGGCTGCTCAACACGATTACCCCGGTACTTATCCAGAACAACACCGGTATTTCAAAGCTCTCCCAGTTGGCCTGGTTCCTTTTAACGATGTATGCGCTCGTCAATCCTGCAAACATCATCAATATACTTCCTATTGCTACCCACAAGGTGAACTTGTGAGGATGTATCTTATTTTTTGGTGCTATTGCCACGCTTGTCATTCTCTCTTTACTAATTTATTTATGGTCTTATTTTATCTGCATATAAGCTCAGGAATACGATCATGAGATAAAAATAAGAGCTGAACATTACCTTTCTTGCCGATGCCACATCCATTTTACGGAACAGCTGTATGCTTACAAAAACCATGAACAGGTTGCAGCCTAACAGTATCCACAAACTGGTGATGCCGCTGATCTGGTAATAATAAGGCAGCATACCCACCGGTATCATCATGGCGCTGTACATAATGGTCTGCAGCGCTGTGAATTTGGTTGGTCCTTTATCGCTTGGCAACAACTTGAACCCTGCTTTGCTGTAATCTCCATGCGCTACCCAGGCAATGGCCCAGAAATGCGGGAACTGCCAGAGGAACTGTATGGCGAATAAGATCCAGCCACCTGCCCAGCTGTTTTCCTGGCCTTCGCTGAAGCTGGCCACCCAGCCGATAAGGCAGGGCAACGCTCCGGGAATGGCGCCAACCAGTACTGCGATGCTGTTCACTTTTTTGAGTGGTGTATAGATAAATCCATACAGCAATAAACTGAACAAACTGAGCAGTGCCGCTTCCATGCTGAAAGTGTACATGATGTAACAACCCACAGCACCTGAAATAACCACGAATGCCCATCCTTCATTTACGCTCATCCTGCCGCTGGCGATTGGCCTGCCTGCAGTGCGCTTCATGAGTGCATCCGTATCTTTTTCCAGTATCTGGTTAATGGCATTGGCTGATCCTGTTACCAGCATTCCGCCTGCAAAAAGTAAAAGAACTTGTATAATATCAAA
>CAYOLS010000180.1:0-6963 GCA_964404845.1 uncultured Ferruginibacter sp. | reverse complement strand
AGTACTGGTACTTTGCACGCCTGATAAAGAAGCGGAAGCAAATGCAGCAGGTGCTGACTTTGTTGGCCTGGATGAATTCATTACAAAAATTGAAGGTGGTTGGACAGATATCGATGTGATCGTAGCTACGCCATCTGTAATGCCAAAATTAGGTAGGTTAGGTAAAGTATTAGGTCCACGTAACCTGATGCCAAATCCTAAAACCGGTACGGTTACCAACGATGTAGCTGGTGCGGTTAAAGACCTGAAAGGTGGTAAAATTGCCTTTAAAGTTGATAAAGTTGGTATCATTCACGCATCTATCGGCCGTGTGAGCTTCGCACCTGAAAAGATCGCTGAAAACTGCCAGGAACTGATCAATGCGCTCGTTAAACTGAAACCAGCAACTTCCAAAGGTACTTACCTGAAAGGACTGAGCATGGCCAGCACAATGAGCCCGGGTATTATGATTGACACTAAATCTGTTCAAAACTAATTTCGGCTCACCCCGGGATTTACAAAATATTTGTTATGACTAAACAAGAGAAAAATGAAGTAATTGAGCTGCTGAAAGGCAAATTTGCTCAATACAACAATTTCTATATCACCGATACAGAAAGCTTAACTGTAGAACAGGTGAGCAACCTGCGCAGGCATTGCTTTGACAAGCAGGTAGAAATGAAAGTGGCTAAGAACACTTTAATTAAAAAAGCTCTGGAAAGCATCGATGCTGAAAAGTATGCAGGTGTGTACGATTCTTTGCATAAAGTAACTGCTTTGATGTTCAGCGAAAATCCAAAAGATCCGGCTGTAATTTTAAGCGGTTTCCGTAAAGCAAACAACAGCGAAAGGCCAGAACTGAAAGCTGCGTTCATCAATGGTGATGTATTTGTAGGCGACAATCAACTGAAAGCGCTTACACAGATCAAAACCAAAAACGAGCTTATCGGTGAGATCATCGGCTTGTTGCAATCACCTATCCAGCGTGTTATCGGTGCTTTGCAGAATAAAGAAGCTGCTACCGGCGCTGCTCCTGCAGAAGAAGCTGCCCCAGCACCAGTTGCTGAAGCTCCTGCAACAGAAGCACCAGTTGCTCCTGAAGCACCCGCTGCTGACGCAGGCGCTGAAGAAGCTCCAAAAGCTGAATAATTTTTTTGAAACCATGCCCTGGTTAAATTGGGCAACAACATAATAATTTTTTTAAAACCATCCTCCGGATCCAACCAAGGGTGTGAAGGGGGAAAAAATTAAACTAAAATGGCAGACGTAAAAGCATTAGCAGAAAGCCTGGTAGGCTTAACAGTAAAAGAAGTTCAGGAATTAGCTGAAGTTCTTAAAGCAGATTATGGTATTGAACCAGCTGCAGCAGCAGTAGTAGTAGCTGCTGGTGGCGACGGTGGTGGTGCCGCTGCAGAAGAAAAAACATCTTTCAACGTTATCCTGAAAAGCGGTGGCGCTAACAAACTGGCAGTAGTTAAGATCGTTAAAGATCTGACTGGCTTAGGTTTGAAAGAAGCAAAAGACCTGGTTGACGGTGCTCCAAAACCAGTGAAAGAAGGTGTTGATAAAGCAACTGCTGAAGATCTGAAAGCTAAATTGACTGAAGCAGGTGCTGAAGTTGAAATTGCTTAATTTCTTTTAAAAGAATAGAATTATAAAGAGCCACCTTTTGGTGGCTCTTTTGTTATTATTATGATTGTGCTATTACAGATTTGCTTGTGGACTTATGGTATAAAAATTCCTTTTTTTATTGCAACTACAACAACTTCCGGCGTACGATTAACTCTGAATTTTTTCATAATATTCTTATAATAGCTTTTGGCGGTATTAATACTGATATTTAATTCTCCTGCCGCTTCCGGAAGTGTATTTCCCATACATATTTTTTTTAGGAGTTCTGTTTCCCTTTGAGAAAGGGAATTGGTGGTTGTAGATTGGTCATTCTCTGTAGATAAGAATTGTTGTATAGCTGGACTTAAATATCGGCTGCCTTGTAAAACAGTATCGATACAATTCCTTAAATCGACTAATGATACTTCTTTGGAAAGAAACCCATGCACATCTGCTGATAAAACTTCTTTTATAGTATCGGTGTCTTCAACTGAAGAAATGATAATTGTTTTTATTTTACCCTCACCATATTTTTTAGTGCAATGCTGGTATTGCATTATCAGGTTATAACCTGCAATGTCACGAAAAAAAAGATTAGAGATAATAATGCCAGCTGTAATTTTTATATCGGTTGTATTGAAAAAATCGATTGCAGCCTGCCCGCTTTTAAAAATATGAACAGTGCTTTCCCGGTAAATATCTGTTAGCCTTAATGATAATAATTCCGCCACCATCGTCCGGCTTTCTACTATAAAAAAATGCATGCTATTTCTTTTTTTAATGCACAAAGGTTTGGAGGAATATCGGTGGTCCTTAAGCGTACTAAAAGTTGAATGCCTGTTTGTTCGCTTTTTATTTTAAAGGGCAGCGAAGTTCAGGGCAGTTCATTTTTAAGCATGTAGAATTAATGCGACAATGATAAACTTAAAAGATATGATGTAACCATTTAAACAAAAGATCGTCTTTGTTGCCCTTTCTTTATTAAGTACTATGTTGCGGAATATTTTTGTTAAATGGCGGACATATTTCTACACTTTTACTCCTGAAATTTTTGAAAATTATCCCGGATTGATTGGAATAATAATTGAAATACAGTTCTGCAAAGAAAAAGTATGAAAGTTTTTTATCAGCTGTTTATCCTTTTGTTATTTTCCCCCAATGCATTTACCCAGTTAATAGACAGTACCATTGTAAGCGAACAGAAGAAGGCAAACAAAGTGTATAAAATGAAATACGGTCTTGATATTCCAATCACCGCTGTGGGGACAGCCTGGACACTGTATGCCTTCAGTAAAATTTATGGAAGAGACAAAGTACCTGAAGCAGAGATACTGGCACTTGATCCAGATGATCTCAATTCTATTGACAGGTCAACCGCTGATAACTATTCAGAAAAAGCAAAGAATGCCAGCGATAAATTTTTCTATGGTTCCATGCCTGCCCCGCTTATTTTTTTACTTGATAAAAGAATGAGAAAGGATGCTGCAAAAATTGGCTTGTTATACCTGGAGGCAATGGCCATCACCGGAACGGTATATACCGTTTCCGCTATGTCTGCCAGCCGCTTCAGGCCCTATGCGTATAATCCTAATGTTGAAATGGGAACAAGAAGAGGCGGCGGTGCCCGCAATTCATTTCCTGCAGGACATCCCGGTCTTGTGGCGACTTCTACTTTTTTTATGGCAAAGGTTTATTCAGATTATCATCCCAACATGAAAAACAAGTGGATATTGTATACGGCTGCAGGAAGCGCATCTTTAGCTACGGGTTTACTTAGAATAAGAGCAGGCCAGCATTTTCCTACAGATGTAATGGTAGGCGTACCGCTGGGCGTGCTTTCAGGAATACTGGTGCCGCACTTTCACAGGAACAGGGAAAATAGTAACTTAACACTCCTGCCTTACAGCACCGGGGATGCCAATGGAATGACGGCTATTATAAAACTATAACGATCACCTTAAAAAAAATAAATCATGAAAGTTAATATCGGGATATCAGACGCCAATCTTAAAAAGATCTACGCACTGCTGAACAAAACACTGGCAGACGCCAATATCTTTTACATCAAGCTCCGCAAATTCCATTGGAATTTAAAAGGTCCAGATTTTATGGAGTACCATCTGCTCTTTGAAAAGCAATACGAAGGCGTAGAGAAAGCTATTGATGAAATTGCAGAAAGGATCACTTCGCTCGGTGGTGTGGCCATAGGTACCACGGAAGAATTTGCAAAGCTCAGCCAGTTGAAAGAATCAGCCGGTAAAATTCCTACAGAGGACCAGATGCTCAAAGAGCTGCTGGCCGATCATGAGACCATGATCCGCACGCTGAGGGAGAACATTGATAAATGCGATGAAGACTATAAAGATGTAGGTACAGCAGATTTTCTCACCGACCTCATCAGGGAGCATGAAAAAAATGCCTGGAAATTGCGCCAGTACATAAAATAAGCATGCCCCTTTTTTACATGCGGATACTTATCATAATGCCCCGGCTAACAGCCGGGGCATTTATTTGCCGGTCATGTATCTATTTTCATTTTCTTAATAATTTCATCATATTTACATAAAATAAAACGATGAAAATATTTTCTATTGCAGCCATTTCACTGGGGTTCACCGCAGTGGTCTCCTCCTGCAACCAATCAGCAAAAACAGGCGAAGCTGCGGCTGTCGCTCCCTACATTGATACCGTTGGTATGGACAGATCCGTTTCACCCGGTAACGACTTTTTTTCCTACGCCAATGGCGGCTGGATCAAAAATGTAAAAATACCCGATGACCAGTCTGGCTGGGGTATATTTTATATGATATACGAAGACAACCAGAAAAAATTAAAAGGTATATTGGAGAATGCAGCAAAAAGTGGTGCAGCCAAAGGTAGTCTTGAACAAAAAGTAGGCGATTATTATGCAGCAGGTATGGATACGGCAGCATTGGATAAAATAGGTGCTGCACCATTGAAACCCATGCTCGCAAAAATTGATGCGCTGAAAGACTACAAAGAAATGATGGCCATGCTGCAGGAAGGTTACAAGACCGGCGATGGTGAATTGCTCGGCTTCTATGTAGGCGCCGATGATAAGAACAGCTCAAAATATATTTCCGTTTTCTCCCAATCAGGTTTATCGCTGCCGGAGAAAGATTATTACACAAGAAAAGATTCTTCTTCTGTAGCCATCAGGAATGCTTTTACAAGCTTCGTTAAAAAAATGTTTGAGCTTAATGGTGTTGACAGTGCTACTGCAACAAAGAATGCAGCGGATATCCTTGCACTGGAAACAGAAATTGCAAGATCGCACCGCTCACCCGTGGAACTGCGTGACCCTGAAAAAAATTACAATAAAAAAGCGGTAGCTGATCTTGATAAGCAAATGCCCAACATCGGCTGGTCGCAACTCTATACCAAACTCGGTGTAAAAGCTGATAGTGTGAACGTAGCGCAACCCGGCTACTTCGCAGCATTGAATGGTTTGCTTGCATCCAAATCAATCGATCTCTGGAAAACAAAACTGAAATTCGATTACATCGCTTCCAATGCAAGCCTGTTGTCAAAAGCATTCAGGGATGCCAGCTTTGAATACAACAAAGTATTCACCGGCGCTAAAAAACAAAGCGACCGTTGGAAGACGATGGTGAACACCGTTGACGGCGGTTTGCCTGAGCTGCTCGGCCAGTTGTATGTAAAAGAATATTTTACAGCAGATGCAAAAAAGCGCATGGATGAAATGGTGACCAACCTTCAAAAAGCATTTGAAGTACGAATCAATGCGCTGGACTGGATGAGCGACAGTACCAAGGCAAGGTCAAAAGCCAAGCTGTCTACCTTCCTTAAAAAGATCGGCAATCCTGATAAATGGAAAAGTTATGATGATGTAACCATCGACCGTAATAACTTCTTCGCCAGTGCTAAAAGCATCGCAGCACACAACGAAAAAGAAGACATCAATAAAATTGGAAAAGATGTGGACCGCACAGAGTGGGGTATGAGCGCACCTACAGTGAATGCCTATTACAACCCTTCCAATAACGAGATCGTTTTCCCGGCAGGTATTTTACAGCAACCTTTCTTTGCGTTAGGCGCTGATGATGCCATTAACTATGGAGCCATCGGTATGGTGATTGGCCACGAAATGACCCACGGGTTCGACGACCAGGGTAGCCAGTATGATGAATCCGGTAACCTCAAAAACTGGTGGACCCCTGAAGATGGTACAAAATTCAAGGCAAAAACAAAAGTGGTGGTGAACCAGTATGCTGCTTTTAAAGTGCTGGACAGCCTGCACCTGAACGGCGAGCTTACCCAGGGTGAGAATATTGCCGATATAGGTGGCCTTGCCATAGCTTATGATGCCTTTAAAATGACCCAACAGGGTAAAGGCAATGAAAAAATAGACGGTTTTACTCCCGATCAGCGCTTTTTCCTCGGATTTGCACAATCCTGGAGGGAAAAAATGAGGGATGAAACAATAAGAATGCTGGTAAATGTAGATCCGCATTCCCCTTCTGTATACCGGGTAAATGGTCCTTTGTCCAATTTTGAGCCGTTTTACACAGCATTCGGCGTAAAAGAGGGTGATAAAATGTACCTAAAACCTGCCGACAGGGCCAAAATATGGTAAAATTTTAATATAATGCTTCAAAGAGCCGGCATCGCCCGGCTCTTTTTATTAGCAGGAAATTTTGTCGGTTTTTTGAAAAATCGCCATTTCATCAAAAACCTTTCCAAAACGCTAAAAATCTAAAATTCGCTCCCTGAAATCTGAAATAATATTCCTACCTTTGCCCTCCTTTAATTTCGGGTTAGTGGCATTAGTTGGTTTTAATCCACACCGGAATGCAAGGCTCACGCACACTAAAACGTTTTAATTACAATATGTCTGCAACAAAAACAACCGCTGCTAAACGTATCAATTTCGGTAAAGTTGAACTGATAGCAGAGCAACCCGATTTACTCGGTATCCAGATTCAATCGTTTAAAGATTTCTTCCAGTTAGAGACAACACCCGACAAACGTAACAATGAAGGGTTGTTCCGTGTATTCAAGGAAAATTTTCCTATTACCGATACACGTAACATTTTCGTACTGGAGTTCCTGGATTACTTCGTAGATCCTCCACGCTATTCGCTGGATGAGTGTATTGAAAGAGGCCTTACCTATGCTGTGCCTTTAAAAGCAAAGCTGCGCCTGAGCTGTAATGATGAAGAGCATGTGGATTTTCAAACCATCGTTCAGGATGTATTCTTAGGAAACATTCCTTACATGACACCACGTGGTACTTTCGTTATCAATGGTGCTGAAAGGGTAGTGGTTAGCCAGCTGCACCGTTCACCCGGTGTGTTCTTCGATCACGACGGCGGAAAAAACAACGCCAGC
>CAYOLS010000179.1:0-6966 GCA_964404845.1 uncultured Ferruginibacter sp. | reverse complement strand
GAGCCCGTTAAATAAACGTTTTGTCAGGCTGAGCCTGTCGAAGTCGGGTTAGAATGAACGTTTCGTTTTGTAACACATTCGACAAGCTCAGCGTGACAAGCAGGGTCTGCGCTTCGCTCATCACTCATCGCTCATAGTTCATATCTCCTATCTATCTTTACAGCATGCAAGCCACCACCATCCGGGAAGTCATCAATATTTTAGATGTTATCATCGCCGATTGCAAACAACAGCAATCAAGGCTGGGCTATTTTGCTACGCTGTATAAAATGATGACAGCAGCAGTGGAAGCAGGCATGAATAAAAACATGTTCCGGGATGCTGCCCGCATGGAAAAGCTGGATGTAGTATTTGCCAACCGCTACCTGCAGGCTTATTTTGATTTTACAAACGGTCGTCCTGTTACCGCTTCCTGGAAAACAGCTTTTGATGCAGCCCAGCGCAATGATCTTATCGTAGTGCAGCATTTATTGCTCGGCATCAACGCCCATATCAATTTAGACCTGGGCATTGCGGCTGCAGACATTTCAACAACAGATAATATTCATGACCTGCAGGCAGACTTTGTAAAGATCAACGATACCATTGCAGATGTATACAGCCAGCTGCAACCCCGCTTCACCAAAATCTCCTGGCCGGCGATCTTTTTGAGCAAGATCGATCCGAGGGTAGTAAATGATACCATCAACTTCAGCATTGTAAAAGCAAGGGAAGTGGCCTGGGCAAATGCTGTGATCCTATGCACCGATGCAAACAGCAACAGGGAGCATATCATAAAAGCAACAGACAATATTGTGCTAAAAGTGGCCAATGCCATCATCCATCCTGCTACCTTAAAAAACATAGGACTGAAGATCATCCGCCTTTTTGAAAATAAAAACGTAGCAGAAAATATCAACATACTAAGCGGCCTTTAAAACTGTGATTTAAAAAACCATCGTATATTTGCATCCTCCACAGGAGCAACCTATAGCAAACATGTAAAATCATTTCTTTCTAAACAGGGTTTAAAACGGCATCACAGGATGAATGCCCATTGTTTCTTATTTAAAGAAAGAGATCATGCTATTGTTGCAGAACATTTCCTATTTGCATCCCGACAAAACTTTATTATTCAGCGATATCAGTCTTACCGTAAATACAAGGGATAAAATTGCGCTCACAGGCAAGAACGGGATCGGCAAATCCATTTTATTAAAAATAATGGCAGGTGTATTGCAACCCTCCTCGGGCATATACACTGCACCTGCATCGCTTTATTATATACCACAGCATTTTGGCCAGTACGATCATTTAACGATCGCAGAGGCATTGAATATTGACCATAAGCTGAGGGCGCTCAAAGCGATACTGAACGGTGATACTGGCGAAGAACATTTTGCAGCGCTCAACGACGACTGGTCTGTAGAAGAACGCTGCCGGGAGGCTTTGAATGCCTGGCAGCTGAACGGCACAGACCTTTTTCAAAAAATGGACACTTTAAGCGGCGGCGAAAAAACAAAAGTGTTCCTGGCAGGCATTGCTATCCATGAGCCGGCAATCATTTTGCTTGATGAGCCCAGCAATCACCTGGATACTGAAGGCAGGCAATTGCTTTACAGTTTTATACAGTCAGCCAAAAGCACATTGGTTGTTGTATCGCATGACAAAACACTGCTGAACCTGGTGGATAAGATCTGCGAATTAAGTGAGCATAAGATCAGTGTGTATGCAGGCAATTACGATTTTTATGCAGCACAAAAGCAGGCAGAATCCAATGCGTTGCATACCAGCATTCATGATAAGGAAAAGGCCTTGCGCAAGGCAAAGGAAAAAGAACGGGAGTCAATAGAGCGGCAGCAAAAGCTTGACAGCCGGGGAAAAAGAAAACAGGAAAATGCCGGCGTTGCAAAGATCATGATGAATACGCTGCGCAACAATGCAGAACAGAGCACTGCAAAAATGAAAGAAGTACACGCCGGTAAAATTGACGACATTTCAAAACAACTGAAAGACCTCCGGGATACATTGCCAGGCATCAGCAGGATGAAATTTGATTTTGATCATTCAGCTTTGCACCGGGGAAAGATCCTGTTCAATGGAAAAGACATCAACCACGCCTACAACGGGCAACTTCTCTGGCAAAACAATATCCACCTGCTCATCAGCAGTGGTGAACGCATTGCATTGAAAGGTGCAAATGGTTCCGGCAAAACGACCCTGATCAATATCATACTGGGCAATATAGTTCCTGCAACAGGCAGCATTCACAACGCTCTCAGCAATGCTATTTATATAGACCAGGATTATTCTTTGATCGACAATAATAAAACAGTGTATCAACAGGCGCTGCAGTTCAACACGAACGCACTTGAAGAACACGGGATCAAAATAAGGCTCAGCCGTTTTTTATTCACCAGGAACGACTGGGATAAATCATGCGCTGCACTGAGCGGCGGAGAAAGAATGCGGCTTATGCTCTGTTGCCTGCTCATTGGCGGGCAGGCGCCGGATATGATCATTTTAGATGAGCCCACCAATAATCTTGATATAGAAAATGTAGAGATACTCACCAATGCCATCAACGATTACCAGGGCACTTTGATCATTGTATCGCATGATGAACATTTTTTGCAGCAGGTGAATATAAAACGGGTAATACAGCTTTAAAGATTTATCATTCATCAACAGTAATTTTACTTACCAGCATTCGTAACTCTACGGCCCTTTCGAACTTTTTCTACGCATGTTAGTATTATCGCCTTCTTTTATTTGGATGCGAAAATATTTTGCTATTAATTTTGCCGCTTCTTAAACCAATCTAATAAAATGAACAACCGTACTCTCCGTTGTCTTACGACAACCCTGCTGCTTATGTACAGCTATTGCCTTACGGCACAGATCACCCCAACTTTATTAAAAGACATTAATACCACCACAGTTGGTGTTCCATCTACTCCCAACAAAGGAACATGGATGGGAAGCAATTATTATTTCGCTGCCAACAATGGGCTCAATGGTGTTGAGCTATGGAAAACAGACGGCACCAGCGGCAACACCATTATGCTGAAAGACATCAACATTGGCAGTGGCTCCTCTTCACCCAACTATTTTACGGTGTATAACAGCGCACTTTATTTTGCTGCCAATGATGGCCTCAATGGTGTTGAGCTATGGAAAACAGATGGCACCACCGCAGGCACTGTGCTGGTAAAAGATATTCACAGCGGTACGGCAGGTTCTAACGTAAACAACCTCTGGCCAACACCGGCAGGACTGCTCTTTACCGCTACCAACAACCTCACCGGCGACGAGCTCTGGAAAACAGACGGCACTGCTGCAGGAACAGTAGTAGTAAAAGAAATTATTGCAGGCTACCTGGGCGGCGCACTCAACAGGGTGATCGGCACCGGCACCAAAGTTTATTTTTCTGCCTCCGATGCGGTTTCCGCCGGCAATTATGAATTATACAAAAGCGATGGCACCGCAGCAGGTACTGGACTGGTAAAAGAGATCAATCCCCTATCGTATGCAGGCGGCGTAAACGGCGCTACATTTATCTGGGGCGAAGATCTCTATTTTGGCGGTGATGACGGCAGCACAGGTTCTGAATTATGGAAAAGCAATGGCACCAGCGCAGGTACGGTGCTGGTAAAAGATATCAGCACGGGCAGCACTTCCGGCATATTGAATGCAAGCAATCCCAACTATTTCTGCCTTATGAATGGCAAGCTGTATTTTTCTGCCAACACAGTGGCTAATGGTACGGAGCTTTGGGTAACCGATGGTACCAATGCAGGTACGGTAATGCTGAAAGACATCAACCCCGGTGCCGGCAACAGCTCCCCTTTCAGGTTAACTGCCATGGGCAATACAGTTTATTTCAGGGCAACAGATGGTACCAATGGTACAGAGCTATGGAAAACAGACGGTACCGCTGCAGGTACGGTAATGGTAAAAGACATCAACAGTGGTGCAGGCAATGCTGCGCCCGACCAGTTTACTGTAATGAATGGCGCATTGTATTTTTTAGCCAACAACAATACCAACGGCATTGAGTTATGGAAAAGCGATGGCACCAATGCAGGCACGGTAATGGTAAAAGACATTAACCCGGGTGCTACCGGTTCTGCCATTGCAAATATTTCTGCTACCAGCAATTATATTTTGTTCAGCGCCGATAACGGCACCAACGGCCTGGAATTATGGAAGAGCGATGGTACCAGCGGCGGAACCAATATGCTCAAGAACATCAGTCCTGAATCGGGCAACTCTGCCATTGCATCTTTAACCACGCTTGGTAACAAGGTAATATTTTCTGCTACTGATGGCACCAACGGCCAGGAAGTATGGGGCACGGATGGTACTGTTGCAGGAACCATGCTGCTGAAAGACATCAATACAGCGGCAGGCGCATCTTCTTCTCCTGCAAGGTTTGCGGCATTCAATGGCAACATTTATTTTGCTGCCAATGCAGGTACCACTGCAGGTCTTACCGGTACGGAGCTGTATAAAACCGATGGCACTGTAGCAGGAACCGTTTTGGTAAAAGACATCAACAGCGGTACCGGCAGTTCCACTCCAAGAAATTTCTGCCAGCTGGGCAGCGCTCTCTATTTCGGCGCTAATGACGGTGTGAATGGTAACGAACTCTGGAAAACAGACGGCACCAATGCAGGTACGGTAATGGTGAAAGATATTGTATCAGGAAGCGGCGGCTCCTCACCAGGCAGCAGCGGTACTATTCCTGATATCATCAGCAACGGCAGCATGCTGTTGTTTGCAGGGCTCGACCAGGGCCCGGCCAATACCGGATGGGAATTGTTTGGCTCTACAGGCGCTACCGGCAATGGTGGCCTTATCAAAGACATCAACACTACTTCTGCAGGTGCCAACAGTGCGCCGAGCAATTTTGCCTACCCCGGCACCGGCAGCTTCGTTTATTTTGAAGCGTACGACGGCAATGGCAACGAGCTGTGGAAAAGCGACGGTACCAATGCAGGCACTACCATGGTAAAGGAAATTACTTCCGGCCCCGCCGATACAGAATTTGGTACACTCACTGCTTTTAAAAATAAAATTTACTTTACTGCCTACAGCGCTACCGATGGCGTGGAGCTTTGGGTAACAGATGGTACCAATGCGGGAACCGTGGTATTAAAGAACATCAACCCGGGCATTGCTTCTTCTACCCCGCAGAACTTAACGGTGTGCGGCAACTACATGTACTTCTCCGCCGACAACGGCACCAACGGCCGTGAGCTGTGGAGAACAGATGGTACGGCAGCAGGCACTGTTATGGTAACCGATATTGTACCAGGTGCAGGAAGCTCCAACCCTGCCAGCTTCTTCTGGCATGCAGGTTTACAAACTGTTTATTTTACTGCGTATACTGCTGCAAGGGGTGTTGAATTATGGGGCTATGATGGTACTACCACCGGCCTGTATGCAGAGCTGGTAGCAGGCCCGGAAAGCTCCAACTTTGGAGCAATGACCCTTGCAGGCAACAACCTTATTTTTGTGGCAGGCAATACCAGCACCGGCCTGGAATTATACAGCGTGCCCATCATTACCGGCATTTTGCCGCTCCACCTGCTGGAGTTTACCGCACAGCCTGCGGGCAGCCAGGTGAACCTGCAATGGAAAACTTCCAACGAAGTAAATACATCTAAATTCATCGTAGAACGCAGCGCAGATGGCAGCAGCAATTATGATGCGGTAGCAACGGTAGCAGCTGCGGGCAGCGGTAATAATTTTTACAATACAACAGATGTTGCCCCGCTGAGCGGCAACAATTACTACCGCTTAAAAATGATAGATGCAGATGGCAGCTTTACCTACAGCGATGTAGTGCTGGTACGCTTTGCTGCAGCCAAAGGCCTGGTATTATCGCCGGTGCCTGCCAGCAACCAGCTCACCATTACTTTAAAAGACAATGCATTTAAAGGCCAGCGTGCAAGAGTGATCAATGCATCGGGCGCTGTAATGACGGAAGTTATTTTAAACAATGTAACAAGGCTGGAAATAAGCAACTGGGCGAATGGTGTGTACCATATCCGCACAACGAACGGCGAAACCTTCCGGTTTATTAAACAATAAAGTATAACCTTTTGAATATGGAAGCGGTTGCGGAAGCAGCCGCTTTTTTTATGGTAAAATCCGACTGAATTCTTTCTGAGCTACAGCTCAAAATTTTACATACATTAGCAGAAACTAACTACGATAAGATAATTCCCCATGCCAGAATGTATAAAGTGCAAGGCTTACACAAAATTTGATGGAGGACTTTGTTTTGATTGCTACAAAGATAAAAATGATCACACTCCTGTTGAGCCTGGAGGGCTATCTGATAAAGATAGAGCATATCGATATGGTATGATTAAAGGGCGTATTGCTGAAACGCTTATACAAGAGTTGTTTTTAAGTCTTGGGTATAATGTATTCCGATTTGGCATGGAAAATACTATCCCAGGCATCATGGATCTATTGAAAGGAGTACGTTCTGATGTTGCATTAGAGATTAGGCGCATGCCCGATTTTGTAATGCAAAATCCTAAAAGCAAGGAAGTATATTTTGTTGAAGTAAAATTTAGAGCGAGTGGCGAATTTAAATTCAGTGACCTCCCTAAAAATTACCCTTACACGAATGCTTATATAGTACTTGTTTCAAAAAAACATATCAAATGCATTACGGTGGAAGAATTACATGCCGGCAAAGAAATCACTCCAAGTAGTAAAAATTATTTGGGCAGTCGTGCAGAGTTTGATTTAGACAAAGAAGTAATAAAAGACTTTTGTGAATTTGCAATTAAGTTTTTTGATAACGTTTAATTAAAAACTATAAGCTTTAATAATATAGCATCTCAAACTTATTTTAGATTTTCAAATTATTTCAAAATGGCTATCGATTGGACACAAGAAGAGGTTGCAGCAATTGTTCCTGATTATTTCGAAATGTTACAATCAGAATTAAACAAAGAACAGTAC
>CAYOLS010000178.1:0-6988 GCA_964404845.1 uncultured Ferruginibacter sp. | reverse complement strand
TGAAAGAAATGGCTGTATTCAAAATGCTTGACAGGCCAGTACTCGCAGGACTTTCCCGCAAAGGAATGATCTATAAAACACTGGGTACAGATGCCGCACAGGCATTAAACGGAACTACCGTTTTAAATACGCTTGCTTTACAAAATGGTGCCGGCATTTTAAGGGTACATGATGTTAAGGAAGCAAAAGAAGCCATCGGCCTCCTCGAATTTTATAAAAGCGCATAAATAAAAAGAGGCTTCCATTTTGGAAGCCTCTTTAATGATCAGTAATCAATAATTATTAATTACTGATCATTGATTATTTCGATTGAGGAACAGTTTCTTGCTGTGGATTCGCTTTCTGGATGCTGTCCATATATCTTTTCTGCATATCCTGCATTATTTTTTGCTCTGCCGCTGCGGCTGCTGCAGCCTGTGACCTGTCCAGGATATCCAATACTTCGATATCAAAAATAAGGATAGCGTTTGGAGCAATATCACCACCATTTCCTTGCGGACCATAGGCCAGAGAAGAAGGAATGTAGAATTTAGCTTTTGCACCTTTGTTCAGCAATTTCAAACCGTCGTTCCAGCCAGATACTACCCTCATACCCAGGCTTGGGTCGTTGGTAAGGTTGGCCAGTAATGGTTTTACGTGGTTAAAAGCAGGATCTGTATTAGAATCAAATGTTTTGCCTTCCATGGTTTTACCTGTGTAGTTGATACTCACAACAGAAGAAGTATCCACTTTTGCACCGGTACCAGGTTGCAGTACTTCTACATAAGTTCCCAGTTCGCCTTTAACAGCGTTGATCTTATTTTTTGCGAAGTAATCTTTCAGGATCTTATCATCTTTTTTCAGTTGCTCATCAGCTACAGCTTTCATCCTTAGCTGTGCCAGCTCCATGGCTTTCACCCTTGCGCTGTCGGCAGCAGTTTGTGTTTTATAGATACCAACCACTTTGATGGTGGTAAGCACATAATGACCTTTTTTGAAAGCCGGTGGCATAGCGCCTGGCATATCTTTAAAAATAGAGTCGGTCAAAATCCTTACAACAGCACTATCGCCTTTTCTCAGTTGTTTTAATATAGCAGAAAATTCAGAAGGGATCATAGCAGTATCCAATGGCTGGATCATCGGCCCCTGTGGACTTGTACGGGTATCAGACAACAGGGAATCAATTTTACCATTGTTGTAAAACTGGCCGATCTCCAGGTGCATGAAATCGCCTACTTTTATTTTATCGCCGGAACCGGATGCCAATATCTTGTATTCCACCCCTTTTTCTCCTTTTTTGAATGACTCTTTACAAGCACTCAGCGCCAGAATGGCCAGGGCTGCTACAAAAGAAACTTTTCTCATTTTGTTTTCGTGTTTATTTAAATTTTAAAATTTATAAGTTGCCAATTGTTCTTTATTCTCTTTCATGGCTGTTATGAAAAGTTCTACAGCTTCTTCCAGCGACTGGTAGGTTTGTCCTCCTGCTGCATTAAAATGTCCGCCGCCATTAAAATAAGTGCGCCCGAAAGTATTCACATCAAAATTTCCTTTGCTGCGGAAAGAGCATTTGCGCTCTTCTCCCCTGTCGATGATGATGGCTGCGAGTTTAATGCCTTCAATGCTCAAAGGATAATTCACCAGGCCTTCCGTATCTCCTGTTTTGATATCATATTTGACCAGGTCAGCCTGCGGAATAGCGATCAGCGCCGTATTATATTCGTAAAATACCTGTAGCCTGTTGAGCAGCACATTGCCGATAAAGCGCAGCCTGTTCTCAGAAAAATTATCGTAGATAGCTTCATGCACTTTGCTGTGCTGCAAGCCTTTTTCTTTCAAAAATGCTACCAGTTTGTGCACATTGGCCGTGGTGGAAGGAAAACGGAAGGAGCCGGAATCTGTCATCACGCCGGCATAAATGCATTCTGCCGCATCACTGTTGATCAGTTTATCGTTACCCGAAGCAATGATAAAATCGTAGATCATTTCGGCAGTAGAACTTTTGCTGGTATCGCTCACACCATAGGCAAACATTTCTGATTGCGGTTGCTGGTGATGGTCAACCAGTATCCTTTGGCCCGGAGCTGCCGACAATACCTGTTCCATATTTTTGGTACGGCTCAGGGTATTAAAATCCAGGCAAAAGATCCAGTCTGCTTCATTGATAAGCGTTTCTGATCTTTCTTTATTTTTTTCGTAATCTATCACCGTTTTGCAACCCGGCATCCAGTTAAGAAAAGATGCCCAGTTTGTTGGTGAAATAACCGTTACCTGGTGCCCCAGTTGGTTCAATATATGAAACAACCCCAGTGAAGAACCCATGGCATCGCCATCGGGCTTCTGGTGCATGGTGATTACTATTTTTTTTGGATTGATGAGCTCCCAAAAAATTCCTTCTATCGCTTGCATAATGTGGGCGCAAATGTAGGGTTTTTGGTCGATAGTCCATAGGCCATGGTCGATAGAGGGGTTTGGGAATTGTTAAAGAATGATAAATTTCAAGGGGCAAAAAGTCCATAGTCCCTAATCCATGGTACATAGCGCAGCTTACATTATTATTAAAGGATCATAAAATTGGGGGAGCTAACTTAGTTTAATCTCCGTGATATATAAATATTCCCGGTTTTAATACGCTGCTATGGACCATAGTCTATTGACTATTAACTATTGACTATTCACTCCCTCCCCTTATCTTTGCGGCAAAATTGAAAAAATGAGCAATAGAACATTTACGATGATCAAACCTGATGCTACCCAAAATGGTCATACAGGGGCGATCTTAGCCATGATCAACGCAGCGGGTTTCCGTATCGTAGCAATGAAAACAACCCAATTGAGCGCACAAAAAGCAGGTGAATTTTATGCAGTGCACAAAGAACGCCCTTTTTATGGCGAACTGGTAGAATTTATGAGCCGTGGACCTATCACTGCTGCTATCCTGGAAAAAGACAATGCAGTGGAAGATTTCCGTAAACTGATCGGTGCTACCAATCCTGCGCAGGCAGAAGAAGGTACTATCCGCAAAAAATATGCTACTTCAATCGGTGAAAATGCTGTGCATGGTAGCGACAGCGATGAAAATGCTGCTATTGAAGGCGCATTTTTCTTCAGTGGACTGGAACAATTCTAATCAATAATTATTTAATTAATAATTATTGAGGATCGCTTTAAATGAAAGAGCCGCTCTTAAAAGGCGGCTCTTTCATTTATGGTAGCTTGCTCATTATTTCGTCATAACCACTTTTTTCGAGGAAGGCTTTATAATCCTGTATATTGAAAAAATCCATGATAGCCTGTCTTTTATTTTTCGCATTATCATAATAGGCTTTGCAGATCTCGTAACCAACATAATAACCAAGGTCGGCGGGCTTTTCTTCAGATTCCTGGTCGCCGTTGGCGATCCAGTTATAATAGCGTTGCAGGAACATTTCTTTCTTAAAATCTTCCCATATCTGCTTCTTTCTTGTTTTGGCAAAATCGTGCTGGCGCTGGCTGGGATTTTTGCCCGTGATAAGCTCACACATAAAATCTGCCATGCCTTCTATCACTGCATAACAAAGCAGCGTAGTATCTTCTTTCATTTTTGCCTGCTGCGAATGGATCAGCTCATGCGTTACAATAATGGGCAGCCTTTCCGCCGGTTGAAAATTATTCTTTTCCCAAAGGTTCAGCTCGTGCAAGGGAATGTCAGGTGTTTTAACCTGCTGGTCTACACCAAGCAGCATGCCCTTGTCGGAAGCGGTACCTGCAGAGTTCCAGCGGCCGATCACAAAATAAATGTTGGGAAAAACAGCATCAGCGTATAGTTCCTTCAATTTTACAAGATAGCTCCTGATCTCTTTTGTCATTACATCTACCTTTAAAGTGAGCGGACGAATGGCTCTATAGAAATCTTTTTTATTGTCCTGGTTTTTTACAAATGCATTTACCGTACCGATCTTTAACTGGAAATAATCCTGCAAGCCCGGTGTGGCTTTATTGAAATACAGATCAGTGAATATTTGTTTGCGGTTGGCGGTATCTTTTGCAGCTGCATCATAGGCTGTCCAGAAATTATGAATATCAGTAGTCACCAGCTGAACTTTTGCAGGATCGCCCAATTTCTTTTTTTCTTTATCAATATACCGTTTCAGCTTTTTCCAGTATGCCGTATTGTGCAGTAATGTAAAATCCTTATCTGCCAGCAAGCCATCATAATTTTTATACTGGTATTTATACAATGCCTGGTCAAGATATTTAATTGCATTCGCCTCATCGTTCAACAAAGCATAACAACAGGCCGCATTGTATACCCAGCCCTTAGGATTCACATACAATGGCGCTTTTGCAGAAGCAGCCAGGTAACGCTGCGCTGCGGTATTGTATTCTTTTATTTTATACAGGCTGTCTCCCTCCTTCCCTAATTGGGTATGCTGGGCAAAACTTACCAGTGAAGTCAATAGTAAAGAAAAGAGTAAACTGTAAGGTTTCATATCCTTCATTTTATGTCAATTTAATTAATAATTAAATCCTGAAACGGGGTAACAGGTATTTTTGTTACAGGCCGCTTTGCTTTATATTGCAGCAGTATGCCGCTCGTTTCACTCAGTATTATCAGGTACAGGAAAAGGTTTATTCCCTTTGCTATTGCAGCGATGGCCCTGCATCATTTGCCTTTGTGGTTCAATAAAAAAATAGCCTTTTACAAACTGATGGGTACGGGCAAGAACGGCACATTTGATAAACGGCCGGACTGGCAGCAATGGGCAATACTCTGTGTGATGAAAGATGCTGCTGTAACAGAAACTGATCCTGCTTATGGTTCATTTATAAAAAAATGGTATCGCTTTTTCGGTTGCGAATTATTTACCATGTTGCTGGAACCGATCGAAGGACATGGTACCTGGGATGGAAAAAAAGTATTCGGTGAACTGCGTGCTAAATCAGCATACGAAGGGCGCATTGCAGTGCTCACAAGAGCAACCATCCGCCTGGGTAAGCTGAAATATTTTTGGCAAAACGTGGCGCCTGTAGCAGCAAAGATGAATGCTGCCGGTGGTTTTGTTTATTCGGCTGGTATCGGCGAGTTGCCCTGGATAAAACAGGCTACCTTTAGTGTATGGAGCAGCAAGCAGGCCATGATGGCTTTCGCTTACGGGATGAAGGAACATGCGGAAGTGATACAAAAAACAAGGAAACAGCGTTGGTATAGCGAAGATATGTTCACCCGTTTTAAGTTGTTGCAACACTGGGGAACAATAAGGGGGATCGATCCTTTGTTATTGATGCACGAAAGTGACAACACAAACGTACTGTCAGGCTGAGCCTGTCGAAGTCGTTGTTAGTATAGGTTTTCGTTTTGTAACACATTCGATAAGCTCAGTGTGACAAGAAGGAAATGCGATTATTAAACGAGATGACAAATATTAAACGTACTGTCAGGCTGAGCCTGTCGAAGTCGGCGTTAGTACAGGCTTTCGTTTTGTAACACATTCGATAAGCCCGGTGTGACAAGAAGAAAATGCGATTATTGAACGAGATGACAAATGTCAAACGTACTGTCAGACTGAGCCTGTCGAAGTCGTCGTTAGTACAGGCTTTCGTTTTGTAACACATTCGACAAGCTCAGTGTGACAAAAAGGAAATGCGATTATTAAACGAGATGACAAATGTCAAACGTACTGTCGGGCTGAGCCTGTCGAAGTCGGCGTTAGTACAGGCTTCGTTTTGTAACACATTCGACAAGCTCAGTGTGACAAAAAGGAAATGCGATTATTAAACGAGATGACAAATGCCAAACGTACTGTCAGGCTGAGCTTGTCGAAGTCGGCGTTAGTACAGGCTTCGTTTTGTAACGCATTCGATAAGCTCAGTGTGATAAGAAGGAAATGCGATTATTGAACGAGATGACAAATGTTAAAAGTAATGTCAGGCTGAGCCTGTCGAAATCGGAGTCAGCACAAAGTTTACATCTTGTAATAACCACCTGAAAAAACCATTAAAAACATAAACTCTACATTTGCCATATGAAGAATATCAAAATCATTGAAGCGCCTTCCGAAATAGGTGCAGGAACAAGAGGTGCCAGCATGGGTGTGGATGCGATCAAAATAGCAGCGCTCGATTTTATGAGCAATTTCTTTGTTCATTTCCCTTCAGAAAAACTGGAAGCGCCCAATGAAATGTTGTTTGAACCTATTCACTCCCCTTATGCCAAACGCATACATGGAGTGCTGACAATGAATGAACGCATCAGCAAAGCGGTGAGCGAAAGTATAAAAGGAAATTTTTTTCCTGTAGTGTTAAGCGGTGATCATAGCAATGCCGGCGGCACTATTGCGGGCATTAAAATAGCCAAACCCAAAAGCAAGCTGGGGGTGATATGGATTGATGCGCATGCAGACATGCATACACCTTACACTACCCCATCCGGCAATATGCACGGTATGCCTTTGGCTGCTGCCATTGCTGACGATAATAAAGAACACGCTATTCACGAGCTGGATGCAAAAACAGCGCAGATGTGGGAACAGTTGAAAAGCATCGGCAAAATTTCACAGAAAGTATTACCGGAAGATGTGGTATTCATTTCCCTGAGAGATTATGAAAAAGAAGAAAAAGCATTGATAGAGAAACATGGCATGAAAGTGATCACTACCAGCGAAGTAAGGCGTATCGGCGCAGAGAACGTAAGCCGTAAAGTGCTACGTTATTTGAGTGATTGCACAGATATTTATGTCAGCTTCGATGTGGACAGCCTGGATTCTTCCATCTCAAAAGGCACAGGAACGCCTGTGAGCAACGGTTTAAAGGAAAGAGAGGCGGAAGATCTTATCAGCAAGTTCATGCAGAACAGGAAGATATGTTGTTTTGAAATTACCGAAGTAAACCCTACCCTTGACAAAGAGAACCTGATGGCAGAGATCGCTTTTAATATACTGCAGCGTAGTGTGAATGTATTAATGATGAACTGATGAAGAAGAAAATTGTTTTATTGTTGGTTGTTGTATGGTTATCAGTGACTGTAGGA
>CAYOLS010000177.1:0-7062 GCA_964404845.1 uncultured Ferruginibacter sp. | reverse complement strand
GGTTTATACATTCATTGATAAAACAAATGAAATAAGTAACCATTCAAAAAAAATAGTAGTACTTAGCAACTATGTAAATAAAGTAAGGGGTGGCTGTGAAAAATTTGGAATTGATTTTTGCAATGAATTTGAAAAAACCACCGAGCCTCATAACTTTCCACTACTCGAAGGATCATATTATTTCTTAAACCCGGAACAAAACAATTATATATGATCCCGGAATAGGTTTGCAGGTGCTCATATTCGATACACCTTCTAAAATACTGTACAGCAAAAGTTCTCAATACGTATTTATCCATCTACTATTTCAACATTTGCTGCTATCAATGGTTCAATATTCTTAAAACGCAGAAAAATATTCCCCGTAGTTATCACATCTTTCTGGCAATACACTGCGATCCGTTTTAAATTTTCTTTTCTTTCTTCTTCTGTTCCATTCCAGAAAAGATCGCCTACCATGCTGCCGTCGATATCATCTTTGGGCGAAGGAATACCCATAGCCGCAGCAAGCAGCTTTAACGAAGTATAATTTTTATAATCGCCGAAGCGCCAATACTGGAAAGTATCTACAATATTCGTCTCCCAGGGTTTCATGTTCTGAAAGTCGAGGTAACGTGGAATAGGAAAATGATTGACAAGCAGCCTGCGGCAGATAAAAGGAATATCGAACTCCTTTATATTATGCCCTGCAAAACACCAGTTCTTATTGTGCGCTTCTATTTTATTGATAGTAGCTAAGAACTGTTGCAGTATCTCTTTTTCATCAAATCCATAAAAAGATTTTACCCGCAGCTTCAGGTGATGATCTTCTTTGTTGAAATACGCCATGCTAATGCAAACGATCCTTGCAAATTCTGCCATGATGCCTGCACGTTTGGGATAAAATTCTGCCGGGCTCATGCCTTCAGGCAAACTGTATTGGGTCTTTTCCTCCCATAATGTTTTCCATTCGCCATTTAAAAGATCAAATGCGGGAGATACAGGAGCAGTTTCAATATCAATGATGATAAGGTTTTCGGGGTGGATCTGTTGCATACTTTAAAATTGTAGCTGTAAACTACAAAATGAGCATCAAACATACAATGAGCTGCAATACTTTTTTGAATCTGCCCGTATGATCAAATAATTTACCTCGCTCCTATATACACCCATGTTTCATTAAAAGAAGTTTTATGTCCTGCTACACCTGTTTGATCCATCCAGTATTTGATGGTAATATTTTTTGTAACGGGGTCCCATTGATTGGCACCCGAAGGATCAAGCACTGCACTGCGCCCATTGGCAGATGGCTGCCCATAATGATTGCTAATACCGGTGATCTTATGCGTAGCAGGATCGAGAGTGAGTACCAGACTAAAATTGTGAATAATAAGAAAGTGAACCACCATGACTAATGAGGTGCCCGGGAATGCCAAGATTTTTGGAAACCAGCGTTACCTGCGTTGGAGAATTTGTTTCCAGCCAATACTCATACGTATTGCCGGGCCATGTTATTGCAGGTTCGGTGTGATCAGTAAGGGTTCCTTCTATCCTGTACCTGCCATCCCAGGGGTTGATGGTAGTATCATCGGCATCATCCTCTTTTTTGGAACAGGAACATAGAACGGTGAATAGCGCAGCAACGACCAGGAGTTTTGTTTTCATAACAGTAGTTTTACTTGACGAATAATATACAGAAGCTCATCTAATATAGTCACTCACCGCCCGGTTTCCTATAATCTACAGGGAGTATAATATTAGCCGTCAAAATTCTATTGATCAAACCACTTCTTAAAGCCCGGCGCTTTTTCCCGGCTTACATGCTGTTCTATTTTTAGGGGTTGTTTTAATGTTATGGTCAGCTTTTGGTTGTCGTGCGGTTTCACACTTTGTATCGCATTGATGTTTACAATGCTTTGCCTGTTGGTACGGAAATATAGCCGTGGGTCCAGCAGCTCTTCTATTTCTTCCAGCGTTACCATATCAACAATATATCTTTCCCCGCTGAAAGTGTAGAGGTAATTAAGATTCTCCCGCACAAAGCAGGCAATATCCTTTGTGTATACCGGCACCCAGTTATTGCGCACATTTACCACGAACTTTTCTTTGTACAGCTTTGTGCTTTTATCAGAGCTCTGCAATACCTGCATCAGCTCCTGCACGCTCGTTGGCAATTTTGCTTTGCTATCTATCAATACCCTGCATTTGTCGATCGCTTTTTTAAGATCTGCCACATTCACCGGTTTTAATAAATAATCAACACCGTTCACCTTAAACGCCCTGATAGCATATTCATCATAGGCGGTAGTGAAGATGACAGGACACTTCAATTCGTAGCGCTCAAATATTTCAAAGCTCACACCATCGCTCAATTGTATGTCGGCAAATACAATATCAGGCTCAGCATTCTCCATTAACCAGCGGTTAGCTGTTTTCACACTGGGTAATGTTTCTACGATGGTAACATCGGGCGCAACAGTATCTATCTTGCTTTTCAATCCCCTTGCAATGAGTGTTTCGTCTTCAATGATAATTGCTTTCATAACAAAATAGTTTTATAGTAATGGCAGTTTTATGGTAAAGAAGTTATTTGTTTCTGTTATCTCAACGGGTTGCAGGCTGAGATAACGATATAAAGATTGCATATTGGCCAGGCCTTGCCTGTTGCTGGTTTCCACGAAATTTTTCTTTTGCAGGTTATTGCGAACAATCAGCCAATTGTCTTCAATGTATATATTCACCAGCAAGGGGCTTTCTGCATCGATCACATTATGCTTGATAGCATTTTCAATAAGGTTCTGCAAAGTAACAGGTACAATTTTCCGGTGATGGTATTCTTCCGGGATATTAATGTTCACATCAAACCCTTTTTCAAATCTTGTTTTTTGAAGCTTCACATAATTTTCTGCAAAGTTTATTTCATCAGACAATGAAACTGTTTCATTATCACGACTCTTTAAAATGTAGCGGTACGTAGTACTAAGACTATCAAGAAATTCACTGGCTGCCGCGGGCTCTGCTTCTATCAGGCTGTTGAGCGACGACAGCGAATTAAAAAGAAAATGCGGGTTCAACTGTTGTTTCAGGCTTTCATACATCACCATTGCTTTTTCTTTTTCCAATGCCTGTGTTTTGCTTTCCAGCATCATTACCCTCGCTTTTTGGTTAATACGGTAGCGGTAAACAATAAAAAGTGCAGCTGCCAGTAACAAGACCATTGCAGCAATGAACCAGGCATTTTTATAAAAAGGTGTTTTGATCGTGAACGATAAGGTTGCCTCTTCTGTTTGCCAGTCGCTGTTCTTTCCTTTTACCCTTACATGAAATGTGTAATCGCCGGGATCAAGGTTATTATACAATGCCTCATGGTTTTCACCGGCAGTAGCCCATTCTTTTTCTGCGCCTTCTAACCTGTATTCAATATCGTACGGAAATATTTCTTTATTGATAAGGCTTCCAAAGCGAAAACGGATCGTATTTTCGCCCGGCTGCAATTCAATATTTGCTTCGTTGAAAAGAGAGATATTTTTATTGGATGCGATCAGCTGGCTTATCTGGGGTTTTATTTTTTCCGGCATGGTCAGCAAACGTTCAGGATAAAATTCAACAATATCATTGTTGATAGTTCCCATGATATTACCATTCGCCAGCCTGGTAAGGTAACTTATGTAGTCAAGATCGCTCTCGCTGTAAGGAATTTTAAAATTGTAAAATTTATCTCTCAAAGGAATGTACACTGATATTTTGTTGTAAAGGATATTCCATACATGCCCGCTTTTATCCACCAGCATCCTGTGTATCCTGTTACCTGCAAGTCCATCCGTTTCATCCTTGATCTCTACCGAACTATTGGCAGGATTATAATGGTAGATACCCACACCCCTTACCAACGCCCATACCTGGCCGCTCCTGTCCTGGTCGAGCCCCACGAATAAACCGGTTTGCATTGTTTTATCATCAATGATATTTACCCTTACCAGTTCTTTTTTCTCATTCAATACAGCGCTGTAATTCTTGTGCGCCAATGCCCATAGCTGTCGTGCAGGCGTAAACACCAGTTTTATGAGCTGTGTTTTTGCATTGGCAGAATCCGCCCCCGGAACCGGTATCAACTTTGATATGCCTGCAACATGATTCCAATATACAATGCCCGTACCATTCGTATAATATATTACAGAGTCACCATCCATTTCTATGTCTGTATAAACAAGGTCTTCAAAACCACTTGGAAAGAATTGAAATGGCACTATGCGGTTGCCGCCTTTCTTCACCTGCCAGATGCCGGTGCGTGTAGGAATGATGGTATTACCGTTGAAGAATCTGATACCATTGCAAAAACCAGGAACAGTACCTCCCGCCCCGGGTTGGGCATCTTTAAAGCGATGAGCAATGTATTGCTGGTTAGCCGGGTTGTATTGTATTAAAAGAGAAGACCGGGTGATCATCCAGATGGTGCCATCCACGGGGTTTTGTTCCGCCAAATGAATGGAAGTATTTTTTAGCTCAGGAATGATCGCAGGTAGTTGATAGGATCTGTAATTGGCTTTCTCCGGGTTACATTTTGAAATACCTGCAATGGTGCCTAACCAAATATTGTTATCAGCATCTTCATACACATCCCAAAAGAAAAGACCGGCAACAGAACGCCTGTTATCATCATGATGCAGCAGCTTATAAATTTTATTGTTATCCTCCTGGTCGATGATCAGCAGTTCATAACTCCAGCTGCTGAACCATAGCCGGCGATCGCTGTCTTCATACAAAGTACCGCCATTCGCTTCCGGCATGGCAGCTTTGATGCTTATCTTTTTTACTTCCTGGCGGGTAGCCGAATTAAATGATACGATCTCCTGCCGGTCGTTGTCAAAGAACCAGTAATTACCATTATTGCCACCCGCCAATGCAGTAACATCCCTTCTTTTAAACAGTGATACAGCAGGCATGTTTCCACTACCCTGCACCTGCTGTTTTGAAATATCATAAAAAAACAGGCCTGCATGTGTAGCCAGCCACAAGCCATTGGCTGCAGGGTCTTCCCGCAAACCGTTCTTTGCAATAAAATGAGCGCTCACAGAATCAATAACTGTGGCCAGCTTTACTTTTTCTTCAAACTTTCCGGCAGCCGGGTCAAATTTAAAAACAGAACTGCCGCTCGATGCCCATACATTGCCGGAGCGGTCGCACAAAATATTAAAGCAATTGGTTGTTTTGCCAAATACCCTCAGCGGGTAATTGGTAAAGCTGTCAAGCTGCGGCTGGTAACAGAATACACCATTATTGGTAGCACCCCAGATATTCCCCTTTTTATCTTCACATAATTTATGCACCACTTCATTGAGCATGCTATTGGTGCCTTTTCGTTTTTTATAATTGTAAAAATTTGATCCGTCAAAACGGCTGAAGCCATTGTAAGTGCCGATCCATAGCATACCCCGGCTGTCTTTTAAAAAGCTGTTCACAACATTGTCTACAAGACCATTGTCTTCTGTAAGATGAGAAAATACAAAAGGGCTCTCCTGCGCATTGGCAGCAATGCAGCGTATAAGGATGACAATTACCAGTAGCAACCTGTACATGCCTGTAATTTATTTACAAAATGATTGCGGACAAAAAACCCACCTGTAAGGCGGGTTAAAATAAAATGAAGTGTGTTAAATTTCAAACGAAGTGTTTATTGATACGTAAGATTGACTGTGGTAGTCCTGGAAATACCGGTAGCTGTAGACGTATATTTAATTACCATCTGTGAAGGCAGCTGCTGCGCATTCATGGTATAGCTCAGTTCTGTTACAGACCAACTGTTGGTGATCTTTTTAGGCAGATTGGCGCTCTTCCTGCCCAGCAGCTCTTTATCAAACATATATTGATCAAGGTACCAGTTCTCCATCAGGTTGATGTTTAATTTGTTGGGCTTGTCTGCATAATACTCCAGCACTGTATTATCTACCGTACCCGAAGCAGCAGTCTGTTTAACACTCACTGTATTGCCATTAGCAATAGTAAAGTCATATACATAACCGGTATATGATTTTTTAACCTGGTAGCCATTCGCATCATATTGAAAAACATTTGGATCGGCGTCACCGGGCAACCCGGTTGTGCTGTTGTACATCCGGAAATCAAAGGAAGCTATTTTGTTGTTATTGAAAACAATATTGGTACAATCAACAAACCTGTTGTTGTTAGCTTTAAATACTTCTAAAATTATAGCGCTGCCGGGATAGGAATATTTTGATATAAAATCATTGTCAACAACTTCTGAAAGGCGGCCTTCCGCATTGTATTTAAATTGTTGTACATAGCTGGTGCCAGCATAGGTAATTTTAACCAGCCTTGGATTGGCGCTGATTGCAGGAGGAGCAATTACATCCGCATCTTTTTTACAGGAATTTACTGCGACCAGCAGTGATAAGGCAGCAAGCATTGTTTTGATCTGTTTCATTGTAGTTCGATTTTTTGTTTTTTATTTTTTGTTCCGCAAAGATGTAGCGGTACCGGAGCGATAAAAAGTTTACTATACTGAAACAGGGCGGATTTAAAACAGGGCGTATTGCTTTTATAGCGAAAAGCTTTTAGCCCTTAGCTATTAGCAAGGCATTTCAATTCCTTATTTATTATTCCTACTTTCTCATTTCCTGTCTTTACACTTCAAATGTTTTTTTATCCACTTCGATTTAAAACCGGCAGAGATGAAGTACATAATTTTTTATACCGGTTTTTAGCGGATCATTTTTGTGTTGAAATCAAACAAGATCATTCACACAAATAATTAAAAAAAATGAAACAGTTTATTACTACACTAACTTCTATTTTAATTGCGCTCTTTACCATGGCACAGGCGCCGGACATCATGAATTACCAGGCGGTGGCCCGCAACAATGCAGGGCAGGCATTGGCCAATCAAACCATCAGGGTAAGATTGAGCATTGTAAAAAATGCGGTGCCACAATACAGTGAAATCCGCCAGGTTACTACCAATGCATTGGGATTATTCAATGTGCAGATCGGCAGCAGCGGGGCATTAAGTACTACCGGAAATTTTGCCGCTATTAACTGGCAAAGCAATGCAGCACCCGGTTATGT
>CAYOLS010000176.1:0-7076 GCA_964404845.1 uncultured Ferruginibacter sp. | reverse complement strand
GATCTTAAAGAGCAACTCATCAATATGGTGCAGCACAACCGCCTCAGCCATGCTTTGTTGTTTTTGGGAAAAGAAGGCAGTGGCGCTTTGTCGCTCGCAAGGGCCATGGCGCAGTACACGGTTTGTGAGAAAGTGAACGGGAATACGACCACCGGCAACGGACGACAGACCACAGAAGCTCCTTCATTATTTGGAGAGCCTGAAGAACCCGCAACTCCCAACCCACAACCTGAAACCTTCACCGACAGCTGCGGCGAGTGCCCTTCCTGTTTAAAAGCTGCCAAACTCATCCATCCCGATATTCATTTTTCCTTTCCCGTTATTCCTAAAAAAAGCGGGGATAAGCCGGTGAGTACCGATTATATCGTAGAGTGGCGGCAGTTCATGGAAAAACATCCTTATGGCAACAACTACGACTGGCTGCAGTTCATTGATGCCGAAAACAAGCAGGGCAATATTACCGCCCACGAATGCAACGAGATCATCCGCATGATGAGCCTTAAAAGCTTTGAAGCCGAATATAAAATACTGATCATGTGGATGCCCGAAATGCTGGGCAAGGAAGGCAACAAGCTCCTAAAGCTGATAGAAGAACCGCCACCCAATACTTTATTCATGTTCGTTGCGGAGAATGATGCGCTCATTTTGCCCACTATTCTCAGTCGCACCCAGTTAATAAAAGTACCGCAGCTGCATACCAATGATATTACCACAGCCTTGCAGGAGCAGGAAAATATTCCTGCCGCCAAAGCCGCACAGGTTGCCAATATCAGCGATGGCAATTACCATGAAGCGTTGCAACAGCTCAGCCATGCAGATGATGACTGGGAAGTACTGCTGCGTGACTGGCTCAACAGCATCGCCAAAACCGGCCCGGCCGCACAGGTAAAATGGATCGATGAGATCAGCAAGACCGGCCGGGAAAAACAGAAGCAATTCCTGCAATATTTTATTCACCTGCTGGAACATGCCATCCGCCTGCGCATGACTGGTGCTACGCAAACGGGCAGTTCCGAAAGCCTACGGAACGACGACTTTGCATTACGATTAAATAAACTTTGTTCGCTGGAGCAGCAGGAAGCCATCAGCCAGGAGCTGGACAATGCCATCTATTATATTGAGCGGAATGCCAACGCCAAAATGCTCTTTCACGCTCTCACCATCAAGTTATATCACATTATTAGCAACAATTCCATAATTTTGGTTAATTAGGAAACAGTGAGGATGGGATAATTATTACCGGTTCAGATTATTTGGTAACCAGGAAAGTCTGCAAAACCCGCCTTCGACAAGCTCAGGCTGACAACCATTTGTTATGTTGAGCCTGTCGAAACATAGACAAATGGCGAATGATGCAACTTTTTGGTAGCCAGCATATAACCAATATTCGACTTCATTGGCGTCGCACTCTTTTGCATTTTATCGCTATCAGCCCGCTCCGTAATGGTATGCCGCTGAAGGGAGTGACACAACGATGCTGACAGAAGTACATCCGCCGGTACAATAAATATTCTCCCCGCCTGTTTTAATGTTTTCAATTTATAACTTTCAATTTTCAACTATATGGGTTGTGGATCATGTGGTACAGGTAAAGACGGAGCCCCGGGCGGCTGTAAAAGCCATGGCCATTGCGCCAGCGGCGGTTGCAACCGGATGAATGTATACGACTGGCTGGCCAACCTGCCTTTCAGCGATCCTGAGAGCAGTTGCCGCATTATAGAGGTAAGCTTCAATAATGGCAGCCGCAAAGACTATTTCAGGAATACTACTTTACATTTTTACGAAAAAGGCGAAATGATCGCCGTGGAAGGGGTCAATGGATTTGATGTAGGCATGGTGAACCTTACCGGTGAACTGGTGCGCCTGCAGCTGAAGAAAAATAAAATAGACGAAAAAAGTCCTGATATAAAAAAAGTGTTGCGTCGTGCCAGCGAGGCCGATATGACAAAACTGGCTGAGAACAAGGCAAGGGAAGCGCAGGTACTCATTCGCAGCCGTGCCATTGCCCGCCAGCTCAAGCTGGAAATGAAAATGGCCGAAGTGGAAGTACAGGCAGATGGCCGCAAAGCCACTTTCTTTTATATCGCCGACGACAGGGTGGATTTCCGTGAGCTGATAAAAGTATACGCCGCCGAGTTTAAAGTAAAAGTGGAAATGCGCCAGATAGGCGCAAGGCAGGAAGCAGGAAAAGTAGGTGGTATTGGTAGTTGCGGCCGTGAATTGTGTTGCAGCACCTGGCTCACCGATTTTAAAAGTGTGAATACGAATGCGGCCCGTTACCAGAATCTCAGTATCAATCAAACCAAACTGAGTGGCCAATGTGGTCGCTTAAAGTGCTGCCTCAATTATGAGCTGGACACTTATATGGATGCTTTGCAGTTTTTCCCCAATGATGCCGATATGCTGGAAACCGCCAAAGGCCGTGCATTTTTGGTAAAGAAAGATATTTTTAAGAACCTGATGTGGTACAGCATGGCGGACAGCAACAAGCATTACCCGCTGGCCATTGAAACGGTGAAAAAAATAAAAGCACAAAACAGGGATGGTATTCGCCCCGAAGAGCTGGAAACTGCTGAAGTAATTGTAAGCAAACCAAAAGAAGTAGAACCTGAATACGCAGACCTGGTGGGCCAGATAAGCCTGAAAAGCCTGGAACGCAATAGCCGCAAACGCAGGGACAAGGAAAAAGGTCAGCAACAAAAACAACAGCAGGGCGGCGGGCAAAACCGAAACGCTCCGCAGGGCAGGAATCAACAACAAGCCGGTGGCAACCAACCCGCAGGACGCAACCCGCAACAAAATAAACAAGGCGGGCAACAGCAACGTCCTCAACAACAACGTGGACCGCAGCAACAAGGAGGTCAGCAACAAGCCAGGGGTAATCAACCCGCAACCCGCAACCCACAACAAAACAACCAGCAACGACAACAAGGGCAGCAAAATAAACCTGGCGGTCAGCAACAAGGCGGGGGCAACCGTTCTAATCGTGGGCCGCAAAATAAAGGGCCACAAAATCAAAGCCGTGGGCCGAGGCCGGAAGGCGGTGGACCTAAAAAAGAAGGATAATATTTTACATACTTTTCCAAAAGGCGCAAAGAAATTGATCTTTGCGCCTTTCTCTTTAGTAGGCTTTGGCAAAGCTGCTGAAATTATGAATTATCGTGTGGCATGCATCTCTTAATGAAACAACTGCAAATGGTACGATTACTGGTTTCCCTACTATTATTTTCCTGCCATATACAGGATAAAACAAAGGACTTTGACAAAGTTCAAAACTTTGCCAAAGCTGCCATCACAAATCATAATTTCAACAGCAAAACCATTCACGTGCTCGTAGCGCTCTGCGACAACAAATACCAGGGCATTGTACCCGTACCTGCAAAAATTGGCAATGGCCAGGACCCTAACAATAACCTATACTGGAGCTGTGCATTCGGCATCCGCTCTTATTTTAAGAATAGCAAAAACTGGAAGCTGCTGAAAAAGTATACGATTGACAGTACGATCATGGAGCGACTGATCTTTCAACACAACAGCAGCGGTTACTACCTTGTGGCGGATGCTTATAATGGAAAAAACATTAAAGACTGCACCATCGATTTTTTAAAAAGCTGCAGCGGCAACAAAAAAGATATTGAAAAAATAAACGGAACCGATATCGGTATTTACGGCAATGCAAAACTACTCAGCTATATCGGTCACGACGGCCTGATGGATTTTTCGCTAACAGAGAAATTCGCCAATACCGATGGTGAAACAAGGGATGCCATTATACTGGCCTGCTACAGCAAAAGGTTTTTCTCTTCGCACCTTCAGCAAACAAAAGCCCGTCCGTTGGTTTGGAGCACAGGCCTCATGAGCCCGGAAGCTTATACATTGCATGATGCTATTGAAAGCTATATTAAAAAAGAACCGGCAGAAAGTATAAGAAGCAGCGCTGCAAAAGCCTATTCAAAATATCAAAAGTGCGGTGAGCGGGCGGCGAGAGGGTTGTTGGTAAGCGGGTATTAGTCGGTCAATAGGCCATAGAGAAGTAAACAAGTTTGAAGATCCTCTGTACCTATTCAAGAGTAAATTTTAATCCTGCAAGCCCTTCTGTGGACCATGGTCTATGGACTATCAACTATCCCCCCTAACTTTGCCTCATGTCAATCTCAGTTTCCAATCTTACCAAGCAGTACGGTGCTCAAACTGCTGTAAACAATATTTCTTTTACCATTGATAAAGGAGAGATCGTTGGTTTTCTTGGTCCCAACGGTGCAGGCAAGAGTACTACCATGAAAATGATCACCGGTTATCTTTCTGCCGACGGAGGTACTATTGAAGTGTGTGGCTTACCTGTTACGGAGCAAAGCATCCACAGCAAAGAAAAGATCGGTTACCTGCCGGAAGCCAACCCGCTTTATTTTGATATGTATGTAAGGGAATACCTTTCTTTCATCGCAGGTGTGCATCAGGTGGCCGACAGTAAAAAAAGAATTGAAGAAGTAATTGTAACAGTAGGCTTAACGCCGGAAGCGCATAAAAAAATAGGCCAGCTCAGTAAAGGTTATAAGCAAAGGGTTGGATTGGCAGCGGCTATGATACACAATCCTGAAGTGCTGATACTGGATGAACCTACCAGCGGGCTTGATCCCAACCAGATCGTAGAAATAAGGAATGTGATAAAAGCGCTGGCACAAAACAAAACCATTTTATTCAGCAGCCATATCATGCAGGAAGTAGAAGCGATCTGCGACAGGGTGATCATCATCAACAAAGGCAATATTGTTGCCAATGACAAACTGAGCAGCCTGCAAAAAAACAATACCGGCCAGCAACAGGTTACAGTAGAATTCAAAGAAGCAGTGAATACAGCCGATCTTGAAAAATTAAATACTGTATCAGCAGTAACAAAACTTTCAACTTTCAATTTTCAACTTTCAACTTCCGATGCAGAGTCAGTAAAAAAACAATTACTACAACTAAGCATCGAAAAAAACTGGAACATCGTATCACTACAAAGCCAGTCGCAAAGCCTGGAGAATGTATTCAGGGAATTAACAAAGTAGGGTCGGCACCGAGGGTCAGACCCGGGAGGAAGATAAACCGCAAAGGCGTAAAATTTTTATATTAAAAGAGCAAAGAGGGTCCTCTTTGCTCTTTACTTTTCTTAATAATATCTTTCAGCGCCTTTGCAGTAAATAAATTATCCTACAAAATATTTCCATTCGCATCCAGCTTCACGATCCAGAAATCATTAGAGTTGCCCGAAGGATCATGATTGGTTCCGCTGATAGTGCCCGTAGCTGAACTCATGGTATAACCTGTGAGAATATAACCACCGTCGAATGTTTGTTGTATCGCCGTAGGAAAATCTGAATTGTTACCGCCGTATACTTTGTTCCAGCTGATATTACCACTTGCATCCAGCTTCACTACCCAGGCATCTTCCAATCCATATCCCTCCTGCGTTACATTGCCCGATGCAGAAGAAGTGGTCGCACCCGTTACAATATATCCACCATCAGTAGTTTGCTGTACAGCCGCTACATATTCAAACGAAGTGCCGCCCAGCATCCTGTTCCATGTAATATTGCCCGATGCATCCAGTTTCACTACTAAAAAATCTGTTTCGCCATGTGTGGAAACAGAAATATTGCCACTTGCTGTTGAACTTGAATTACCCGCTACTATATAACCACCATCTGCAGTTTGTTGTACAGCATAAGAGAACTCTTCATCACCATCGCCACCTACCAGCCTGTTCCATGTAATACCGCCTGTACCGTTGAGTTTCACTACCCAAAAATCCCTTCCGCCACTCAGTGTACCTGTTACATTGCCCGATGGAGGAGACGTAGTGCTGGAGCCCGTTGCTATATAACCACCATCGGCAGTTTGTTTAATGGAATGCAACTCTTCCTCACCCAATCCACCCAGCAATACATTCCATGTAACCGTTCCTGTTGAAGTTAATTTTACTACCCAGTAATCAGAATTGGTACTATGATTAGTAGCAGTTACATCGCCACTTTGAGAAGAAAAAGAATAACCACCTACCACGTAACCGCCATCAGCAGTTTGTACAAGGCTGGTTGGGATATCAGACTGGTCGCCACCCAGCAAAACATCCCAGGTTGTGTTTCCCGATCCGTCCAGCTTTACAACCCAGTAATCCAGCACACCGTTGTTGGCTGCTGTGATATCACCATCTGCAGATGATTCCGTCGCAGCACAAAAAATATAACCGCCATCGCTGGTTTGTTTTATTTCGTACAATTGTTCGTAGGCAGAACCACCCATCACCCTGTTCCATTCAACAGCACCCGTTTTACTCATCTTTACGATCCAGCAATCAATACCGCCGTGGTTCGATTGCGTTACATCACCCTGCAAAGAAGATTCGGTGGTACCCGCAAACACATAACCGCTGTCTGTGGTCTGTATGCCGAAATAAGCCCTGTCATCATTGTTGCCACCCAATAAGCTTTTTGGCAGAATACTCGATGGCAGTGAAGTACAAAGGCTGATCCAGTTGGCACCGTTGTACATTTCCACGCAGGAAGTATTTGTGTTATAGATCAATAAACCCGCTACTTTGTTGGCAATGGCATTGCGTTGTGCCGTGGTCATGCGGGGAGGCAAAAATCCTTTATCGGTACTGGTCACATCCAGTATCGCAGAAGCCTGGGGAGTGGTAGTGCCCACGCCTACATTTTGAGCCGAAGCTGCAAGGCCGAAAAAGCTGAATAATAATGGTAAAATTTTTCTCATGATCTCTGGAATTATTGACAGGACGTGCAATATAGTAAAAATACTTAAAGAGTGTGGTTTTCACAGTTTGAAATACTGTTTTACAGGCAGGCATTGGATTACAGCTGATACCCGTGAATAAAAAACGCTTTTTTTGATCAGCTTATTGTGTACATTTGACACAATAAAAACTTGCATATGAAAAAAATTCTCCTCCCCCTGATCGGAGTCTTATGCCTTTCCCTGTCCTCCATTGCCCAGCAGGTAATGATGCAGGGCTGGTATTGGGATTATCCAAAAACAGCCTCCGGCTACAGCTGGGCTGATACATTGCGATTGAA
>CAYOLS010000175.1:0-7210 GCA_964404845.1 uncultured Ferruginibacter sp. | reverse complement strand
CATTTTTTTAAGGAAGGGTACAGGCAATACCGTTCTTTGCCGGTCATTTCATCAATAATTTACCTGTTAAGTTTTTGTGCTGACTTTATTGTATTCACGGAAAGGGAATACTGGTTTTCTTCCTTTTCCTACACTGTAGGCAATGTATTATTGCTGATGCTTATCCTTGTATTCCTGCTAAGGTTCAGCCGGTCTGATGAGATCGTACATTACAGCCGGAGCAATATGTTTTGGGTAAGTGTAGGATTATTGATTTTCTTTTTGGGCACTTTTCCTTATTTTGGGTTGATCAATCTTTTATACGAGAAGTACAGGAATATTTTTGAAATATACCGTTACTTCCAGTTAATATTGGACTGTTGTATGTACCTGTTGTTTTCAATATCATTCTTATGGGGGAAACTGAAATAACCATATTTATATTGCTGGCAACTGTTATCTTGCTGCTCTTCATTGCTGGCATTATTGTATTTATCATTCAATACCGTAACAGGAAAATGTTGTACCAAAGGGAAAAGAATGCCATTGAAGAGCAGCATAAGATGAACCTCTTGAATGTAAAACTACAATCGCAAAATGATACCATGTATTTTATCGGTAATGAAATACATGACAGCGTTGCGCAAAAGCTTACATTGGCGTCTATTTATTCGCAACGCATAGAATTTGAGAACACCGGTAATGCTATGGGCAAAAAATTGTCTGATATCAGCACCATCATTAATGAATCCCTGCTGGAACTGCGGCAGCTTTCCCTTAACCTCACCGATCAGCAGTTCCAGTCGGCCAACCTGTCGGAGCTTGTGCTGATGGAGTGTGATAAAGTAAACAGCACCGGTGCCTGTGTTGCAAAATACCAGCCTGATCCTTTGCCAGATATCAGCATTGCAGTAAAAAGCGCCTTGTTTCGTATTATACAGGAGTTTATTCAAAACAGCATCAAACATGCACAATGCAAGGAAATTGTTATCCGGGTAGCAGCTATCGGCGAAAGCATCCTCCTGTCGTTGCAGGATGATGGAAAAGGTTTTGATCTTTCCGAAAACATCCACCGGGGAATGGGGCTCAACAGCATTCACCGGAGGGTGCAGAAATTAAGTGGTAATTACTCATGGGAAAATGAAGGTAATAAAGGAACAAAGCTGGTGGTAACGATCCCTTTTGGTCATATCAATGATTTATAAAAATGACAACTTCAATTGTAATAGTGGACGATCATTTGCTGATTGCGAAAGCAATTACGTCTATTATTGATGGCATTAAAGATTTTCATGTGTTGTATGAAACGGAGAACGGGCAATCGATGATCAGTCAGTTCCGGAAACAGGATAATATCCCGGATATCGTTTTGCTCGATATCTCAATGCCGGTAATGGATGGTTTTGAAACGGCTAAATGGCTAAAGGAAAATCATCCTTCCGTAAAAGTAATGGCACTCACAATGCAGGGCGATGATGATTCCCTTATCAAAATGATCAAATCCGGCGCCTGTGGCTATCTCCATAAAAACATCCATCCCTCGGAGCTGGAAAAAGCACTGAACGGGATCTGTAAAAATGGGTATTATTATCCTGACTGGGCTACCAGCCGTGTGCTGACTGCCCTCGCAAATGAAAATGCGGGCTCTGCCATGGACATTAAAATGTCAGGCAGGGAAAAAGAGTTTCTTACCTACAGCTGTACAGAGCTCACTTATAAAGAGATCGCTGAAAAAATGTTTTGCAGCAGCAGAACGGTAGAAAGTTACAGGGATTCATTGTTTGCAAAGCTGGGCGTAAAGACCAGGGTAGCATTGGCACTCTATGCCGTTAAAGCCGGCTTGTACAAACTGTAGTAATAACACCGCCTTCATGCCTTATTTTGCCTAATTTTGCCCGATGAAAAAATTCAGGCATCAGCATAGTCGTCCAAAGAAAAATACATTGGTTGTAGGAAGGGCAGCAGTCATTAAAGCGCTACAGGAAGGAAAACAACTGGAACGCATTTACCTGCAGGCAACCGTGCATGGCGAAACAATAGATGAAATTAAAAAGCTGGCTGCACAAAACCTGGTGCCCATTAATAAAGTACCTGTTGAAAAGCTGAATAACCTCAATGTCAGCAATCATGAAGGCTGCGTGGCGCAGATATCTAAAATTCAATACCAGGACCTTCAGTCGGTGATCTCTTTTGTGGTAGAAGAGGGCCAAACACCGCTATTTATTATACTGGATGGTATCACAGATATCCGCAACATCGGTGCGATAGCCCGCAGTGCGTATGCAATGGGTGCACAGGCCCTTATCATCCCGGACAAAGGCGTAGGTGCTTTGAATGAAGATGCTATCCTTACTTCTGCCGGTGCCCTGGAACAAATAGCTGTATGTCGTGTACAAAGTCTCATGAAAGCTGTTGACGATCTTCACCTGAATGGTATAAAGGTTTTTGCAAGTGAAATGACGGCAAAGACAAGATCCTACGATTGCAATTTTGCAGATCCCTGCGCTATTGTAATGGGAGGAGAAGAGCATGGGATCTACCCGGCGCTCATGAAAATATGCGATGAAAGGTTCCAGATACCGATGCCGGGCAATTTTGAAAGCCTGAATGTATCCGTAGCAACGGGTATGATATTGTATGAAGTGGTGAGACAAAGACTTGAAAAAAATGTTTAAATTTAGGAATGGATGAAAACTACATTCAAAAACAACTTTTCCAGCAAATAAAAAATTCCCTGCCCCCGCATATTTCTATGGTAGATGAAATAGGCGAGCTGTTAGGGATCAGCTACGATAGTGTGTACAGGCGTATCAGGGGAGAAAAGCCTGTTACGCTGAATGAATTAAAATTACTCTGCGACCGGTTTCATCTTTCCCTGGATAATGTACTGCAGCTCCATACCGATAAAGTGTTGTTTACGGATATGGAAGCCAATGGTTCCGTTACAAATTTTACGGATTACCTGGAAGGCTTGCTGATGCAGCTTAAATACTTCAATAGCTTTAGCAACAGGCAAATGCTTTATTTGTCGAAAGATATTCCGATATTTTATTTTTTTCATAACAGGGAGCTGGCAGCATTTAAAGCTTTTTTCTGGAGTAAAAGCATTTTAAATGACCCTGCATATGCAGATGTCAATTTCAGCAGTAAAGAATTTGATGATTTTGCCTCTTATGAACTTGGGCAAAAAGTACTTGCAGAATATAATGAGCTTCCTTCCACTGAATTATGGAATTATGAGAGTATCAACAGTACAATTCTACAAATACAGTATTATAAGGATGCCGGGATATTTACATCTACGGAAGATCTCAACCGGGTACTGGATGGTTGCGATGCTATGATGTTGCACCTGCAGAAACAGGTAGAAAAGGGTTGCAAGTTTCCTGTAGGAAGTGGCGGTGATGCCAGTGGTGCTAAATTAAAGTTCTACATTAATGAGATCATACTGGGCAATAATAGCATATTGGTAGAAACAGATGGTAGCCGCATGGCCATTATCAATCATATTGTGTTAAAATACATCAGTACTACAGACTCAAGATTTACAGACAAAGCGGTTGCTAATTTTTATAATCTTGTGAACCGGTCGATTTTAATTAGCGAAACAGGAGAGAGAGACAGGAGCAAATTTTTTAAACGGTTAAGAGAAAGATTGCAGGCATGCAGGGAATTATAAATCCCGTAAACAATTACGGGATTTATAATGATCGTATTTTGAAAAAAGGTCAACCATTATCTGGTATTTCACATAGTGAATATCCCCAAAATGTAGCATTGATAATACTCGTTGTTCTCGAAATAGTTATTTGTGTATAGTAATAGTAAGTATTAAAATCAAGAGTATAATTTTTAATGCGAACTGCCATATTTTGAACAGAGCCGCCTTCATACTCAGTATTTGGCGCATTTGGACTGTTAGAAGATAGGGTTGCAATTTGTGAAATATCCCCATTCTCTTTGTTTACAGCTTTTAGCACGATTGATACTGTAGCGCTTTGACTAAATCTGTCACCATCGTTAAAATGCATTTTAAACAGCCAGTCTTTCCTGTTAACAATACTTACATTGTTTAAAACTGGCCCAAATAAAGTAATGGACTTAGTGCTGTTTCCGCTATGATATACTTTGCCATGCGTTTGTTTGTAACTTTTTTCAGTAATGGACACATCACTTGGAACACAAACAGTGCCACTATATTCAAAGCAACCTTGAGAAAAGGCTGTTGTATGTAATGCTGTAATCACAGCTGCGATCAGGATGATTTTTTTCATTTGTAGAGTTTTAAATTGTTATAGTTTAAAGTTTTTTTAGAATAAGGATTATAAAGCTGCAATTGCCCAACAAATCTAAAATTGCAATGCTGACTCAGATAATTGATTTGCCCTACTATATTTTAATTATTAATACTTAACAATAATTGGTGAGCCTTAGGTTAGAGCCAAGTATCATTTTTGTTATATTTATTAAGTGGAAATACATTTTTTACGGATTTTAGCAAATCTTGATTATGGATTACTTGATTTTAGAGAAAATGGATGAGCTTTTCGTGAGCCTTTATAGTACTAACTTTGTCAAATGTCGCAAGAATTGAAACTGATCGAATGCCCCCGGGATGCTATGCAGGGCTGGGCGCATTTTATTTCTACCGAACAAAAGATCGCCTATATCAATGAACTGCTCAAAGTAGGATTTGATACATTGGACTTCGGTAGTTTTGTATCTCCTAAAGCCATTCCGCAAATGGCAGACACAGCGGAAGTGGTAAAGAGTATTGATCTAAGCAACTCCACAACCAAACTGCTCGCCATCATTGCCAATGAAAGGGGAGCGCAGGATGCAGTGCTGTATGATACAATTTCTTACCTCGGGTTTCCTTTTTCTGTTTCCGAAACTTTTCAAAAAAGAAATACCAATTCTTCTATTGCCGAATCTTTGGGAAGGGTAGAAGCTATTCAAAAGCTTTGCATAAAAAATAACAAAGAGCTGGTTGTGTACATTTCTATGGGTTTTGGAAATCCTTATGGAGATGAATACAATGCAGCCATCGTTTACAATTGGGTGAACAAGTTGGTCGATATGGGCATTGGTATTATTTCACTGGCCGATACAGTAGGGCTGGCAACACCTGAACAGGTTTTATCCGTAACAAAAACATTGGTGGATGCATTACCTCAAACTGAGATCGGTGTTCACCTGCATTCCACTGCCCGCAACTGGAGAGCAAAAACTGATACTGCGCTGGAAGCAGGCTGCCTGAGATTTGATGGAGCGCTGAAAGGCATTGGCGGTTGCCCCATGGCAGACGATGTACTGGTAGGCAATATGGATACAGAGCTGATGATACCTTATTTTGAAGAAAGGGGATTGCTGAAAGGTTTGAATAAGGAGGCGCTGGTGAATTGCAGCAGGATGGCTGGAGAAATATTTGTATAACTATTACACGAATTTTTCGGTCTATCTAAGAAGCCTGCATTTATTAATAATATCAATTCGTGTAATTCGTGCCATTCGCTAAAATTCGTGTTATAAAAAAATCATGTAATTCGCTAAAATTCGTGTAATAACAACAAAAATGGACTTCAGGTTAGAATTTACTCCCAGGTCATTTACTACAAAGATCAGCCACCAACATAAACTATTCCTGGCCGGCTCTTGTTTTACCGAGCAGATCGGTAATAAACTGGCCGCACATAAATTCAGCATCATCGATAATCCCAACGGTATTTTATTTAATCCCGTAAGTATCGCAAGATCTGTTATCTCTTACATTGATAAAAAGATATATACTGAAAACGATCTTTTTTTCGCCAATGAACTTTGGGGAAGCTGGGAGCATCATACCCGCTTTTCCAGTATCAGCAAAGAAGAGAGCCTGGAGATGATCAATACATCGCAACAAGCCGCACATGAATTTTTAAAGGAAGCAGACTGGTTGCTGCTGACACTCGGCTCTGCTTTTGTATACGAATTGGAAAACAGGCAGGTTGTTGCTAATTGTCACAAAGTACCGACGGACAAATTCAAAAAACGATTACTCTCACCGGAAGAAGTGATCACAACATTGGATACACTCATACACCGCCTGAAAAATTTTAATCCCGGTCTTAAAATAATATTTACCATCAGCCCGGTAAGGCATTTAAGAGATGGTTTTGTAGAGAACAACCGCAGCAAAGCCACGCTCATACATTCGGTTCATCATCTCGTTGATAAATTTGAAGGCCTGTACTATTTCCCGGCTTATGAGCTTATCATTGATGACCTGAGAGATTATCGTTTTTTTGCGGAGGACATGGCGCATCCCAATTATGCAGCCACCAATTATGTATGGGAAAAATTTGTTGCAACCTGTATTGATGAACCTTCACAGGCATTAATGAAGGAGATAAACGTTATCAATGCGGCTAAAAGCCATAAGCCTTTCAATCCAGCTTCTGAGGCGCATAAAAAATTTATGAAGACCAATTTAGAAAAGCTGGAGCGGTTAGCCAGGGAGCATGAGTATATAGACTTCTCCGCTGAGCGGGCATATTTTCTTTCGTAGTTATTAAAAATCAGCGGGAACGATAAATATATGATCAGTGTATCCTGTCGCCCCGCACTTCCTCGCTCTTCATCAATTCTTTTTCATAGCCTAACCATTCCTGCCAGCGCTTTCTTACGATCTTTTTATCAATATAATGTTCAGCCAGCGTAATGAATAAAGTATAATGCCCCGCTTCGCTTTCCATGAACTTGCGGTAGAAGTTACGCATATACGCATCATCCAAGCCTTCACTTAATCGTTTAAAGCGTTCGCAACTACGGGCCTCAATTAATGCCATGATCAGCATCTGGTCTAAAAAACGTTCTGTAGGGCTACCGTCTTTCTTTTGAAATTGCAGCAGCTTGTTTACATAAATATCTTTCCGCTGCCTGCCCAGCTTTAAATTTCTTTTCTTCAATTCAGCCAGCACCTGCCTGAAATGCCCCCATTCTTCTGTCACTATCGGGCTCAGTTCCTGCACCAGTAATTCCTTCTCCGGGTTCTTGGTGATGAGTGTGATGCAGGTTGTTGCTGCTTTCTGCTCGCAATAAGCATGATCCGTCAGTATCTCTTCCAGCTGTATCTCCGCAAGATTGACCCAGCGTGGATCGGTAGGTAATTTTAATCCCAGGATGTTTTTCACATCAAGGTTCAATTCGTTCTTCATGTGGCAAAATTAATATTTATTCAAGTCAACATTTT
>CAYOLS010000174.1:0-7261 GCA_964404845.1 uncultured Ferruginibacter sp. | reverse complement strand
GTGTGGGTGAGCGTACACGTGAGGGTAATGACCTGATGCGTGAGATGATCGAAGCAGGCATTATGAACTACGGCGATAAATTCAAACACAGTATGGAAGAAGGTGGCTGGGACCTGGCTGCTGTAGACCTGGAAGGTTTGAAAGAATCAAAAGCAACATTCGTATTCGGGCAAATGAACGAACCGCCGGGCGCACGTGCACGTGTGGCGTTGAGTGGTTTGACCATGGCTGAATATTTCCGTGATGGCGATGGCGAAGGTCAGGGTAAAGACATCCTTTTCTTCGTTGATAATATCTTCCGTTTCACACAGGCAGGTTCTGAGGTATCGGCTTTGTTAGGCCGTATGCCATCTGCGGTGGGTTACCAGCCTACGCTGGCAACTGAAATGGGCCTGATGCAGGAACGTATTACATCTACCAAAAACGGTTCGATCACTTCCGTACAGGCGGTGTATGTACCTGCGGATGACTTGACCGATCCGGCTCCTGCAACTACTTTTGCTCACCTTGATGCAACAACGGTATTGAGCCGTAAGATTGCGGATCTGGGTATCTATCCTGCGGTGGATCCATTGGATTCAACTTCAAGGATCCTTACTCCTGCGATCGTAGGTGAAGAACATTACAATACTGCCAACAGGGTAAAACTGATCCTGCAACGTTATAAAGAATTACAGGATATCATTGCCATCCTTGGCCTGGATGAATTGAGTGATGAAGATAAACAAGTGGTAGCAAGGGCCCGTAAGGTACAACGTTTCCTTAGCCAGCCTTTCTTTGTGGCAGAGCAATTTACCGGTCTGAAAGGTGTACTAGTTCCGATCGAAGATACCATCCGTGGTTTCAACGCCATTATGGATGGTGAAGTGGATGAGTATCCTGAAGCAGCATTCAACCTGGTAGGTACTTTGGAAGATGCTATTGAAAAAGGTAAAAAACTGATGGCTGCAGCGCAGGCATAAGACTTAATTAGCTAATTAGCTGATGTGCTAATTTGCTAATATAAATTTGAAATTTTTTCATAACTGGCTTAGGCTTTCGTGTTGATGAAATTAGCACATTAGCAGATTAGCACATTAGCAGATTGAACAATGACATTAGAGATTCTGACTCCGGAACGTAAAATTTTCAGCGGCGATGTATACGGCGTTCAACTGCCGGGCATCACGGGTTTGTTTGAAGTGCTGGACAAGCATGCTCCGTTGGTGAGCGCTTTGAAAGAAGGCAAAATGAAAATTTTAAAAGATAAAAACAACAGCAGCTCTTATACCATCCAGGGTGGTTTTGTGGAAGTGCTGAATAATAAAGCAACTGTGCTGGTAGAAGGTGCGGTTGAATTGTAGCATAAAATTTTTAAAAGAGAGCCCATGCATTTTGTGTGGGCTTTTTTATTTAACAGCAGGTTCATGATTATCCCTTAAGTTTATACCCTGGTCGTAGATTTTAAACAATATAACTATAACTGTATATGAGTGCTGGTATCGTAAGGACACTATTTTTTAGCCTGATATTTTTTGTAAGCTCAGAGGTATCTATTGGGCAGGTTAGCATTACAGGGTTTGCACCCGAGGCCGGGAGCATTGGTACTTTGGTAACGATCAGCGGTGCCGATTTTCATCCTAACCCTGATTCTAATATTGTATTCTTTGGGAATATCAGGGCAACGGTTATCGGCAGCAATGCAACATCTATAAGTGTTAAAGTACCAGCAGGAACCGGCAATGACATGATCAGCATAGCCCGCTCGGGATACCTTGCTGTTTCCCAAAAAACTTTTTCGGTTACGCATTCATGTAATGATATCTACGCAAACTCCTTTGCTCCTAAAATTGACAAAGTACACAATACAGAACCAACTGTTATTGCAACCGGCGATCTAGATGGCGATGGCAAACCCGATGTAGTGATTGGCAATAAACTTACTTACAACCTGAGTATTTATAGGAATAATTCAGGCAGGACAGGGAGTATTTCTTATGAAACACCTGTAATATTCGGCATAAGCCAAAATCCCTCCAGTCTGACCATTGCAGATATAAATGGTGATGGTAAACAAGATATTGTTATCACGAGTACATCCACTTCCGGGTTCACTATTTTAAAAAATGAAGGAAGCCCCAACAATATCTATTTTACATATACTGACTTTTTCTCAACAGGATCCGGATCAGGTCCTATTGAGGCTGCTGTATCGGATTTTAATAATGATGGCAAACCAGATATAGCCATCGCCTGCCAGGCAGGCAACCGGGTAAGAGTATTTACACAATACTTGGATCCCCAACAGGGCAATACTTATTTTTTCTTTACTTCATTCGATCTTACTACAGGTTCGGCCCCTTCGGGCATAATTGCTGCCGATTTGAACGACGATAATAAAAATGATCTTGTTGTAACCAACAATGGCAGTAACAATATTTCGATCTACCGCAACATCACCTCAGGAACTACGCCCTCCTTTGCGGCAGCCACCAATGCTGTAACAGCAACGGGGCCTAAAAGCATTTATAGCCGTGACTTAGATGGTGATGGGAAAACAGACCTTGCCATTGTAACGACCAATTCAGTTTCGCTTTTTAAAAATAGAAGTACGGCACTTATTGTATTTGATCCAGGCATAAATATAGCTGTTGGTGGTACCGCATCCGACATCATCGTTCAGAATTTTGACGGCGATGGCAAACCTGATATTGCCGTTACCAATAAAACGACCAGTAACATTGCTTTGTTTAAAAATGCTAGCAGCGTTGGTGCAATTGCTTTTGACGCACCCGCCAATTTTATCACGGGTACCGGAGCCGATGCAATAGCCGCCGCTGATATGGATATAGATGGAAGAATAGATCTGCTTTCTTTAAGTATAGTGAACCCGGGATTTTCTATTATACGTTCAAACGCAATGGAACCCGTGGTTACTTCTTTTACCCCTGCTTCGGCAACAACCGGGGAGACGATCACTGTCACCGGTACAAATTTTACAGGTATTTCTTCGGTTAAGTTTAATGGTACGCCTGCAGCGTCTTTTAATGTCATATCGCCTGTCAGTATGAACATCGTGGTTGGCAATGGCTCTACAGGAGAGCTGACCATCAGCAATGCTTGCGGTACTGCAATAAAATCCGGTTTTATTTTTTCAGGAACACCGGCTATTGCATCTTTCACCCCTTTTTCAGGTCTGGTAGGAGCTACTATTGTTATCACCGGTTCCAACTTCAATAGTAGTAACCCGGCCTCCAACATTGTAAGATTCGGAACAGCTGTGGCAACTGTTACTGCAGCTACCACTTCGTCCCTTACAGTAAGAGTTCCGGCCGGAGCTGCATCAGGACCTGTTTCTGTAACAACATCGGGACTCACTGTTTATTCTTCTTCATCCTTCCTGGTAGATGCAGTTGCCTGTAACCTGCCATTGTCCAGGCTCTCCTTCGACAGCATAAAGTATTTCAATTCAGGCAGTGGATCCTGGGGAATGGCTACCGGCGACCTGGACGGCGATGGAAAAAGTGATATTGCTTATGGTAATTTTAATAGTGCTGCCGGCTACCCCGAATTTGGTACAGATTTCACTTATCATCGGAATGTAAGTGAGCCAGGAAACATTTCCTTACTTCCTGGGGTAAGTTTGTATTCAGGAGAAATGCCTGATGATGCAGTGATGAAAGATTTTGACGGCGATGGGAAATTGGATGTTATCATTATAAACAATGATTATAACAATCCTTTATCCGTTTTCAGAAATATCAGTTCGCCAGGGAATATCCAGTTTGCTCCGAGAGAAACAGCGGGCATTGGGCTAATGGCAAGTAAACTCAATACCTGTGATATAGATAATGATGGGAAGATAGACCTACTGGCAACTTATGGTGGTATTTCGGGCGTACGGATTTTAAAAAATATAAGTGGCGAAGGAAATATTCAGTTTGCAGCACCCTATGAAATTCCACTGGAGTCTTTCGGCTATGATGGGTTCACTGCTACGAGCGATATAAATGGAGATGGCCTCATAGATATTATTGTAGTTAATCCCATGACCGATATGATAAGAGTTCTGAAGAATAAATCTACTCCTGAGGAGATCAGTTTTGAAACATTGCTTTTTCTGTCAACTGGCCGGCAGCCTCATAGTGTAACATTATCAGACATTGACGGTGATGGGAAAGTTGATATTATCAACGCCAATTACAGGGATACCATAATGAGTATCTTCAGAAATACTTCAGCAGGTGGTATAACTTCTTTCGCTTCCAGATTTGATTATAAAACCTCCCCGATTAATTCTTCTTCTTTAATTTTTACAGATCAACTCGACGGAGATACAAAACCTGATATCTTTTTGCTCATGGCCGGAGCCGTAGGTATAATAAGAAACCTGAGCACACCTGGCAATATTATTCTGGACACTTTAATAAAGTTTCCTGTGTATGCAGGCGCAGTACTTACCACAGATATGGACAATGATGGCAAACAGGATATCATTGCAGTTGGGGGAAGCAGCAACGGTAAAATATCTGTGCTGAGAAACCGCCTTTGCGAAGACCTCATTCTTTGCCCAAATGGCAGCAACAGCATTACAGCCAATATGGTCGGCGATGCTTATCAATGGCAGGTGGATACAGGTTCCGGGTACACTGATCTTTCTAACAACAGCAATTATACAGGAGCTACTACACGTACATTGCAGCTGAGCAATATCCCTTCCACATTTTATGGTTACAGGTATCGTTGCCTGGTTGATGGAATGACTACGGCAGCATCCATTCTAAAATTTGAGAACACATGGACCGGGGCGATCAGTAATAACTGGGACAACCCGGGGAACTGGAGTTGCCTGGCATTACCGGATGCGAATACAGATGTGATCATATCTTCGGGAAATGTGCTGCTGAATATTTCAACAACGATAAGAAGTCTCACGATAAACAGCGGTGCTACCGTAACTGTTATCGGAGGAAATATTTTGACGGTTACGCATTAATAATTGATTAGAATTGCTTTTTTACCTGTAAATAACTCCATGCACAGAGAGGCAATAAAAGCAACAGCAATAACGAATACCAGCTGCAGGTAAAAAAGTAAGTGATAGTTGTAAACATTGTCAAATACAACGGGTAAAAAATAAACAGTACCGCAATAAGGATCGAATCATGGTGATCATTATTGCTGCCATATTTTCTTGCAAAAAACTGTGCAGTATAATGCAAAGGGAAATGCAGCAAAGCCCCGGCTGCAGCAGGGATTGCCAATAGTGCTTTTTTCCATGCAGGTACTTTTACTTCAAAATGACCTTTTAATTTTTCATGATCGCCAGGGGCAATTTCATACACCAGTGATTGCATTTCCTGCAGCAACAAATTATTAAAAGAAAGCACCGACCTGCCAAAGCCATTGTTATGATCCACGTCTTCTTTGCTGATGATCTTTCCAAATAACAAATGAATGTCTTTGTCGTAAGAATGAAAGCTTTGGTAGTTCAATCCTGCCGGGAGGATCTTTACATCAATACCATCTTCCCAGCTGCTCAATGCTAATCTTGCTGTTCCTTTTTTGAGTGGTCGCAAATGCCATTCATTGATACAACGTCCTTCGCTGAAAATTAATACGATGCCATTTTTTTTGAAGAGCTGCCTGCAGGCATCAAAAGTGCTGTAGTTGTGCTCCATATTCTCTACACCTTCACTCGTTCTGTATACTGGCAGCATTTTTAAAGAACGCAGGATCTTTGCAACAAAAGGCTTTTTAAATGCATCCCCCCTTGCCAGTGAATACACTGGTCTTTTAAACAGTGCTGAAATTACAATCGCATCCAAAAATGAATTGGGATGATTGCAGGCGATGATCAATGGCCCGTTGAGATCGAAAGTGGCTTTATTGTTCACTTTCAAACGCCGGCAATAGAGCCAGAAACCAATAGTAGCAGGAATTTTAAGCAGCCTGTAAAGCAAGTAGTTAAAAATTTTGGTGAATATAAACAGATAAATTTATTGTTGAGCGGTAACTGCACCGGTAACAATTGTTCATTATTAATTGATAAATGAAACAGCCTTTCTTTTATTGTCAGGGTCTTCTATAAAAAACGACCATGAAACAGCTGCTGCTTATTTTATCCATATTAATGGTTACAAGATCAGAGGCCCAGAAAACGCCCTGTAATACCAATCCTGTTTACCGCCAGCTGGATTTTTGGGTCGGTGAATGGGAAGCTTTTGGCAAAAAAGGAAATAAAGCGGGTGATAGTAAGATCAGTATCATTTTAGACAGCTGCATTGTGCTGGAAGAATGGACAAGTGTTCAACCTCCACAGGGAATACGATATGCAGGTAAAAGTTTTAATACCTACAATGCCGTTACCCAGCAGTGGCAGCAAACATGGGTTGATAATGTTGGTGGAACCACGGAATACCTTACCGGCAAACTGGAAAACAATACAATGGTATTTTTAAGCAAGCCTTTCCGGTTTTCAAAAGATACAGTGGCCATAAGAAAACTGCAGCTCTTTAACTTGGGAAAAGATAAAGTAAGGCAGCTGTTCGAGATCAGCAAGGATAATGGACAGAGCTGGTCGGTAGAATATGATTTAGAATATCGGAGGAGAAAATAGAACAAGTATGTTCTTTTAAATAGTTAGTCTGTTCTTTAGTATTGCTTATAAAACTTTACTAATGAAAATGTTGATCATATTTGGCCTTCTGCTCTTGAATATGTCTTTGCTTAAAGCACAGTCTGATACTACAGAACGAAAGAAATTTTTGGAGATACTTCAAAATGATGATTACGGAAACCCTGATAAAGCGAGTTCCCGTAAAGCCTATGATCTGTGGCAATACCAGGTTGTAACTACAGTTGTGATCATTGGAGATGAAATTTTTACATTGAATGCTGAAGAATACAAAAAGAAAAAACAAAGTGGGGAAATACCGGTTGTCATCAAAGATGAAAAATCAACTTCAAAAATAAAGACCGTTATCATTTACAAGTCCAAGGCCCTGTAGAGGAAAGGAATCAATTCAACTGCGGGTCCGTAGGAAAATGTATCATCATTTCATACTTGCCGCCTAAAAGTTTAAGGCTTGTTTTCCATATATCTTCCATAGCCGTTTCAAAAACAAGGTTACTGTTACCGGCAACAGTCAGCCATGTTTTTTCTTCCATTTCAGCATTCAGCTGTTCGGCATCCCAGCCACTATAACCGAGAAAAAATTTGATCTTGAGCGGATCAATGGAATTTTCCTGTATCAGTTCTTTCAATATTTCAAAATCACCG
>CAYOLS010000173.1:0-7277 GCA_964404845.1 uncultured Ferruginibacter sp. | reverse complement strand
CTTTCCAATAAGATATTTACTTACCTGCTCGCAGGTAATGCAGTAATATTCTCTGAAACACCTATGCAGAAAGCGTTTAACGATGAATTTAAAACAGGTCTTTCTTTTAAGCCAAATGATACGAATGGGTTAATAGAATGTATCAGGAAATACAAAGACATAAGCTTTCTTGAAAAGCAGCGAAGGTATAATTATGAGCTTGCTGCTAATAAATTAAACTGGGAAAATGAATCTGTAAAATTGTTAAAGCAATTACAGCCGGGCTTAGCATGAAAAAGCTCTTGATCATATACCCGCATTTTCCTCCTAGCAACCTTGCGGGAGTCCACAGGCCAAGATTATTTGCACAGCACCTTCCTTCTTTTGGCTGGTGCCCCGTGGTATTAACAGTGCATGAAGATCATTATGAAGAAGCGCCCGATCACAACCTTGTAAAATTATTGCCAGCAGATCTGCGCATTGAAAAAGTTAGTGCTTACCCGCTTACCAGACCAAGATTAGTAGGGGACATTGGCCTGCGTGCGTTCCGGCAGCTGTATAAAAAAGCAAAACAACTTATCCGCCAGGAAAAGTTTGATTTTTTATACATTCCCATTCCTTCTTTTTACTGCGCTTTGCTTGGCCGCCGCCTGCATGCTGCCACTGGTATTCCGTATGGGATTGATTACATCGATCCTTGGGTACACGAATTTCCAGGAAGCGAAAAATTCATGAGCAGACATTGGTTCAGTTCACTATTGGCAAAATTATTGGAACCGATCGCCGTAAAAAAGGCAAGCCTTATTACCGGCGTTGCAGCAGGATATTACCAGGGTACTTTGGAAAGAAATCCGTATTTAAAACAAAAAGCAGTTACTGGTGCCATGCCCTATGGCGGGGAAGAAAAAGATCATGAGTTGTTGCAGCAGATGAAGACAGTTCCCTATCTTTTTGAGCACAAACCTGGTAAGTTGCAAATGATATATGCTGGCGCAATGCTACCGAAAGCGTATGTATTGCTGGAAGCAATTTTCAAAAGCATTAGTAGTAACAAGGAAAAATTTAATGATGTTGAGTTTCATTTCATTGGTACAGGTAAAACGCCTGATGATGCAAATGGATTCAATATTAAAGACCTGGCAATCCAATATGACCTCTGGCAACAGGTTATTTTTGAATATCCCCAACGAATTCCTTATTTCGATGTATTGGTTCACCTGGATGCTTCGAATGGCGTTTTTATTCTTGGCAGTACAGAGCCACATTATACCCCAAGTAAAGCTTACCAGGCAGTGTTAAGTGAAAAACCAGTGTTTGCCGTATTACATAGCGCAAGTACTGCGGTAGAAATGTTGCGAAGCGCCTCGGCCGGGCTGGTGTTGGATTTTAATGGGGAAGAAGATGTCAAAATGATTGAAGAAATATTCTTGATAATATTCGATAAATATAGGCACTTCAATAGATCTTTTCAACCCACACAGGTTGATAAAAAAATATTCGATCAGTATTCTGCAAAAAGTGTTACCCGGCAGTTGGCGGAATTATTAAATAAAGCAACCCTGTGAAAATTATTGATCAGCCACTGCTAATATCTGTATTACTACCTGTTTATAACGGCGGAAATTACCTGAGGCTGTCAGTTGATTCAGTTTTAAAACAAAATTTGCAACATTTTGAATTACTGATCCTGGATGATTGCTCTACCGATGGCAGCTATGAATGGCTAGAAGGCATTGATGACGAAAGGGTAAAGCTGTTTAGAAACGAGGGTAATAAAGGATTGTTTTACAATTTAAACTACCTGGTAGAACAAAGCAGAGCTCCTTTGATAAAATTGTGGGCGCAGGATGATATTATGTATAATTTCTGCCTGGAAGAATTTGTTACTTTTCACCAACAACATCCAGGTGTAGGCTTTAGCTACAGTGCACGTGATCTTATTGATGAGAGGGGCCAAGTAACATCTGTATTTCAAAATGATGATACTCCTTCCGTTATATCGACTGATCTACATTCAATGATCGCTTACTATACGGGGTCTGTCGCAGGTAATATTGCAAACACATGCATACGTAAAGCTGCTTTACTAAAGGCCGGGCCATTCAGGGAATCGATGAAAATATCTGCAGATTTTGATATGTGGGTGCGGCTTGCTGAATTTTCTGAAACCGGGTTTATAAAAAAATCATTGATACAGTTAAGGGATCATAGCGGCCAGCTTAGCAGGAACGAACAATATTATATAAACCATGTAAAAGAAGACCTGCAGATATATACTTATCTTAATGCTTACACCAATGAAGCAATAAGAAAAAAAGGTAGAAGGCTCATGCGGCAAAATAAGCTGGTTTTCTATTATACGTTGATGGTAAAAACATTGCTGAAAGGAAATTGGTCGCTTTTCAAACAATATTATACAGTCCTTTCAGACTATGATAATATGGCGATACTGACATGGAATTTTATCAAAAGAAAAATATTCAAGACAAAAAGGGGTTTTCCCCATGATGATCTTTGAAGAAACTCGCCATTATAACCACGCATCCTATTCAGTATAATGCACCGCTTTTCCGGATGTTGGCGGAGCGGGGTGTGCTCGATGTAACGGTATTTTACACATGGGGAAGCAATGTGATGGAGAAAAAATTCGATCCGGGCTTCGGAAAAAACATTGAATGGGATATTCCTTTGCTGGAAGGGTATTCGTATTGCTTTGTTGAGAATATTGCAAAAAATAAGGGGTCTCACCACTTCAAAGGGATTGATAACCCGTCTCTCATCCGTCAAATAATTGACTGGCGGCCCGATGCAGTTATGATATATGGGTGGAACTTTAAAAGTCACTTGGCGGCCATGCGTTTTTTTAAAAACCGCATACCGGTTTTATTCAGGGGAGATTCTGTCTCAATCCATCACAAAGGAATTAAGAAGATTATCCGGAACTGGTGGCTGAGCAGGATATACCGTAATATCGACAAGGCTCTTTATACAGGCAAGTACAATAGGCAATATTTCACAGAGGCAGGTATTAAGGAAGATCAATTGGTTTATGTACCGCATGCCATTGATAATAAAAGATTTTCTACAGCTGTAAAAGAAAATGCTAATGAAATCGCAGCAAAAAGAAAAACATTGGGAATAAATGAAAACGACATTGTGTTTTTGTATGCCGGGAAACTGGACACAAATAAAAACGTACAATTGCTGGCTTCTGTTTTTCATCGGTTAAAATTGCCAGCTTCACATCTTCTTATTGCCGGTAACGGATCAGACGAAACTGTTCTGAAAAAAACTTATGCCGGTAATGCGACTATTCATTTTTTGCCTTTTCAGAATCAATCGCATATGCCTATTCTGTATGGTGTCTGCGATGTATTTGTATTGCCTTCGCTGACAGAAACATGGGGATTGGCGCTTAATGAGGCCATGGCCTGTAGCAAAGCTATCGTGGCCAGTAGTGGTTGTGGTGCCGCAATAGACCTTATAGAAAACGGGAAAAACGGATACATTTTTAAGAGCAATGATGAAGCAAGCCTTGAAAATGTTTTGCATAAAATTTCCGGGGAGCAAAACCGGCTGCAGGAAATGGGAAGATATAGTTTGCAACAGATTGCAGGCTGGAGCTTTGAAAAAGATTGTGAAGCAATAGAAGCTTGTCTTTTCTAATTATATATTGACGTGTTAAACGTAAGAAATAAATTTATAAAATTCGATGACGGGGCCCAGGGGTTTCTTGTGCTGCTGCTTTTTAGCCAGTTGTTTTTTACAAATGGCGCTTACTTGTTCTTAGGTTATCTTATACTCGGTTTTGTGATATACCAACTGCAACAGCCATTGAAGCCTTCAGTTTTCAGCATTATTTTTTTATATCACTTTTTACAAATTGCTGCGAATATATGGTTGAGCAATTATACAGGAAAGGACCTTAATTTCCGCTCCTATCATATGAGTGAGGCTACTGTATTCAGCTTTATTGGCCTTTTTGTAATGTTTATTCCTATCATCTATTACCAGCATAAGATACCAACGGTTTCACTGGAGAGCCTACGGAAATATTCTTATCAATTGTCAATAGAAAAAAGCTTTAAGGCTTACATCATTGCTTTTTTTATAGCGAATGCTCTTGGGGGGATCGCTTTTGTTTTACCAGGCCTGTCTCAACTCATTATTAGCCTGATGAATATCAAATGGTTCTTCTTTTTATTGTTCGGATTCCAGGTCTTGTTGAAAAAACAATACATCAGGCAGCTCGTAATGGTGTCAAGTCTGGAGTTCATTCTCGGATTTATGAGCTATTTCTCTGATTTTAAAACGGTGTTCTTCTTTATTGGATTTTTGTCGATAAGTTTTATTATTTATGTAAAACTAAAACACATTATATGGGCATCTGTTGCATTGGTGCTGGTAACTTTTCTGGGTATCAAATGGACAGCTATAAAAGGAGAATACAGGGAATTTTTGAACCAGGGTGCCAGGTCACAAACGGTGAGTGTAACGGGCTCCGAAGCCTTGAACAAATTGATCGATCTTGGTACAGCGGATATGGATAATGGAAAAGAAGACCCGACCTTCAATTTTCTGGATCGGATACAATATACGTATCATTTGGCAAAAACAATGGACCGCATACCAGCCGTAATGCCTCACGAAGATGGTGGAAACCTCGGCGGTGTTTTAGAATTTGTCTTTACGCCAAGGGCACTTAATCCTAATAAGCCGATATTTAAGGCAACAGAAAAAACAAAAAAATATACCGGCCTGGCTTATTTAGGCTACGATCAGGGCGTTTCATTCAGTCTGGGTTACTTTGCTGATTGCTATATCGATTTTGGTTATTATGGCATGATGGTGCCACTACTGATTTTAGGGTTTATTTATGGCAGCGCCTATTTTTACTTTGTAAGAAGATCAAGTAACAACCTGGTCTTTAATTTTGCGGTAGTAGGCGCCATGTTTATGGAGTTTCATGCGTATGAAGCAGACGGTACCTATGTTCTCGGGCGTTTGTATGCCACATTGGTAATGTTCTTTCTTTTAAAAATATTTTTCTTTCCTTGGTTGTTCAGGCAATTAAAAGTTCCCATGATGGGGAATCAAAAAACAGGGACAACTGAAATCATCAATCTTCCGGGAACAGTTTCTTGAAAACAATTTTTATCTCTATCCCCTGGTTCATCCCCGCTTTCAAAGCAGGAGGACCGATATTGAGCATCGCTAATATGGTGAATGAACTGGATGAGGGATACCAATTCTACATATACACCAGTAATTCCGATCTGCATGGTCTGCCCATTGCGGTTGCGTTAACCAACCAATGGTCAGAATACAATGCACACACAAAAGTGTGGTATGCGAGCAAGAAAGATAGGAGCCAAAATCTGGTTGACCAGGTAAAACAGGTAAAGCCCGATGTCTTATTTATCATCGGGTTATTCGACTGGCATTTTAATATTGTCCCGCTACTATACGCAAATTGCCCTGATAAGCTTTTATCAATAAGAGGTATGCTGCATCCGGGTGCATTGGGACAAAAGAAAGTAAAAAAACAATTGTTCCTGAAAGCAATGAAGTGGATGAAGCTCGAAAAAAAATGCAGGTTTCATGCAACGGATGAAGCAGAAGCAGGATATATCAAAGACATATTTGGCGATGAGGCAAAGATCAGTGTTGCTACTAATTTTCCAAAACTTTTGCCGCCCCAGCCAGTTCCTGTAAAAGAACCAGGCAAGCTGCATCTTGTTAGTGTAGGCATTATCAGCCCCATGAAAAACTATTTGCTGGTGCTGAATGCGCTGCAATATGTAAAAGCAAAAGTTTGTTATGAGGTATATGGCCCTGTAAAAGAACCCGTTTATTGGGAAGAATGCCTGCAGGCAATCAAAGTATTGCCTGCCAATATCACCGTATCTTATTTCCCTGAGCTGCCACCTCATAAACTAGTGAACAAGTTGCAGGGAAAACATGTATTCATATTACCGAGCCGCAGTGAAAATTACGGGCATGCGATCGTAGAGGCCCTGAGCAGCGGGTTGCCTGTAATAACAAGTGAGAATGTGCCCTGGCAACAGTTGGAAAAAGAATTGGCAGGGGTCAACATTGTTACAGAAGAAAATGTGCTGGCAGCCGCAATAGAAAAATTTGCAGCAATGGAGCAGGAAGAATATTCAAAATACAGGGCAGGAGCAGTTCAGTACATAAAAGAAAGAATTGCCATTAATGAATTGAAGATTGTATATAGCGAAATGTTTGGATTAAAAGAGTTGAATTAAAATGAATGTATTAAAAGATAAAAAGTTTATAAGATTTGCTGTAAAATTCTTGCTATTGTTTTGCACTTTCTATTTTGGTACGCTTGCAGTAATAGGCCTTGTAGCTCCAGGCGGTTTGTACAGTCCCTTTATTGAGAAATATTTCGATTATGTAAGCTGGATAAAACAAAGCCTGATATGGGCAGTGAAAAATGTAGCACATTGGTCAGGATATGAAACATTTGTCAGGCCTGATTTTGTCATCAGCTCGTACAATGCAAGTATTAAAATCGCAATGGATTGTGTAGGGTACGGCGTGTACAGTTTTTGGGCAGCATATGTCATTGCTAACGATGGTAGCTGGATAAAAAAAACACTTTGGGTATTGGGCGGTTTATTACTGCTATGGATCATCAATGCAGGCAGGATAAGTCTGTTCTTCCTGGTACTGCAAAAAAACAAATCCATGCCTTTCGGCATAGACCATCATACATGGTTCAACATCATTGCCTATATAGCCATATTTGGAATGATATTTTTATTTGAAAAAAGAAAAAGCAATACGCAGGCTTCATAAGCTGTCGTACTAACTGGTATTTATTTATGATCATTATTGGAATCAATGCCTATCACGCAGATGCATCTGCGGCAATTTTTGTGAACGGGAAAATGATTGCCGCCACAGAGGAAGAACGTTTTACAAGGACCAAACATTGGGCAGGCTTTCCTGCAAAGGCCATACAATTTTGTCTGCAGGAAGCAGGTGTAGGTTTTGAAGCAGTTGATTTTTTTGCGATCGGGAGAGATCCTAACGCAAAGCTGTTTAATAAATTAGTTTACCTGGCCAGGAACCCGTTCGGCAGTGTTGATGCAGTAAAAGACAGGTTAGCCAATCGCAAAAAAGTAAGTTCAATAGAAGAGGAGCTGGCACTGATATCAGGATTGCCGGCAAGCAGGTTCCTTGGAAAAATAAAGAATATAGAGCACCATCGCAGCCATCTTGCATCTGCATTTTTTGCTTCGCCATTTGAAAAGGCAGCGTGCCTAAGT
>CAYOLS010000172.1:0-7318 GCA_964404845.1 uncultured Ferruginibacter sp. | reverse complement strand
GGCAGGCCATAAAGCCAAATAAAATGGCTTCGCTGCCACCGGTGGTAATGATGATCTCGTTGTGTGTAACGTCAATATCATTGTGGGCATAATAGCTCACCAGCTTTTTGCGGTAACTTTCGTTGCCGGCACTGTGACTATATTCCAGCACTTTCATATCGTATTCTTTCACCGCATCAAGGCAGTGTTTGGGCGTTTCAATATCAGGCTGTCCGATGTTGAGGTGATACACTTTGGTACCTTTTTTCTTTGCAGCTTCTGCAAAAGGAACCAGCTTACGAATGGGAGATGCAGGCATTTCATGCCCACGGTTACTGATCTTTAACATGGCGCAAAGTTATAAGAATTTACATTGCTGCAAAGCAGGAATCGATGTATGGTAGTCAGCGTGAAAACTTTTACAAAAACCTATGTCAGCCTGGGCTTGTCGAAGGCAATTTAAGATCGCTGTAAACCCCACCTTCGACAAGCCCAGGCTGACATACCTGTTATATAAAAATCTCAAGATTAAATACTGCATAAAAAAAGCCCCGATTTTATCGGGGCCTTATAAAAAAAGACGTTGTTATTACTTCGTTGATTTTTTTACCTGTGCTACCTTTTTAGGTTCTGTTTTTGTTTTAACAGCAGCAGGAGCGGCAGGAGGTGCAAGTTTTGCAAAATCTTCTGCACTCAGTACTTCACCTGTAAAGTTGATGTTTTTTACTTCATCAATTCCGGCAAACTTCACGTTCATTGATTTATGAACAGGCCCGATGCTGGCAGCATTGTAAGTAGCTGTAACCTGGCCGGTTTTACCTGGCGCAATTGGCGCTTTTGTATAATCACCGATAGTGCAACCACAGGTTGGGTTGGCAGCTTCAATGATCAATGGTGTTTTACCAATGTTCTTAATTACAAATGTTGCTGTAGACGGAACACCCACTTTCATTTTGCCAAGGTCGATGGTTTCGTTGGTGAACTGTGCTACCTCTGACACTTTTGTCTGTGCAAAAGCAAAGCTGGTAACAGCTACTGCAAAAAGAGAAAAGAGTACTTTTTTCATAATAGTATTTTATAGAATTAATTTTTCAGATCATTCACGCCCTGGTTAGCAGGAGCGCTTGCAGCAGGAGCAGCAAAAACCTCGCCTTTAATGGTTACAACTTTGGTTTGAGTACCATTGTAAGTAATTGTAACAGGTTTGGTGAACGGGGCTACAGCAGCTGCATTGTATCCTACAGTGATCTTTGCAGATTTACCTGGTTCGATCATCAGGTCCCTGTCCCATACAGGAGTAGTACAACCGCAGCTTGCCTGTACATTATCCAGTTTAAAAGCGGTTTTACCGGTGTTGGTAACAGTGAATTCAGTTGTTACGGGTTTGCCTTGCGGGATTTTACCAAAATCGTATTCATTTGCATTTACTGCCAGTGCATCAGCAGGAGCAGCTACTTCAGCAGATTTTACTGCAGTAGCAGGAGCAGCGGCCGGGGCAGCAGCATGTGCATGGCCTTCATGTTGTGCAAAAGTTGCAAAAGATAAAAAACTGAAAGCCGATAAGAATATAAGTTTTTTCATTTGTGTGGTTTTTAATATTTAAAACAGGTACCAAAGATACTAAAACGAAGTATTAATCATGAAATTGTTATTCTCTTAGAGGTTTTTTAACAATCAGGGGCAAATTCGGTATTTTCGCCGTAATTTATTGCTATATGGATACCATGAATCATACAGAAACTGCTTCGCAGGAACAGCTCAGTTTCGACCTGTTCCGTAAAGAAGTGCTAAGAGACTATAAAGTAGCCTGTGAAAGCCGGGAAACCAGCTTGTTAGGCCGTAAGGAAGTGCTGACCGGTAAGGCCAAATTCGGCATTTTCGGCGATGGAAAGGAAGTGGCGCAGATCGCCATGGCCAAGTTCTTCAGGCCGGGAGATTTCCGCTCAGGTTACTACCGGGATCAGACCTTTATGTTTGCCAGCGGCCTGGCTACTGTTGAACAATTTTTCGCACAATTATATGCCGATCCGGATATTAACAATGAACCTTTCAGCGGAGGCAGGCAGATGAATGCTCATTTTGCCACGCAAATGGTGGATGCCGACGGTAACTGGATGCCTTTGGCAAAACTGAAAAACGTTTCCAGCGATATAGCCCCCACGGCAGGCCAGATGCCGAGAGCACTCGGTTTGGCCTTCGCTTCTAAAATATTCAGGAATGTACCACAACTGCACAGCCAGTCGGACCTGAGCGACAAAGGAAACGAGATCTGTTTCAGCACCATTGGTGATGCTTCTACCAGCGAAGGACATTTTTTGGGAGACCATCAATGCAGCGGGCGTATTACAGGTACCCCTGGCCGCTTTTGTGTGGGACGATGGCTATGGCATTTCTGTTCCAAAAAAATACCAGACCACCAAAGCATCCATTTCTGATGCACTGGCAGGTATGCAGAAACAAGAGGATACCAACGGTATTGATATATACAAATTAAAAGGATGGGATTATGCAGGCATGTGCGAAGTGCTTGAACACGCCATCCAGAAGATAAGGGATACGCATACACCTGCTTTGTTTCATGTAGAAGAAATAACACAGCCGCAGGGACATTCCACTTCGGGTAGCCATGAACGTTATAAAGATGCCGACAGGCTGAGCTGGGAAAGGGAATGGGATTGCATCAAACAAATGCGGGAATGGATATTGGAAAATGCACTGGCTGAAGAAGAAGAACTGAAAGAAATTGAGAACAATGCCGTGCAGATGGTAAAAGAAAGCAAGCAAAGGGCGTGGGATAAATATATCAATCCCATTAAAACAATGGTGAGCAGCGCCGTGGAAGTATTGAACAATGCAGGAGGCGATGATGCCGGCATACAACAGCAGGTAAAAGAATTAAGCTCCTTAAGAGAGCCGATGCGCAGGGATGTATTAAAAACATTGTTCACCTGCTCGCAATTGTTACCCGCTGATAAGGCAACTGCTGTTACACAACATTACAATGAACTGAAAGCACTGGGAGAGCTGTTGTATGATAGCCACCTGTACAACGAAGGCCCAAAGTCTGCATTAAAAGTTCCTGTAATTCCTGTGTATTACAAAGATGATGCGGCTACCGTAAACGGCTTTGAAGTGCTCAATAATTATTTCGACCAGCTGTTCTCTACCAATCCTAAAGTAGCGGCATTTGGCGAAGATCTTGGCTATATCGGCGATGTGAACCAGGGCTTCAGCGGCCTGCAGGAAAAGCACGGCGATCAGCGGATCTTTGATACCGGTATTCGTGAGCTTACCATCATGGGGCAGGGTATCGGTATGGCTTTGCGTGGGTTAAGACCTATTGCTGAGATACAATATCTGGATTACCTGTTGTATGGTTTGCAGCCATTAAGTGATGATGTTTCCACCACGCATTTCCGTACGGCAGGCAGGCAAAGCGTTCCGCTCATCGTTCGTACAAGAGGGCACAGGCTCGAAGGTATCTGGCACAGCGGCTCACCCATGGGTATGATCATCAATTCACTTCGTGGTATGTATGTATGTGTGCCGAGGAACATGACACAGGCCGCAGGTATGTACAATACCCTGTTGCAGGCAAATGACCCGGGCATTGTTATTGAATGTTTGAACGGTTATCGCCTCAAAGAAAAATTACCTTCCAATCTTCTCGCATACACGGTACCGTTAGGTATTCCTGAAGTGCTGAAAGAAGGAGATGATATCACTATTGTAAGTTATGGCTCTACACTTCGCATTGTGCAGGAAGCTGCGGAAACACTGGCAAAAACCGGTATTAAGTGCGAAGTGATAGATGTACAAACCTTATTGCCTTTCGATATCAACCACAGCATTTTGGAATCGCTTAAAAAAACAAGCAGGATATTGTTTGTGGATGAAGATGTACCCGGAGGGGCAGCAGCATTCATGTACAACCATGTAATGGAAATACAGAAAGGATACAAATTCCTCGATGCAGGCCCACGTACATTAACAGGCAAGGCACACCGCCCCGGCTATGGCAGTGATGGCGATTATTTTGCCAAACCCAATACAGAAGATGTGGTAAGGGTTGTACAGGAAATGATGGCAGAATAAAAAGGATATGAATTGTCCTAAAATAGGTTGATAATTTTTAAAATATTCCCGGTTGCCTCAGGTAGCCGGGATTTTTTTATATACCTGTTCCGGTGTTTTTATTTTTCAGCAACTACCATTTTTTTGTTAACCCCTTGTAGCAAAAAATGGGGAGTGGGCATCAGTTTTTTACGAAACACAAGCGAAGAAATACTACAAAGTTGTTTCCATGCATTGCTCATCTTGCAGTTTGTTAAATAAGTTTTTTTCCGCATACGGGTAAATAGCACTGCCAGTAGCAAAGAAAATTTTATCCTAAACCCAGGGTTCTTTTAAAAAAGGAATCCGCCCTTTAATCCAAATCCAATGAAAACAAACTTACTTATTTGTTTTATCCTTTCAGTAACCCTGTTTGTTACCAAAGCCAATGCGCAATGCTCCCCTGTTGCAGCTTCTGCCGATAATCAAAACCTTGCCGGTACCGATTCGTGGATTGGTCATGTATATGATGGTATTAACTTTAATACCTATCAAGGCCAGTACAATAAAACTGAAAGTTTTGATGAAAATTTCGGGTCTACCAATGGTTGTTTTAATATAGTTTCCGGAGGTAATCCGCTTCAGGCGCATGCCGAAACTTTTTCTGTAAAATACAGGATGAACTCTACCAAAAGTGGCTTGTATGTAGCTAACCTTGGCAGCGATGATGGGGCAAGGCTTACGGTGGATGGAACGCTTATCTATAACAACTTTACGTCACATAGCTATACGGTTAACAATAATGTGTTAATGTCTTTAAATGGTAACAGTAATTTATTATACGAATACTATGATAATACCGGTACTAACAGGGTAAGTATTCAAAGTTTTACAAGGCTCATTTCAAATACATTGTTCAACAATATAAACCAAACCATTTGTATTGGAAATTCTGGATTGAGCATAAGCGGAGATGTTTTTGCAACTTTACCCTCTGGTATTCTTTTGGGAGATGGCTTCTTTTCCACTGGCTACCAGTGGGCGTACAGCACCACTCCAGGTGGCACCAAAACAAATATAAGTGGGGCTACGGGAGCTACCTATACTCCTTCTACAGCCACGGCCCCTTTTAATACAGGCGGAACTTATTATTTATATCGTATTACTTCTTTATCAAGCACAAACAACGTAAACCCTAATTTCTATAGGGCCAATCATGTGTCGAATGCTGCAGTAGTTGTAGTGCTATCTTCTGCACAATGGTCAGGAGCAGTAAGCACCGACTGGTCCGTAGCAGGCAACTGGTGTGCAGGTGTGGTGCCCACTACTTCAACCGATGTTGTCATTAATGTAGGTGCCACCAGAATGCCAGAAATTGTATCTACAGCTAATTGCAGAAATTTGTCCATTGGTACCGGTGCTACCCTCACCGCCAGAACCGGTAGTACATTAAACATTTCGGGCAACCTTACCAATGCCGGAAGCCTTATCAACCTGGGAACAATTAACTTCAATGGAACAGGTGCCCAGGGTTTTACAGGTGTTACCAATTTCTTTAATCTTACAAAAAGCAATGCAGGTACTTTAACCTTGCCGGGTAACATTACCGTGGGTGCTAACCTGTTAATTTCAGGTGGTGTCATCAATGCAAATAATTTTGGAATACTACTAAGAGGCAACTGGACCAATAATGCTTCGGTGAATGCCTTTGTACCTGGTACAGGTATTGTATATTGCGGTGGCAACATAGCCCAAACGATTGGTGGTAGCTTTAGCACAAGGTTTTATATTTTAGATATTACCAATGTGGGTAATACCGTTTCATTGGCAGTAAATGCTACCATACTGGGTAACCTTAATGTTTCCTCCGGAACTTTAGACCTTGGGGCTTTCACTGCCAATCGATCTACAAGTGGTGGCACTATTACCGTTTTAAATAATGCTACTTTAAAAATAGGTGGTACCTCTACCTTTCCTACAAATTATACAACCACCTCTTTATTGGCATCCAGCAATGTGGAGTATAGTGGTACCAGCCAAACAGTGGCCAATAAGCTCTATGGTAATTTATGGCTAAGTAGTTCAACCGGTGCCGCAATAAAATCTATAGGGGGCGTTACTCTGGCTGGTAGTTTAAATATGGTGAAGGGACCTGGTACAAGCGTCACCGCCAATGTCTCCGGTAATTTAACCATTGGCAGAAATGTATCTATTGGAGCAAATACAACTTTAGATGCAGGTGCTTTTTCTCACACAGTAGGGGGTAATTGGGTAAACAATGGCACCTTTAACCCAGCCGGTGGTACAGTCGCTTTTACAGGTACAGGTACCAGTATTACAAGTACTGACGTTCAAAATTTTAATAACCTTACCATTCAAGCTTCAGGAATGAGTTATGCTGGGCCTGGAATAAATATGACCGGAAACCTGGTAAGTACGGGAGCAGGCCAATTAACCCTTGCTGCCAACATTCCCCTATCTATGTCTGGTAACTATAAAAACATAAATGGTAACGGTTTTTCATTGGGTGAATTGAGAATTCTTGATGTTACAGATATTGCAGCAACCATTAGCCTATCTGGCAACTTGTTTATTGATTCATATTGTGATGGCTCAGAAAGTGGTGTAATTACAATGAGTGGACCCAATAATAGTATTGTAATTGAAGACAACAGCGTATTGGATATTAGCGTATTGAACATAACCGGCACCATTACCACTACCGATAATTTATACATTTGGAATGCTTTAAATGTAACTGGTACATTTACAGCCACCGACGGTTTTTTGGAGTTTTATGACAATGCTACTTTTAGCGGAACTGCCAACCTTTATAACGTAGTAGTACAATCAGGTACCTTAACACTGGCTAGCGGCTCGGTATTAGGTATTGCTGCAGAGCTGTTGCTCTACGATGGTATGTTGGATGTGACCAGCTCCATACCTAATACTATTCATTTTAATGGAATTGAATATTCCCAAAATGTAAACAACATCGCTTACGATATACTTCATTTATCCAATAACGGCTTCAAAAGTTTTACCGGAGGCATTACTGTAAACAATAAGATACAAATTGATCCGGGTGTTCAGGTATTGGCAGGTAGTTTTACACATACCATTAATGGTAACTGGCACAACGATGGCACTTACCTGCCGGGTGGTAGCAGTGTTAGCTTTGCAGGTGCAAAAAATAAACATATTTATGGATTCACCGATTTCGGCCAGTTAACCATAGACGGAAGCCAACTCTCTACAACGGTAAGTTTGCACAACAACATTACTG
>CAYOLS010000171.1:4101-7337 GCA_964404845.1 uncultured Ferruginibacter sp. | reverse complement strand
CTTTGAGCATCAGTTTTATGCTTTGTTATGCGCAGCGAAGTGTTACTGGTGTTGTCACTGACGGGCAATCCGGTTCCCCTTTACAGGGAGTGAATGTAACTGTTAATGGTGCCGGTGGCGGCACATCCACCGATGCGGCAGGCAGGTATTCTATTAATGCTCCCGCCAATTCCGTTTTATCATTTTCAAGGGTTGGTTATACCAGCCAGTCTGTAAATGCAGGCAACAATACGCAGCTGAATGTTACACTGCTTATTGCCCAGCAGAATTTACAGGAAGTGGTGGTGAGCACCGGTTATACCAGCCAGACCAGGCGCCAGGCCACTTCTTCTATTGCCAAAGTGGCTGGGGATGATGTAAAATCTCAACCCATCGGTTCCTTTGAGCAATTGCTGCAGGGAAAGGCACCCGGTATCCTCATCCAGTCGCAAAGCGGCCAGCCGGGTTCGGCAGCTACCGTAACCATTCGTGGTAAAGGTTCTGTACTGGGCACCACTGAACCATTATATATACTGGATGGTGTGCAGATCACTGCCGCCGACTTCCAGAGTATCAACCCTTCTGATATTGAGACCTACAACGTATTAAAAGATGCGATGGGTACGGCGCAATATGGTTCAAGAGGTGCCAATGGTGTTATTGTGATCACTACTAAAAGAGGTGCCAATCAAAAAACAAAAGTGAACTACGATGTTCAGTACGGTTCTTCTGAATTGCCTAAGAACAAGCTGCAGATGATGAGCAGTGCTGATAAGATCAATTACGAATACAATTACGACAGGCCTTTGTATGGCACCAATCCTTTTGAGTGGAGCGATGAGCAGGCAGACAGCTTATCGAATGTAAAAGGCGATCTGAAAGATGTACTGTTCCGCAAAGGGAAAACTATACAGCACCAGTTAAGTGTGTCTGGCGGTAATGACAAAACGAAGTTCTTTGCTTCGGGTTCTCTTTTCGATCAGCAGGGCATTGTACTTTCAACAGGATTGAAAAGAATGACAGGCCGTGTAAGCCTGGATCATACAATGGGTAATTTTAAACTGGGCTTAAATGGTTTTGTGGGTAGCTCCAAATTCTCCAACACCAACGAGAATGACCAGTTCATTGGTTCTCCTTTGAATGCGATCCGCTGGACCAATCCTTATGTAACAGCTTACCTGCCTGATGGTTCTTACAATGATTTTGATTTTGACCTGCAGGGCCAGCCAAATCCTGTAAAAGAATTATTAGGAAGCCCGGCCAATAATCAACAATTAAAAATGATCGGTAGTATCAACCTGGAATACAGGTTCCCGGGCCTGAAAGGTTTGGTAGCAAGGAGCAACTGGGGCCTTGATTATACACAGGATGATAACTCACGATATTTCGACCGCAACACTTACCAGGGCAGTCAGCAAACAGGTGCACAGGGATCGTATGGCGAAACCACTGCTAAAAGAAACAGGCAAACGATCACCAACTCACTGGGTTATTCAAGGTCATCAGGTGATCATGCTTATGGACTTACTTTATTCCATGAGTACATCAAAACAAAATTCAACGGCTTTGGCTACACAGGTTTTGGTTTGGTAGGTCCGTTTAAGAATGGTGCGGGCATTACACCCGGTACTTCATCCAACGGATTTATTCCTGTTGTACAAAGTGCAGCAAATGAAAATGCAATTCTCTCCTTCTTTGCTATTGGTGATTATGCCTACAAGAAAAAATATTTCTTGAACGGTACCATTCGTCGTGACGGATCATCAAGGCTTGCAGAAGGTAACAAATGGACAACCTTCGGGGCAATTGGTGCAGGCTGGTTGGTATCTGCAGAAAATTTCATGAGCAGCTCCAAAGTGATCAGCGATCTGAAACTGAAAGCGAGTTATGGTTCTTCTGCCAACCAGGGCGTAGGAGATTCTTACGAAGCGCTGGAACAATTTGGCCCCGCTGTTTACAATGGCGTAGGTGGTTTGATACTGACCAATCTTAAAAAAGGAGATCTTACCTGGGAAGTTCGCCGTTCTTTGAACGTAGGTGCAGACTTCGGTCTGTTTAAAAACAGGATCACCGGTTCTGTTGAATTCTATGATTCAAAAACAAATGGTCTTTACCTCAACAGGCAGTTATCCGGAACCAATGGTGTGTATTCTATTCTTACCAACTTGGGCAGAATGCAGAACCAGGGTATTGAACTGGCATTGAACCTTGCTGTTGTTCAGACAAAAAATATCAGCTGGAATGTAGGAGGTAATTTCACTTACAATAAAAATAAGCTCCTGCAGCTGGATGGAACAGATGAGATCGTAGATGGCCTGGCCATTAACAAAGTAGGATACAGCGCCAATTCCATTTACCTGGTAAGGTATGCAGGTGTTGATGCTGCAACAGGTGAAGCATTGTATTATAAAAAAGATGGCAAAACAACCACCAATCAATACGATCCGAATGATAAAGTGATCGTTGGAAAATTTGATCCGCCTTACTTTGGTGGTCTTACTACAAGCTTCCGTTTTAAAGCGATAGAAGCATCAGTATTATTCACTTACAGCTTCGGCAATAAAGTTTTCAATGTGGACAGGATCAATGTTGAGAACCCTGGCTACTGGTACTCCGGCCTGAGCAAAGTAATGCTGAACGAATGGCGTAACCCTGGTGATGTAACTAATATCCCAAGTTCTTTCAACGATTTTCAACCTAGCACAACAAGGTTCTTGGAAGATGGTAAATACCTGCGCCTGCGCAATGTGACCTTATCATACAATATTCCTGCAACAGCATTGAGCAAGTTGAGAGTAAGTTCTGCACGCTTCTTTGTACAGGGACAAAACCTGTTTGTATGGAGCAAGTTCCAGGGCTACGATCCTGAAATTGCTTCCGGTACTTTAACAGGTGCACAGTATCCTGCATTAAAAGCGATCACTGTGGGATTAAATCTTGGTTTTTAACTTTTAAAAAGAACGATTATGAAAAATATACATAAAATCTGCTGGGCGCTCCTGCTTTCCTACGGTATTATTTCCTGCAAAAAACCGATAGACATTGAGCCGACCCATACTGCTGATGGAGAGACCATCTTCAAGAACATCTCCGATTATGAAGCATCGCTTACCGCTCATCAATCTTCACAATTTTCCAAGCAGCGCCCCCATATTAGAAAATGTCAAAAAATCGAATGTCATTCTTAGAAGGCATTCAGTATAGTCACAAAATTTTTAAACTAAAAACTGAAGTTTATGAAAAAACTACTTCTTCTG
>CAYOLS010000171.1:0-4091 GCA_964404845.1 uncultured Ferruginibacter sp. | reverse complement strand
GTAAATTATTTCGGCAGCACCAATTCATCCAATGCATTTGTAACACTGTCCGATATGATGACAGACAACATATATGAAACAAGCGAATCATTGGGCAATTACACCAACTTCAGCCGCTGGACCTACACGGCAGATGATGCGAATATAGAAGCCACCTGGCCTGCGGCTTATGCCGTGATACAGCAATGCAATCTCACTTTAAGAGGCATTGATAAATTTGCAGCTACCGATCCCGGCGCTGTGAACAGGATCAAAGCACAGGCCATTGCATTGAGGGCTTATGTTCATTTTGATATCCTGCGCTACTGGGGCGAAGGCACAGCCCGCAACTCTACACTGAGAGGTATTCCTTTTGTGGGCACTTTTGACATTGATCAAAAACCTTCAAGGCCTACAGTAAAAGAAACCTACGATTCTATTATCAAAGACCTGGACAATGCCAAAACCTTAATGCAGGATATGGATGCCGATATTCAATCACCTACCAGCACTGCCGGCAGCGCAAGGGCATATATTGATGAGATCGGCGTTAATGCAATTCTTGCAAGGGTGTACAATTATGCTGCTGTAAATGACAGCGCTATCAAATATGCAACACTTGCTATCAATGCACGCCCGCTGGCAAACAGGACCAACTTTCCTTTGATATGGCAGGATGCCAGCACTTCTGAAGTGATATGGTCTGTAAAATTTACACCACTTAATTCGGGTGTAGGTGACAACGTATACTATGCTGTTGGTAACAGGGCTTCGTACAGGCCAACAGCTAATTTGCTGGCCCTGTACAACCAGGCAAATGACATTCGTTATAGCTCCTACTTTGCATTACGCCCGCTGCGTGGAGTGAACAGGCTGGTGCTTACAAAATATCTTGCTAAACAAGCGCAGTTAGGTACGCCTGATGGCATCACAGATTTCAAAGCCATCCGTACAGGCGAAATGTACCTGATTAGGGCAGAAGCATATGCCAATAAAACAGAAGATGCTTTGGCATTAGGCGATCTTAACACGTTAAGGTCAATACGTATCAATGCATTTGTACCGGGCACTGAAACCGGTGCTGCTTTGATGACAGCGATCTTTAATGAAAGAAGAAAAGAACTGGTATGCGAAGGACAGCGCTGGTTTGATTTAAAGAGAACAACTAGGCAGATCAACCGTACTACCAATTGCCCTGACTTCTGCACATTGTCGGCCGATGCAAGGGAATGGGTATGGCCTATTCCTCAAAAAGAGGTATTGGCAAATACACACCTGGAGCAGTCTGAAGGGTATTAATTTTGGTTGATTTAAGAATAAGTAAAGAAAGCCATCCGCAGGGATGGCTTTTCTTTTACTATTTATTAAGATAGTCCTGGAAGCTGAGCTGCTGAATGGCTTTACCTTTTTTAATATCATTATCATTCGGCTGCCCGCTCTTTTCAATATCTTTTTTTCCTACATTATCAAAAATGTAATAATTACCAGGCTGTACAAATCCATAACCGTTATTGAAACTAAAATAAGCCCATTGTTTGTTGCTGCTGTCTAATAAATTTTTGCTCCATACAAAGTCTGTAGCAGGTATTTTTAGTTGCGATAAAACCGTTGCAGCAATATCTACCTGCGACCCTACCCTGTCATTCATAATTTCTTTTTGCGATAAGGCACCTCCCAACAGTAGCAACGGTATTTTAAAGTCATCTATTTTTTTACCGGTAGGCGGCTGGCGATGGCCATGGTCTGCAACAATTACAACCAGGGTATTTGACCACCATGCCTGCTTTTTGCATTGCTCAATAAAATCGTACACTACTTTATCTGTATAATGTAATGAATTTAAAAACAAAGAGGCTTCATCTTTTCCTTCAAATATTGTTGGCACGGGCACTTCAAAAGGTTCATGACTGCTGAGGGTAAGCCAGGTACAAAAGAAAGGAGTGGTTTCTTTGTTCAACCCTTCCAATACTTTTTTCATCACTACGCCATCATGTGCGCCCCATTTGGAATTTTGATCTTCGGGCCTGAAGTCCCATTTGGAAGTAAATTTTTTAAAGTTGCCCCCAAGCAGGTAAGCTTTCATATTGGCAAACTCCAGTTCACCACCGTAGTAAAAAGAAGTATTGTAACCATTGCTGGCCAATGTGCTGCTGATCATGGGAAGCTTGTTGGCTTTCACCGGCGTTTTTACGATAGATGTGGTAGGCTGTGCGGGGTAACCGCTAAGCACGCCTACAATTCCTTTATCCGTTCTGTCACCTGTAGCATATATATTGGAAAAGTAAATGCCTTCTTTCTTCAACTCATTGAATTTTGGCGTAACCGCTTTTCCATCCCGCTGAAGGTGCGTGGCTTTTTCTGTAAAACTTTCCCATACAATAAAAATGATATTGGGTTTTGTATTGGCAGGCAGCTGCAAAATATTTTCATTGCGATTACCTTGTACGAATAAACTATCTTTTAAGACCTGTGCTTCTTTTACATCGAGGTACGCAAAGGGATTCGTTGTTGCATCTGTTTTATGTGTAACAGAATGCATAAAGTTCCACACGGCGTTGATGGCAGACTGGTTGGCAAAATTATTACCAGAGAAATACACACTACTTTGGTTGAGCGGTGCCAGCTGCAAACCGCCACGGAGTGGGATGATAAAAAGGCCGGTAATAACGAGGATAGCGACTACTGTGATCAGCTTTTTAGCAGGTACAGTAAATCTATCAACTGCACGTTGAATAAATTTATTAAAGACCCGCACAACAAAAATGAATAGTACAAAAAATGCGAGCATGATCCACCCGACCGGTAAATGCGACATGGAGGCCCATGCTTCCTTAGGATTTTTAAGATAGTTCAATGGCGATGCATCCAGCCGGTAGCCCCATGCATCAAAAATATTAATGTCGATGCCGGTGAGCAATAGTACCAGGAACAGTACAATGCCTGTATAAATTTTATAGACCGTTGCATTTTGCAAACGGAAAATAAAAACAGAAAGCAATGTGATGATCACAACAGGCAGGCTGATATAAACGGCCATCGACATATCCATGCGCAGGCCCCAGCCCAGCGTTCCCAGCAGGTTTGCCCAGCCCATGAGTTTTGCCTGTCCAAAATTTGCCAGCAAAAAAACTACTCTTGCCAGCTCAAAAAGGAGCACCCAGCAAAGCCAGTATTTAATTATAAAAGAAAGCCTTGAACGCATGTTTTGATCAATGTGATAAAAGCAAAAATACCGAAACAAAAAACACCCGCTTTAGGCGGGTGCTTGTTGGAATATGTTATTTGGTTAAACTATTTTTTCAACCTGCATGTAGCTCAATTCTACAGGAGTAGCTCTACCAAAGATCTTAACCTGTACCTTGAGTTTCTTTTTCTCGTCGCTCACTTCTTCAATAACACCGTTAAAGTCGTTGAACGGACCATCAATGATCTTAATGGTTTCGCCGATAATGAATGGTTCGCTCATGGTTACACCACCTGCATCGCTCATTTCATCTACTTTACCCAGCATTTTGTTCACTTCTGCTTTGCGGAGAGAAATGATATTTCCTTTAGAGCCTTTTCCGTCAGTTAAAAAGTGCATTACGTTGCTGATATTGCTTACATGCTGGATGATATCATCGCTCAGCTTGCCTTCAGCCACTTCCATCATGATATAACCAGGATAGAAGTTTCTTTCACGCATTACTTTTTTACCATTCACTACCTTGTAAACTTTTTCTACAGGTAAAAATATCTGCTGAATGATCTTGTCCCAGCCATTCCTTACAATGTCTTTATCAAGGTATTCTTTGATCTTACGCTCTTTACCGCTCACTACCCTGAGTACATACCACCTGGTATCTTTCTCCGCTTTCGCTGCTTCGGTTGTTGTTTCTTCAGTCATGATATTAAGAGAATAAAGAGTAAATAAACTTCATGGAGTTGTTGGCTACAAAATCCATCAGCGCTACAATACCGGTGATTACCAGTGTTGCGCCCAGAACGATCATGGTAGACTGTTGCAGCTGTTCCCATTTAGGCCAGCTAACTTTCTCCGTCAATTCTTTGTAAGACTCTTTTACAAAAGTTGTGAACTTGTTCATAATATTAATTTGCTAATTAGCCAATAT
>CAYOLS010000170.1:0-7350 GCA_964404845.1 uncultured Ferruginibacter sp. | reverse complement strand
AATAGAAAAGCTGGCCGACCTTGGTTTTATGGGTATGATGGTGAAGCCGGAATATGGCGGAAGCGGTATGGATACCATCAGCTATGTGCTGGCGATGGAAGAGATCAGTAAAGTGGATGCAAGCGTAAGCGTTTGTATGAGCGTGAACAACAGCCTGGTTTGTTATGGCCTGCAGGAATATTGCACCGAAGAACAAAAACAAAAATATTTAACGCCTTTGGCGCAAGGTAAAAAAGACGGTGAGTTGTATATCGGCGCTTTTTTACTGAGCGAGCCTGAAGCGGGCAGCGATGCGACTTCGCAGAGAACTACTGCGGAAGATAAGGGCAATTATTATTTACTGAATGGTACTAAGAACTGGATCACCAATGGTAACAGCGCAAGTGTATACCTGGTAATTGCGCAAACAGATGTAAGCAAGGGCAGTCGTGGTATCAATGCATTTATCGTTGAGAAAAAATGGGAAGGTGTTACCGTGGGTGCCAAAGAGAATAAACTGGGCATCCGTGGAAGTGATACGCATACTATTATGTTTGCCGATGTAAAGGTTCCGAAAGAGAATCGTATTGGTGAAGATGGTTTTGGTTTTAAATTCGCTATGAAAACATTGGCTGGAGGCCGCATCGGTATTGCATCGCAGGCATTGGGTATTGCAAGTGGCGCTTATGAACTGGCGCTTGCTTATAGTAAACAGCGTAAGGCTTTTGGTACAGAGATCATGAACCACCAGATCATCCAGTTCAAACTGGCAGATATGGCAACAAGGATTGAAGCATCAAGACTGCTTTGCCTGAAAGCGGCTTTTGAAAAAGACGAACACAAAGATTACACATTGAGCAGCTCCATGGCAAAAGTATTCAGCAGTGAAACTGCAATGTGGACGGCTACTGAAGCGGTACAGATCCATGGTGGATATGGTTTTGTAAAAGAATATCATGTGGAAAGACTGATGAGGGATGCGAAGATCACACAGATATACGAGGGTACGAGTGAAGTGCAGAGGATTGTTATAAGCAGGACGATATTGAAATAATTAGCTGATTAGCTAATTTGCTGATGTGCTAATGGTGAAAATCGTTAGCACATTTTTTATTGGGGGAATTCCTTTGCGGCTTTGCGTTAACTTTGCTTCTTTGCAGTACTATCATGAAAGTAAATAAAGAAAAATACGCCGAGATACTGGCTTGTCTTAAAAACAGGGAAGTGCTGGTAGCTGTCTCCAAAATACAACCTGTGGAATCGATTAAAGCACTCTACGACCTTGGCCAGCGTGACTTTGGAGAGAATTACGTGCAGGAGCTGCTGGCAAAGGAAGCGGTGTTGCCAAAAGATATCCGCTGGCATTTTATCGGTCACCTGCAAAGCAATAAGGTGAAATACATTGCACCGTTTGTGCATTTGATACATGGGGTTGACAGTGAAAAACTATTAGCAGAGATCAGCAAGCAGGCATTGAAAAATAATCGCAGGATCCATTGTTTGCTGCAGGTGCATATTGCGGAGGAGGAGACGAAGTTTGGGTTTGATGAGGAAGAAGTGAAGGAATTGATTACACGAATTGGGACGAATTATGAAGGCACAGATGTTTGTGGGCTGATGGGTATGGCTTCTTTCAGTGAGGATGAGCATAAAGTAAGATCGGAGTTCAGGAAGCTGCGCAATATTTTCGATGAACTGAATGAACTTCTTAAACAAAAAAATATCGACATGCTTACCGACGCTCCTAACCTTGAACTTTCAACCCTTGAACCCTTGAACCTTCTCTCCATGGGCATGAGCGGCGATTATAAAATTGCACTGGAAGAGGGAAGCAACATGATCCGCATCGGCAGCTTATTATTTGGCGCAAGAATTTACAATCAGTCATGAGCACTGAACTGGTCATTCTTTGCATCGCTGCATTTGCAGCGGGTTTTATTGATTCCATTGTAGGTGGCGGCGGCCTGGTGCAAACACCGGCAGTGTTGGTGACCTTACCACAATATTCAGTGGCTACTTTACTGGGCACTACAAAAATACCTTCCTTCAGCGGCACAGCCATTGCCTGCTTTCAATATGCAAGAAAAGTTCCTTTGCAATGGAAATTATTGCTGATCATGTGCTGCATCGCATTGAGCGCTGCCATGCTGGGATCTTATACGGTAAGCATTGTGAGCAACAGTTTTATGAAGCCTGTTATTTTTTGCGTGCTCATCGCTGTTGCAATTTATACCTATAGTAAAAAGAATTTCGGCACAGCCGTTTCAAAAGATATCCATCCCAGGCATGAGCTGCTGTACGGCGCTTTGTTTGCATTGATCATTGGTTTTTACGATGGGTTTATCGGCCCCGGTGCAGGCAGTTTCCTGGTGATCTTTTTTATAGCAGCGCTTGGTTTTGATTTTTTAAAGGCAAGCGCCCATGCCAAATTTGTGAACCTGGCTACTAATATGGGTTCCATTATTTATTTCGGCGGCAGCGGGCATATATTGTATCATTATGCCATTCCTATGGCTGTTTGTAATATCGGCGGTTCATTTGTAGGGGCCAAACTGGCCATTGCAAAGGGTAATGCTTTTATCAGGATATTTTTCCTGTTTATCGTGGCCGCTACTATTCTTCGGTTTGGTTATGATATTTTCTTTAAGTAAGCTGTCAGACGGGGACCGTCAGACAGGCGGGCTGCATGGTAATTGTTAATTTTTGACTCCTGCATGCAATCATCACCACATCTGCATCTGATAATTATATAACTTTATAACATGACAACCTGGGAAAAAGCATTTGAATCGGAGAAGAACAGGAAAGCGTTTTTGTATACTGCCATTATTTGTGCAGTGCTGCTACTTATGTTCTTTTTGATCAGCTGGAAAAATTCACCTCCCCCTCCCCCTCCTGTACAAGATCTTATCGAGATCAACCTCGGTAACAATGAAGAAGGCTGGGGTGAGGAACAACCTTTGATCAAAGGTGAAATGAGCCCCAACCAGGAAGCAACTGTAGTTCCGCAACAGCAAGCCAAAGCACCGGATGATGCAGAAGAACCGGTGACACCGGATGACAATGCAGAAGAAGCAGCAGCTCCTGTTACAAAAACAGTTAAAACAACGCCTAAGGTCACCAAACCTTCGGTAACTACCCCATCTCCTGCTCCAACGCCTAAGCCACAAAAGCCAAAGATCACTTACAATGGTCCGGGTAATGGCAATGGCAACAATGCTACTGAAGACAATGGCTATCGCATGCAGGGGAATGATAAAAATGGTAAAGGTGACGGTGGTTCTCCAACAGGCCATCCTGACTCTTACGGAAACAGTCCTGGTGGCCGGGTAGCAGGCGGAACACTGCGTGTATCAAAAGGCGACAGGAGCATCATCAATAATTACATATTCATGGGCGACCTGCCGAAAGCAACTATTAATGCGATCATTAAAGTATCACCGGAAGGAAGGGGAACTTTTGTAAGCTTTGACAAAGGTTCTACAAGCACAGATGCAAGGTATTCTACTGCGATCAGGTCGTATCTGCCGAATATCAAGTTCAATAAATCAGATCATGAGTCGATCGTAACAGTACCGTTCAACTTCAGGGTACAATAAAGGTCTTCAACATACAATTAAAGCCGCTGTTTTCACCAGCGGCTTTTTTATGCTCTTTGTTTTTAGAATTTTTAATTTTGATTTTTATATTTTGCAGCTATGACCTACCAGGAGACGATCGAATATCTCTACGCACAGCTTCCTATGTTCACCCGCATTGGTGCGGCTGCATATAAAGAAGACCTTCACAATACCGTTGCCTTGTGTGAAGCATTAGGCAACCCACAAGCAAAATTCAAAACGATACATATTGCAGGCACCAATGGCAAAGGCAGCACCAGCCATATGTTGGCAGCCATTTTACAGGAAGCCGGGTATAAAACAGCCCTGTATACTTCCCCGCACATCAAAGATTTTGGCGAACGCATCCGCATCAACGGGCAAATGATCGAACAGGAATTTGTGATCGATTTTGTAGAGCGCACAAAAAAACTAACAGAAAAAATCCAACCGTCATTTTTTGAATTGACTGTTGCGATGGCATTTGAATATTTCGCATTACAGGAAGTAGATATTGCCGTAATAGAAACCGGGCTGGGCGGCAGGCTGGACAGCACCAATATTATTCAGCCTGTTTTATCGGTGATCACCAATATCGGTTACGATCACATGAATATACTGGGCGATACATTACCGAAGATCGCTGCGCAAAAAGCAGGCATCATCAAGAAAAATACGCCGGCTGTTATTGGTGAATTACTGCCGGAAACAATGCCAGTATTTATCAAAGAAGCAAACGAGAAAGAAGCACCGCTTTATTTCGCACAAAGCCGTTTTATCACTGAATATATAGAACCGACAGGCAATTTATTGTTCTGCAATGTGAAAGATATACAGGACAATACTTTTGAAAAGTTGCGGCTTGATCTCAATGGCATTTACCAGGCAAAAAATATCTGCACCGTTTTAATGGCGGTAAAAGTTTTACAAAAATTGGATTATACTATTCCTGAAGAAAAAATGCATAGTGCATTGGAAAATGTAAAAGGTTTGACAGGGCTGCGTGGGCGCTGGGATATTTTACAAAACCACCCCGCTGTAATACAAGACGTAGCACATAATACTGATGGCATCAACCAGGTGCTGCAACAATTGAGATACAATTACCCGCAATCACATATACATTTTGTATTGGGCTTTGTAAAAGATAAAGATGTGGAACATGTATTAGAATTATTTCCTGCTGATGCAACTTATTATTTTACCAATGCGCATATTCCAAGAGCATTGCCTGCTGCTGACCTGCAGCAAACAGCCAACAGCAAAGGATTGCAGGGAACAAAGTATGATAATGTAAATGAGGCTATTGCTGTAGCAAAAGCAAATGCTTCAGATAATGATGTAATTATGATCTGTGGCAGCTTTTTTATTATTGCGGAGATCAATGAAAATGAATAGCCGTAGGCTTAAGCCCAGGGCAGGGCTATTCATTGAGGCCAAAATCCCTAACCTAAAGGTACAGGGTTAGTTATCTAAATGCTGAAACGCATAAAACATGCACAATGCATGCATGGCCTGCACTATTTTATTTTCTTTCAACATCACTCTTACTTCTTCCACACGCTTAAACCGGATGGCAATTTCTTCATTGGCATCCAATGCCTGTTCGGCAGTTTTTTTGCCGCCTGTGGCCAGGAAGAGGTGTGTAAAATTATCCAGCACACCGGGATTCGCCGCTGTCTTTCCTAAATAGATATATTCTTTGAAAGAATAGCCGGTTTCTTCCAACAATTCCCTTGCAATTGCCTGTTGCGGATCTTCGCCTGCATCAATAAACCCGCCGGGAATTTCGAGTATGGTTTGATTAATGGGATGACGGTATTGTTCCACCAGTATCACGTCATTTTCTTCGGTAATGGCCAATGCACACACGCTTACCGGAAGTTCCACTACAAAATAGGGATCAACAACTTTACCTGTTGGTGTTTCATACCCGTCTTTGCGGGCGGTAAAATATTGATGACGGTTGATGTATTCTTTGGAAATGGTTTTGAATTGAGACATAGTTTAATTGTTTAATGTTCCGGGTGACGGGTTGCGGGTTTTAACCACAGAGGATATTGAGTTTTTCACAGAGAACACAGAGCTATCTTTGCGCAAATCCTTAGCGTCTTTGCGGTTAAAATAAAAAATGCCGGCTAACAATACCCGGCATCCATCATTTACCAATTCATCCTCTCCCGTAGCTTTGTAATATGCGCCGTATGGTGTTTGCCATGCCATGCATACATTCCAAGTAAGAACCACAGTGACATTGTTTTCTGGTGCTCCGGATGAAATACCGTCCGCTCCCACTCTTCTGCTTTTATGCTCTTCAATACTTCCAGCATTCTTCTATGAACAGCGAATAAAATGGTGAGGGAAATATTAATAGGGAGATTTTTAGTATCTGCCATTTCTGCCCAAAGCTTTTCTTCGTAAGGTTTAATGGCAGGGTTATCCTCCGTCAGCCCCAGCTTGAAACGGATATACGCATTCATGTGACTATCTGCCACATGATGCACCAACTGGTGTACCGTCCATCCTTCCGGGCGGTAGGGCGTTTGCAATTGTGCTTCATCCAGGTTAAGCACTGCATGTTCAATATGCAATGGCAAGGTCTCAATATCAAACAACCATTCCCTGAGTTGTTGTTCAGAGAATGGTTGTTCAATATATTTCCCGATGGGATATTTTAATGCTTCCATTATTGTCCCGCAGCAGGTTTAATGTCTAATAATTCAATCTCAAAAATGAGCGTTGCGTTCGGACCAATTGCACCACCTGCGCCTCTTTCGCCATAAGCGAGCTCACTCGGAATCACTACTCTCCATTTAGCACCCTGGGTCATGTGCTGCAGAATTTCTGTCCAGCCGGGAATTACACCATTCAGCGGGAAAGTAGCAGGCTCCCCCCTGTCTGTTGACGCATCAAATTTTGTTCCGTCGATCAGCGTGCCTAAATAATGTACTACCACTGTATCAATAGCCCTTGGCTTTGTTCCAGCAGCTTCACCTGCTTTTAAAATTTCGTATTGCAGGCCATTGGGTAATACCGTAACACCTGGTTTCTTTTTATTCGCTTCCTGGAAGGCAACGCCTTTGGCTTTTTCTTCTCCCAGTTTCTTCTGTGCGTATTCCTGTAATTTTTGTTGTAATGTCATACCACATTGTTCTTCAGTTAATAAAGTTTGTCTTTTTTTGAACACGTCATCCATGGCTTTTTGTACCATTGAAGCATTAATCTCAGTTATACCCTGCTGCTTCATACTGCTGGCGATATTAAAGCCGGCTGCATAGCTGAAGCTATCCATAGAATTCCTGAGCACAGGTGCTGCAAATGCAGTTTTAGCAGGCTCCATTTTTTTCACGGGTGTTTTTTGCGCATACGCAGCTATACCTGCAGAACAAAGTGCCAGTGCAAAAAGAAAGGTCTTTTTCATTATTTATTTTTTATCGTATTTAAAAAGTGATAGTGTATTAGTTTCAAAATAATTGTCAGCCTGAGCTTGTCGAAGGTGGAGTTCACAGTAATTTCAAATCGCTTTCGACAAGCTCAGGCCGACATTCGTTTTATAAAAATTTTCAAACTGATATCCTACCAAAAAAGTATGCAAATAAAAGCAAGTTTATTCATCCCGCATATCCTTCCCTGTTAAATGTATGAAAACGTCTTCCAGGTTTGCAGCCTTCACCTGTTTGGGTCTTTCAAAACCACCGGCCACAAGGTCGTCGATCATTTTATCGGGCGAATCCATGGATATGATTTTTCCTTCATCCATAATAGCGATGCG
>CAYOLS010000169.1:0-7390 GCA_964404845.1 uncultured Ferruginibacter sp. | reverse complement strand
CATATTGTTTTAGAGTACTGTCAGACTGAGCTTGTGGAAGTCGGGATATATGGTCGCAAAGCCGTCTTCGACGATCCCGATAACTATCGGGACTGACATTTTTTTGTAAAACAGGTTCATGGTATTTAATGATGCTTTTTATTTTGCTGTGTTAACACTATTTTTGCGCCACTAAAAACCGGTACCTATTCAAACCCGGTTATCATCCTTAAAATTTAATGGGGGGGAACAAATGAAAGTAATGAAGTTTGGTGGCACCAGCGTAGGCAAGCCACAAAGAATGATGGAAGTAGCGCAGCTGATAACAGCTGCGGATGAACCAAAGATCGTGGTATTATCGGCATTGAGCGGCACTACCAATGCACTGGTAGAGATCAGTAATTTATTATCGGTGAACGACCGCTACGGTGCGCAGGAAAAGATCAATGCACTGGAAGCACATTACCAGCAGTTTGTTGCAGAACTGCTTAAAGACGCTGCAGTGCTGGACAAAGCGAAAAAAATATTGTCTGAACATTTTGAATTTTTAAGCATCATCTTAAAAATATCTTTCAGCGAAGCACTCAATAAAGATATATTGGCGCAGGGCGAATTGCTGAGCACCAAACTGTTCTGCCTTTACCTGGAAGAACAAAAAATAGATCACCGCTTATTGCCGGCGCTCGATTTTATGAGCCTCGATAACCAGGATGAACCGCAGGTTGGTACCATTAAAGTAAAGCTGGCGCAGATATTACAGAAACATAAAGAGACCGGCATTTTTGTAACGCAGGGTTATATTACCCGCAATGCAAAAGGTGAGGTTGATAATTTAAAAAGAGGCGGAAGCGATTACAGCGCTTCGCTGATAGCCGCAGCCATTAACGCCAGTGTTTGCGAAATATGGACGGATATTGACGGCATGCACAACAATGATCCACGTGTGGTAAAAGCCACCAGGCCCATTGACCAGCTAAGTTTTGAAGAAGCAGCAGAGCTGGCTTATTTTGGCGCTAAGATCCTGCATCCTGCCAGCATCTGGCCTGCACAGTTTTACAATGTGCCGGTGAAATTGCTGAACACCATGGACCCATCTGCCAAAGGAACTTTGATAACCGAAGAAGCCGGCAGCACCGGTGTAAAAGCAGTAGCGGCAAAAGACAATATCACCGCTATTAAAATTAAAAGCAGCCGCATGTTGCTCGCTTATGGCTTTTTAAGAAAAGTATTTGAAGTGTTTGAAAAGTACCGCACTTCCATAGATATGATCACTACTTCCGAAGTAGCGGTCTCTGTTACCATCGACAGTGATATTTACATCAAGCAGATCACCAGGGAACTGGAAGCCTTCGGCAGCGTGGAAATTGATACCAATCAAACCATCGTATCTATCGTGGGCAACGAGATCACCGAGACGAAAGATATCATGTCTAAATTATTTGAATCTGTTAATGCCATTCCTGTCCGCATGGTAAGCTACGGCGGCAGCAGGCACAATATTTCGCTATTGATACCAAGAAGCTATAAGGAACAAACGTTGCAGGTGTTGAACGTAGGGTTATTTGGACTTGAGTAGTTCATAGTCCATAGACGAGTATTATAATTGAAGGTTTTTCAAATATTAGTTCGAACAGACCCTCCTTATTAATAAAGACTTTTTAAAGAATTAAACCGGGCTATGGGCCATGGACTATCGACCATGGCCCATTTTTTTTCCCCTCATTTACAATATTTTTCTCCGCCCTGCGTTTTAACAGTGGTTTTTCATAGGATATTGGATTAATACGGGCTCTGATTTCCATCTAGGCCCCTTTTTATTTTAAAGGCATTACCCAACATAATATTACCCCCAGTAAAACAAAAACCCCGGCTGACCGGGGCTTTCTTTTTTATATCTTTTTGAAAATCATTAGATTATCAACATTGCATCTCCATAGCTAAAGAAGCGGTACTTATCTTTGATGGCTTTTTTATAGGCTTCCATCATCAGGTCGTAGCCCGCAAAAGCACAAGCCATGATCAGCAGGCTGGTCTTTGGCAGGTGAAAATTGGTCACCAGGCTGTCCGCAATATTAAAATTATAAGGCGGGTGGATAAAATGGTTGGTCCAGCCCTCAGATGGTTTTAATAACTGCTGTGCTGTATAAGACGTTTCCATGGCACGCATGGTAGTAGTGCCGATAGAGCAGATGCGATGACCCGTTTCTTTTGCCTTATTTACGATAGTGCAGGCAGTTTCATCTATTTTATAGTACTCCGCATCCATTTTATGCTTGCTCAGGTCTTCCACTTCTATCGGGCGGAAAGTGCCTAAACCGGTGTGCAGGGTAACTTCCGCAAAACGGATACCCTGTATTTCCAGTCTTTTGATCAGCTCTTTACTAAAGTGTAAACCCGCAGTGGGAGCGGCCACGGCGCCTTCATGCTTTGCATAAACGGTCTGGTAGCGTTCTTTATCTTCTTCTTCCGGCTTGCGTTTGATGTATTTAGGCAATGGTGTTTCACCCATAATGTCCAGCATCTGGCGGAACTCATCATCAGTGCCATCCCAAAGGAAACGGATGGTACGGCCACGGCTGGTAGTATTGTCAATTACTTCGGCTACCAGCTCATCGCTTTCGCCAAAATATAGTTTGTTGCCCACACGGATCTTACGGGCAGGGTCAACGATAACATCCCAAAGCTTGTTGGTCTTGTTCAGTTCCCTCAGCAGGAACACTTCAATTTTAGCACCTGTTTTTTCCTTGCGGCCATACATACGGGCAGGGAAAACCTTGGTATTGTTCACCACGAACACATCCTTGTCATCAAAATACTCCATGATGTCACGGAACTGGCGGTTTTCGATCTCACCGGTTTTGCGGTTGATCACCATCATCCGGCTTTCTTCTCGTTTTTTGGTGGGGTGTTGGGCAATAAGGTTCAGGGGCAGGTCAAATCTGAATTGCGATAATTTCATGTAATAAACTTGTTTAATTGTTATCACATGCCTGGTACTGTAGTTATACAGAGATAGGGCTTTTTAGGCCGGGTATCATGTTACGGCATGATGTAAAAGAGCGCAAAGCTAATATATTTTAATGGGATTAGACGGCCAAATTTTTCCGGTAGTCCATAGTCGATGGTCTATAGACCATAGTAAAGTCATGAACTAGCACTGGCTGCTATGGACTATGGGCCATGTACTATCGGCTTACCACACAACACCTGACGATTTTCCCTCATCCATTTTAGCATTTTCCACACAATGTTTTTTTGACTTTTGAGTTATTTATATGCAACTTTAACCAGTGGCAATAAGTCATTTTTAAACTACGATGCATTTAAAAAGAATTGTACCTCTTTGCTGGCTGCTCCTTGGCAGCTTTTTTACAACCAGCGCTCAACAAAACAACTCTAAATACCAGGGTTTGCTCTGGGAAATTACAGGTAATGGCCTGCAAAAGCCTTCTTACCTGTTTGGCACCATGCATGTGAGCAGCAAGCTCGCTTTTCATCTGAGCGATTCTTTTTACTATGCCTTAAAAAATGTAGATGCGGTAGCGCTCGAGCTCAACCCCGAGTTGTGGCAGGCACAAATGGTGCGGCTCATAAAACTCAATGATAATTTTACTTCCTTTTCTCAAAGCGGCGGCAATGATTTTGTGACCGAGAGCAGCTTTAAAATAACGCATTACGAAGACAACCTGAAAGCAGCTCTCAGTACAGAACCTCCCGTGGTGAACAGCCTGCTCTATCGTTCCTATAAAGTAAAAGAAGATTTCGAGGAAGATACTTTTCTCGATCTCTACATTTACCAGGCCGGCCGTAAGCTTGGTAAAGCACCCGCAGGCGTGGAAGATTATTACGAATCTGAAAAGCTCGTGATGGAGGCTTACAGGGATATGGCCAATGAAAAAAAGAAAAAAGACATTGACCTCGACGGTGAATCCATGAGCAGTCTTTTGCAAAAACTGCAGCAGGCTTACCGCAACGGCGACCTCGACCTGATGGATTCTCTCGACAACAAAATGGAAAAGTCGGTAGCCTTCCGGGAAAAATTTCTCTATCGCAGGAATGATATACAGGCAGATGCCATTGACAGTATCATAAAAAAACGTTCGCTCTTTGTAGGTGTAGGTGCAGCACACTTGCCCGGCACCCGTGGTGTGATAGACCAGTTGCGCAAAAAAGGCTATATCCTTCGTCCCGTAAAAATGTCTGACAGGGATGCGGCACAGAAAGAAGCCATCAATGAAATGAAAGTGGCCGTAACCTTCAGCAATCAGAAAGCCGAAGACGGTGCTTACTCGGTAGATGTGCCCGGTCCCTTGTATTCATTGCAAAGCAACTACCAGCAGCTCAACAGGGTACAGTTTGCCGACATGAGCAATGGTTCTTACTACATGGTGACACGTGTAAAAACATACGCTTCTTTTATACACCAGTCGCCGGCAGATGTTGCGAAAAAAACAGACAGCCTGCTGTATGAATACATTCCCGGTAATATCATTTCTAAAAAATCCATTACCCGCAATGGGTACAATGGTCTCGATATTGTGAACCGCACCCGCCGTGGCGACATGCAGCGTTATAATATTTTTTACACACCCTTTGAAGTGCTCATCTTTAAAATGAGCGGTAAAAATAATTATGTAGACGGGGAAGAAGGCCAGCGCTTTTTTTCATCCATCAACCTGAAAGAGTATGCAAACGGCCCTGTTATTTATAAAGCAGGCGTAGCGGGCTTCCAGGTAGCACTACCGCATGAACCGCATGTGTACCACAACAGCGCTGAAGACGAAAGATGGGAATACGAAGCCATCGATAAAACGACCGGTGATGCTTACCTGCTCATGAAAAAACCGGTGTACAACTACGGTTTTTTAGAAGCTGATAGTTTTGATCTTTCGCTGATAGAAACCTCTTTCCGCAGCGGCGATATTTTTGACAAACAATTAAGCAGGCACAATACAAGTATTAATGGTTATCCTGCATTGATCGTAAAAGAAAAACTAAAGAGTGGCGATTTTGTGCACGCTATGTTTGTGATAAAAGGCCCGCAGTATTATGTGTTGGCACAGCGAAGCAAGAGCAGCAATGATAAAGCTTTCACACTATACAAAAATTTCAGCTTTACGCCTTTTGAATACAAGGATAACAAGCAATACGTAGACACATTCCTGCGCATCAGCATGACAACGCCGGTAACACCGGAAATCGACGGGGGGCTACGCACCATCATAGAACAAACCATGGAAGATGCTGCCAATGGCAACAACAATAATGGTTATATCAGCTACTGGAAAAAAGCCCGCAATGGCTTATTCAGGGATGAAAAAAGCGGCGACCTGGTGTCATTGCAGATGCAGGAATATCCTAAATACTATTACATAAAAGATTCTGCGAGGTTCTGGCAAAATGAGATTGATGAGCATCTTTCCAATGATGATATGGTGCTGCAAAGCAAACAAATGTTCTCATCAGATAATGGCAAAACAACTGCCTGCCAGATAACCATAAGAGATACTGCTTCCAGCAGGGTCATTAATAAACTTATTGTGTTGAAGGGGAAATATTTGTTTACACTTTCCAGCATGTCTGATACTTTGAGTAAACAGAACAATCTTACCAAAGAGATCTTCGGCAGCTTCAAACCTTCGCCGGCAGTACTGCCTGAAAATATGTACCAGTCAAAGCTCTCATTGTTTTTCGACGACCTGTTCAGTAAAGACAGTGCAACGCACAAAAGAGCACAGCAATCCATATCCAATATTTTCTTTGGAACAGATGGAGCCAGGCCGCTTTATGATGCTATCGGCAGGCTTTCCATAAAGGACAAGGATTATTTTGACTCTAAAACAAGGATGATCGCAGAGCTGGGTTATATTAAAGACAGCCTTACCAACAACATTCCTGTTTACCTGAAAAAGATATATGAACAAACCGCTGATACGAGCATGTTCCAGAATGAGGCCATTATTGCTTTGGCAAGGCTGAAAACAGACAGCTCTTTCAAATTGCTCAAAGAACTGATGTTGCAGGATCCGCCGATCTTTGAAAACAGCGGCGACTACACTTCTTTCTTCAGGCATTTTTATGATTCGCTGCAATTGAGTGCAGGGCTGTTTCCGCAGTTGCTGCAATTATCTACGCTCAATGATTACAAGGAAAAGATCACCAACCTGCTGGTAACATTGGTTGACAGCGGTTATGTAAAAGCAAAGGACTACGAAACTTATTTTTCAGGGATCTACATTGACGGAAAAGTAGCGTTAAGAAAACAGCAGGCCAAAGAAGAAAAGAAACTGGAAGAAGAATTGAAAAAAGAAGAAGACGATGAGGATGATCCTGAGAGAACTTACAGTGGCCGTGACGATGACTATGGCTTAAATGATTACGCTGTATTGCTTATGCCGTTTTATGAAAGCAATAAAAATGTGCAGCAGTTCTTTACAAAGCTGCTCGCAAGCAAGGACGATAAAGTTCGTATGAACACTGCTGTGCTGTTTTTACGCAACAAAAAAAATGTGCCTGACAGCATCCTGCAAAAACTGGCTGCCGATGATAAATACCGTGGCGACCTGTATTACAAACTGGAAGAAGCGGGCAGGCTGGATAAATTCCCGAAAGAGTACGCAACCCAATTGGCATTGACCAGAAGCTATGTGGTAATGCAGAATGAGTATGACAAAATGGATTCGATCGTATTCCTTAAAAAATCAGTTGCCAGTATTAAGAACAAAACAGGGCAGGTGTATTTCTTTAAATACCGTATCAAAAAAACAGACGATTGGAAAATTGCATTCAGTGGATTACAACCTTTAAAAGAAAAGGAGTTGAGCAGCGATGATGCGCTGACCTCACTCACCGATAAAAAGATACAGAAAGATCAGCCCTTGTATGAACAGCTGGATAAAGAATTAAAGAAAATGGTGTTCAGCTTTTTCAACAGCGGTAAAAACTTTTACGGCTCCGATTATGGGTACGGCAATTACAAATACCTGGAACAATACCGGGATTAGGATTAACCAGGTATGGCAGCGATCAGTTGTTGTGTATAGGTTTGTTGCGGACGATAAATGATTTCATCGGCAGAACCTTGTTCAATAATTTTTCCTTTGCTCATCACCATGATGCGGTCGCTGATATAATGCACCACGGAAAGATCATGCGAAATAAAGATGGAAGTGAAGCTGTATTGCTCTTTCAGGTCGTTGATAAGGTTGAGTACCTGTGCCTGTACGCTTACATCAAGCGCAGAAACGCTTTCATCAAAAATTAAAAAAGAAGGTTCCAGTGCCAGCGCCCGGGCAATACAAATGCGCTGTCTTTGTCCGCCGCTGAACTGGTGTGGGTAGCGGTTGAAATGATCCGCCTGCAGGTTTACTTTTTCCAGCAGCTCTATTACTTTTTCTTTTCGTTGCTTGTT
>CAYOLS010000168.1:0-7393 GCA_964404845.1 uncultured Ferruginibacter sp. | reverse complement strand
CCGCCCTTCACGTAAATTTGTCCAGCTTTAAACAATACTTCATACGATCATACGTTGTAGTGCTGCAGGAGTAGTAACGCATGCTATTATTTAACCCGTTCTGATGCAAAGGATCCCATTCTGCTTTAAAATATCCCTGCTTACCGGCCTCGCCGCTTTGTTTTTTGTACACATGCAGGGCCAGCAGCTGAAAGTAGATGCTACAAAGCTCAGCCCGGTGTTGAAAGTAAACGTAAGGCAGGAGCTTCAGCTGGGCGCTTTTACGCAGGGTAGTTCGGGCGGAACCATCAGGATGCAGCCCGACGGAACAAGAACCGCAACAGGTACTGTTGTTCCTTTGAATTTCGGTGCATCGTACATGCCGCTTGTAATGGAGATAGAAGGTCCAAAAGGTTCCATAGTTTCCATGCTGGCAGAGGAAGTGACCGTATTGACCGGCAGTAACGGTGGAAGGATGCGGTTAAAGATAGCAGGAAGCAGCCCGGCCATGCCGTTCATTATTTCAGATGACGCTCCCGCAAAAAGTGTCATAACAATAGGTGCTGAATTGATAGTGGGCAATTCGCAGGAATCGCCTCCAGGCAATTACAGCGGTAGTTTAAATATTTCATTTGTAGTGGAGTAACAACTGCAGCCGATATCCAATAAATCCAAAGTTTTGAAAAACCAGCGAGTTTGCTGCAGCCAATTATGCAGGAAGCTATCTTTCAAGGCACTGCTTATATTTTTACTGGGAACATGCCTTTTGTTGCCCGGGAAGATCTCTGCGCAGCAGGATGAGCCCGAGTTCGACGAGATCATTGTCACTATCAAAGGCCCCAGCATCGGTGCCGCAGAAATACCCGCCCTGGTCATCGGACAGGATGTTTACCTACCGGTTACCGATCTCTTTAATTTTCTCACCATTAAAAATAGTTTGTCTGCCGGCGGCGATTCCATCAGCGGTCACCTGCTTAATCCAAAAGACATTTACTCCATCAACAGGAAGGCCAATACTATTTACTATAAAGATGCTCTTACAAAGCTTTCAAAAAGCGACCTGGTATTTTCTTCCAGCGAATTTTATCTCAAAGCAAAATATTTCGGGGAGATATTCAACATGCCCTGTGCATTCAACTTCAGGAGCCTGACGGTAGATTTTAACCCAACCATCGAACTGCCTTTTATGAGAGAAAAAAGGCTGGAGCAAATGCGCAGAAACATCACCAAAGTAAAAGGCGAAACAAAAGCTGATACCATTATTAAAAGAAAATTTGAAGCATTGCATGTTGGCGCTTTGGACTGGAACATAGTATCTGCCAGCTCCCGTGGAAATACCAATATGCTTGCAAGGATCGGTATCGGCGCTATGCTGGCCGGCGGTGAAACAAATGTGCAGCTCAACATCTCCGATAAAAAGCCATTTGCACTCAACAACCAATATTTTTTATGGAGATACGTGAACAACGATAAAAAGTATTTCAAGCAGCTAAGCCTTGGGCGGATGAATGCACCCGGTACTTTTTCTGCGGTTCCTTCTGTGCTCGGTGTGCAGGTGAACAATACAGCTACGAGACAACGACAGTCTTTCGGCTCTTACCTTGTAAGCGATGTCACCGAACCCGGCTGGGTAGTGGAACTGTATGTAAACGATGTACTGATCGATTATACAAAGGCCGATGCTTCCGGTCTCTTTTCATTTGAAGTACCGCTGGTATACGGTAATACCAATGTAAAATATAAATTCTATGGTCCATGGGGCGAAGAACGTTCCAGTGAACAACTCATCAATATTCCCTTTGCATTTTTGCCTAAGAACAAGCTCGATTATTCTTTAACGGCGGGTGTTGTAGCCGACAGCAGCAAAGATCCTTTTTCCCGCCTGCATGTAAATTACGGGGTAAGCAAACGCATTACCATCGGTTCCGGTGTTGAATACAACAGCGGTTTGTGGATGAATAAAACACTGCCTTTTGTGAATGCTTCTGCAAGGTTGGGCAATGCATTTATACTTTTTGCTGAATATGCGCCCGGCACTTTTGTAAAAGCTGCGGGTAATATCAGGCTGAAAAATAAATTGCAGATGGAAGCCATGTTCATCAGGTATGTACCCGAACAGCAGGTAATAAGAACTGCCAGCCTGCAGGACAGGAAGCTTACTGCATCCATGCCTTTTAAATTCAAAAGAATTACAGGTTTCAGCAGGCTCACACTCAACCATTCTAAATTTTATAAGGGCGATCTTAAATCCGCTGAATGGCTGATGAGCGCTACATCCGGCCGCATCAATGCGAATCTTACCACTTATGCCGTGTTGTGGAACAAGCCTGATATAATGAGCCGCCTTGCATTCAATATTCCATTGCCATTCAATACCAGGTTTACACCACAGGTGCAATACAGCTACCAGCAAAAAAATATAACAATGGTAAAAATGGAGGCAGAAAAAAGAGCGTTCAGGAATATGGTGGCCACCGTTGGATATGAATACAATAAGCTGGTAAATACTTCTGGTTTCTCTGTTGGCATAAGACATAATTTTTCCTTTGCGCAGGCAGGTGTGTATGCAAGACAGTTTGCTGGTCAGCTAAGTGTTACGCAGGCCGCTTCGGGAGGATTGTTGTTCAGCGATAAAAAAATAACCACATCCGACAGGAGCAGCGTAGGCAAGGGAAGCATACTTATCCTGCCTTTCCTGGATTATAACTGCAATGGCAGGCGTGATAAAAATGAACCTGAAGTACTGAACCTGAATGTAAGGGTAGATGGTTGTAAAATAGACCGCAGTCATAATAAAGCCGCTATCAGGATCGCTGCGCTGGAAGCTTACAACAAATATTATTTAATGCTCGATGATAAAAATTTTGACAACCCTGCGTATAAAATACGACACAAAGTGATAGAGATAACTGCCGAACCCAACATGGTAAAAGAGATCGCCATACCTGTAATGGTAATGGGAGAAGCAGGAGGTTTTGTGTATGAGCAAACCGCAAAAGGCAATAAAGGGATCGGCAGGGTGATCGTACACATTTACGATGAACAGAATAAACTCGTGGCAAAGACCATTTCTGAACCCGATGGTTATTTCAGTTACCTGGGATTGGTACCCGGCAATTATACTGCTTACACGGATGATGTACAGCTCCATAAGATCAGCAGGAAAAATGACCAGAAGCCTTTTGCATTCAGTATTAGAGAGAATAAGGAAGGCGACATAGTAGATAATATTCAATTGTTTATACAACCTGTTGCAAATTCAGCTCAATAAAAAATAAAAGAGATATTTTTTCCGTGCCGCAATATCTTTTAAATCAACTCGTTTTATTTAACTGTAAACCCAATTCAAATTAAAAACCCAATCAAATCCAAAATTAAAATGATGAAAAGAACACAAAAAATTTTTGGAGCAGCAGTTGCAATGTTATTCTTCGCAGCAAATGCAAATGCACAGGCTACTGCTACTGCAAATGCTTCTGCCACAATTGTGAGCCCGATCAGTATCTCAAAAACAACTGATCTTAACTTCGGTAACCTTGCAGTGGATGCAACAGGTGGTACGGTTATCTTAGACCCTTCAGCTGCAGGTACACGTAGCTCTGCAGGTGCGGGTGGCGTAAGCTTTCCTGCCAACACTGGTTCGGTTTCTGCTGCTACATTCGTAGTAAGTGGCCAGGCCAACTTTACGTATGATATCAACATCCTGAACTCAAGTATCGAGATCAGCAATGGTTCTGAGACCATGACTGTTGACAACTTCAGCAAAAGCGTTACTACCGGCTTACTGAACAACCTTGGAACACAAACTGTGTACGTAGGTGCAGACCTGCAGGTGAACGGTTCACAGACCCCTGGTGTGTACACCAGCTCTTCTCCGTTTACTGTACTGGTTAACTACAACTAAGAAATTACATAAAAATGAAGCTGTATACCTACTATACAGCTTCATTTTTTATTACGAACCTTCCTAAATTTTTAAATTACTGTCAGTCTTGGCTTGAGGGAGATGTTAGAAGGATCTTTTCGTGTTGTAACACATTCGACAGGCTCGGTGTGACAAGAAAGGGCCTGTTAAATAAATGTACTATCAGCCTGGCATTTTTAAAATAAGGTATTGTCTTTCTAATCGACCATATCATAGCTTCTCTTTTTTCTGTAGATTTAATCTATCCAAACTTTACACAATGATATTATTAAGGAGTGGTCTTACTGCTTTATTACTGCTTGCTGCCTTTACCCTGAAGGCGCAGGGCGATCTGCTCATCACTCCCAAGCGCCTTGTTTTTGACGGAACCAAAAGAGCCGAAGAGATCAACCTGGCCAATATCGGGAAGGATACGGCTACCTACACCATTTCATTTGTACAGTTCAGAATGGATGAAAAGGGCATTTTTACGCCCGTTTCCGAAGATGATACCACGCAAAGATTTGCGAATAAAAATTTACGTTTTTTCCCACGCACTGTAACACTGGCGCCCAACGAAGCACAATCGGTAAAAGTGCAGCTCATCAAAGCCAATGAATTATCTGCAGGCGAATACAGGTCGCACCTGTTCTTTAAAAATGTGCTGGACAATTCAGCGCTGGGCGATGAACGCAAGGCAGCAGCCAAAGATTCCGGTATTTCTGTAAACCTGAAGCCTGTATTCGGCATCTCCATCGCTACCATCATAAGGGTGGGCGAAACGAATGTAAGCGCTACTATGTCGAATACAAAATTTACGGCAGCAGCTAAAACAGTTGATCCCTATGTAAGCTTTACCATCAATCGCAGCGGCAATATTTCGCTGTATGGCGATGTGAGTGTGCACTACACCGGCGCTGATAACAAACCTGTTGAAGTAGCTTTAATGAAAGGGCTGGCCGTGTACACCCCCAATGCATTCCGTATTGTTAACCTGCCCCTGAAAAATATCCCCGGTATCGATTACAGCAAAGGAAAGCTGGTAATTGAATATACCGATCCGGCCGCTAAAAATGCCAGTCTCTGCAAGGCTGAGATCACCCTTTAACCTCCTTTCCGGTAGTTCCCGGAATATCATTTTCCTGCTCATTTCCAGGGAGAAAGGTCCCTGTACAGTCATTTTTTGCGGTTTTCTGCAAGGCGCTGTTACTTTTTAGCCTGAAGGTTATTCACTTGCACAATAATGTAAAAAACTAATGCGTTATTAAACTTCAAATATCCTTAGTAAAAATCCAAAACAATCCAAAATGAAGAACTTATACGCTTCAGTATTCTTCTTACTAGTTACGCTTGTTGCAAACGCACAGATCTCCCCGGCTTACCAGGACATGAGGGACAGGGAGGTACGATCCAGTCAAATGATGTTCCGTGGCGAAGCGCCTATGAGTGAAGCCATTAACGGCTTGGACTATGACCTGGTTTATTACAGGCTGGAACTACGTTTGAATCCCGATAGCACAAAATATGTGAAGGGAGCCATCACTACTTATTTCAAAACAGGTAAAACAAATTTCAACCGTATCAATTTTGATATGGCCAATGCACTTACCTGCGACTCTGTATATTATCATGGCGTTAAGCTTGCTGCAGGTAACATCGTTGAGCAGGTGGATACGTTGAGGATCACTATTCCTAATATCCCTGCCATCGGCACACTGGATTCGGTAAAGGTTTTTTACAAAGGCGTTCCGCCTGCTGTACCTACCTGGACAACTACCGGTTTTGTAAGGAGTAATCTCCATCCTTCCACCGGGGCAACTGTTAATTATTATATACATACGCTTTCGGAACCTTACAGTGCCTATACCTGGTGGCCTTCAAAATCAAGGATCGCACATGATAAGGCGGATTCAGTAGACATATATGTAAGCACCCCTTCTGTTCACAGGGTTGCTGCCAACGGTAAAAGAATGAGTGAAGCCATTACAGGTGCCGACAGGTACACTTACTGGAAGCACAGGTATCCTATTTCTACTTACCAGATAGCAATCGGGGTAGCCAGGTATGATCAATACCCTACCACGCCAACCCTGGTGAATATTGGCGGTACCAATATGGAACTGTACAATTTGTTGTGGAACGGTGTTACCTATAGTACTGCTGCGCTCAACAGAACAGCTGATATGCTCGTCGTTATGAGTAACAGGTTCAGCGATTATCCTTTTAAAAACGAAAAATACGGGCATTATACATTCGGCTTCAGCGGCGGGATGGAACACAACACCTTCAGTGGTATGGGACCCAACACTATGGATGCATCCAGCGACTGGAGTGTAATTGCGCATGAGCTTGGGCACCAATGGTTTGGTGGTTCCGTAACCTGCGGCAGCTGGAGAGATATATGGGTGAATGAGGGTTTTGCACGCTACAGCGAATCAGTTTACCTGGAAGGGAAAACAGATGCTACCGTTACAACAACACCTGCATCACACAGGGCTAGTTTTAAGAGTTCAGCTATTACTGCAAATGCGCAGACAATGTACCGGGATACTACAGACATGACCTCGATTTTTGGTTCTTCAGTTTATATATATGAAAGAGGTGCGATGTTCATCAGCATGCTCAGGAAAACTTTGGGTGATACCAAATTCTTCCAGGCATTGCAAAACTACCAGACCGATCCAACATTACGTTACCAGAATGCTTATACAGATGATGTGAAAAGACATATGGAAGCAGTTTCCGGTTTGGACCTGGATGAAATGTTCAACGACTGGGTATATAACAGGGGACATGGCTTGTACAACGGTGCCAAATGGAACAATGCAGGCAACCAGGTAGTATTGTATTTGCCACAAACAACCGTAGGTGGTGATATATCACACTTTGATGCACCAATTGTTGTCCGTTTCAGCAGAACAGGACCTGCGCAAGACACTACGATCGTATTGTTCGACAAACAAGGTGTATTGAACAGGGTCAACAATGGCGTATTCACCTCTTCTTCCGGTGGTAACATGATACAGGTAGGTCTTTCATTTACTCCTACTTCAGTATCCTTTGACCCGGATTCAGAAACATTACTGGAAGGCGCTTTTGTAAAAGATGCAGGTCTTGCATTGCTTGCTACCAAAGTAGTGGATTTTACTGCAAAAAAAGAAGACAGGAACGCAAAATTATTGTGGTCTGTTGACCAGTCCGGAGACTACAGCTCATTTGAAATTGAAAGGAGCAAAAACGGTGTTGACTTTACAATGATCAGCACGCAGACAGCCGGCCAGAACAACGGCTCTACCAACTTCAGCTTTATTGATTACAACATACCATCAGGTATTATTTACTACCGCATCAAAATTGTAGAAAGAGACGGTTCTTCCTTCTACACCAAAGTTGCGAGCATCAACAACAAACTAACCGAATCATTCATAGTATCGCCTAACCCCGCAACAGACCACATCATGATCAGCCACGGCTCATCTTCCGCAGTAACTGTTAATGTAAGAATTACAG
>CAYOLS010000167.1:0-7486 GCA_964404845.1 uncultured Ferruginibacter sp. | reverse complement strand
TTGTATGGATTGTTTGGAGTGTTTAAAAAATCTTCGTTGGGCTTATAGGTACCTACCATTACCCAAACCTGGTCGCCTGCGGCGGAAGCATTTATCATAACCTGTAAATCGCTGCTGGCATTGGCCCAACTGCTGCCATTGCCTGAGCCGGTAGCTGTAGGTTTTACATATCTAATGGTTGCCTGCCCGGCAAAATGTAAAAGCAGTAAAAAAGTAAGTACTGTAAAAAATTTGTTCATATTTTAAGATTAAATGAGCCTTTGATTTTTTAATGGATGAGCATAGCAATGAATATGTTAGCATGCTTCACTGAACAAAACTATTCAGCCTGCATACGCCTGGCAATAGTGAATAATGATGAAAAAGCACTTACGCCGAACAGTATCAGCTGTTGTTATCATGAATATTCATGAGAAGGCGATAAAAACTTCATTTGCTTACTACCTTTACTTATACTTAGGTACATGTGCAATACCACAAAATTTTTTATACTCATTTGCCTGCTTTTTGGTAAATACAACGATCTGCAAGGGCAAAATTTTTTGCAACCATCTGCTCTGCAAGGGGACCCGCTTGGGGTAAAGCAGGGCTTATCCCAGGGCATGATAAACTGTATCTATCAGGATAAAGAAGGCTTTATGTGGATATGCACCAAAGATGGCCTTAACCGTTATGACGGATACAACATTATTACGTACAGAAACATTGCCAGCGATGCTTATAGCTTACCAGACAATTACTGCAATGCAATAGTGGAAGATGATAATGGTAACTTTTGGGTGGGCACCAATGCTAAAGGCTTGTTTCTTTTTAACAAACAAACAGAAAGGTTTTACCCTGTTGCGGCAATTAATAACAGTAAAGAAAATTTGTGTGTAAGAGAAATAAGCTATGCCAATGGAAAACTCTTTTTAAAAAACTGGACAAATGCATTGCTATTAGATATTAGTGGGGTGAAATTAAAAGATGATAAAAACACCATTTCAAAGGCAACAATAATTTTCAGTTATAACCAATGGCAACCCAATAAAAAATACAGGATAAATAATAATGCAAATACCCTCTACGGCTTGAGTGGTATGACAGATCATTCTGTTTGGGTAAGTTTTACAGATAGTATTTTTCATTTAATGCCTACTGCCGGTTTTTCAAAATGGACTGGTATAGCCTTTACTCCGGCCTCATTGGGTATTGAAGAAAATGGGAAAGGACTGGTTTCTTTTTTTCCGGTACCAGGTGAGCCTGGCAATACGGTGATTATGTATAAAAACCAGATCATTCATTTTAATGAAAACACCCGTAAAGTTTTATCCAGAAAAAAACATACCGGTTGCAAACCTTGCCAGCTTCAATAAATATTTCTTGCTGAATGATAGCAGCATCTGTAGTTTTACTGATTCTCTGGTCTATATCTACCAGCCTCGGTCTGGCAGGATAGTGGTTTCCGAAAGAAATAAAAGTTTACCAAAGGGAGCGATCATCTCTCTTTTTACCGATGCCAGTGGCATACAATGGTATGGGAGTTCAGGCTTTGGTATTGTTAAGATTGACCCTCGTAAAAAACTATTTAAAAGTTTTAAAGAGTCACATAGGGCAAATGATTTTTGGAACCTGCCGCCTGTTTATATGCCCGGCATTGCGCAGCCACTAAGAGGCAATTACGGATTTAACTGGGTAGCTTTAGATAAGCAGGGAATATATTGGGCGTATTTAAGAAACGGCATCAATAAACCGAATAGTTCTTTATTGTCAAACAATACGCATACCGGGACAATTACTACGCATCCGGGTTTACCAGATAATTATACAGGACAAAGCAATATATACAACGACCCGCAAGACAGGCTTTGGATATACTACCAGGACCGGGCAAATAAAAATCATATAGCCCGGATGAATAAAACTACAGGAACCATGTATGCCAGTTACAGCATACCAGATGGCATTGAATCGCCGGAGCCCTTTGTATCTCAATTTTACTTAGACCAGGAAGGCATTATGTGGCTCACTACCATTAATGGGTTGTATGCCTTTAATGAGAGCCGGAAAGAGTGGAAGCATTGGAAAAATATTCCGGGTAATAGCAGCAGCCTGAGCGCTGACGGATTGTTAAGTATTTGTGCCGACCCCAATACACCCGAAAAATTTCTTTGGATCGGTACCGAAGGCGCAGGATTGAATCGTTTCAACAAACAAGATGGTACCTGCTTACGCTTTGATGAAAAAGATGGGTTGCCCAATAATGTGGCTTATTGCATACTTGCAGATAGTCTGAATAACTTATGGATCAGTACCAATAGAGGATTGAGCTGTTTTAACCCAGCACTAAAAACATTTAGAAATTTTACAGAAGAAGATGGTTTGCCCGGCAATGAATTTAACCGCTACTCAGCCATGAGCTTGCAAAATGGGGAACTGATGTTTGGCGGCGTCAACGGGTTTGTCATTTTCAATCCAAAAGAAGTATTGCAAAAGCAGCCGGCATCTCCGATAACCTTTACCAACATTTCTATTTTTAATAAACCCATCCATTGGAAAACAGACAGCAGCAATTTGAAAGTATCGGTTGATTCTGTAAAAACACTTACACTAATGCCGGGGCAAAACATATTCAGTATCAGCTTTGCTACACTGGAGTATCGCAGCAATACAAAAAAAATGTATAAATATAAATTAGCGGGGTTTGATAAAGACTGGACCAGCCCAGGCAATAAGAATGAAGTAACCTATACCAATCTTTCGCCGGGTACTTATACATTTTATGTTATGGGTGCTAATACAGATGGAGTTTGGAACGAAAAGCCCATCAGCATAAAAATAATTGTACTGCCTTATTGGTACCAAACCATATTATTTAAAATTTTGATGCTGTTACTACTGGTACTTGCGTTGTATGCATTGTATCGTTATCGCTTACAGCAGGCATTAAAGTTAGAAAAGCTCCGTAACCGCATTGCCCGTGATTTGCATGATGAGATTGGCAGCTCACTAAGCAGCATTTCTATTTATGCTGCATCTGCACAGAAAGTGGCGGCGGGCAACCAAAAAGCAAAAGTCATTTTATCAAAAATTAATGCCGGCACCAGTGAAATGATGGAAGCAATGAGTGATATTGTATGGGCTGTAAATACCGGTAGTGGCCATTTTGATGACCTTGCCAACCGTTTAAGAAGTTTTGCAGTACAAGTAACTGAAGCAAAGAATATTGAACTACAGTTTACTGATAATAAAGATATACCTGAAATAGCATTGGGCATGGAGCAACGAAAAAATATTTACCTTATTTGCAAAGAAGCTATCAGCAATGCGGTAAAATATTCAAACTGTACTTTATTGCAGGTGCTGATAAGTAAAAAACAAAACCATTTGCATATCCATATCCGGGATAATGGAAAAGGTTTTTTAACAGATAACCTTGGTGCAACAATGCCCGGCCATCCTTTTGGCGGCAATGGAATAAAGAATATGAGGGGAAGAGCAGATGAAATAAATAGTCATTTTGAAATTAACTCAACCCTTGATAATGGAACCGATATTATACTGAGTATGCCATTAAAAAAATCATGATAATTGACGATAGTAATTTACCTAAGCTAAATGTAATATTTGTAATATGGATAAGCGTATCGTAGTTTTTGACGACAATAGCAAACGAAGGGAAAGTCTTGAGATGCTGATTGACCTTACTGACGGCATGAGCTGTGCAGGTTCGTTTCCAGACTGTATTAATGTGCTGGATAATATTGATGCAACCAGACCCGACCTTGTGCTAATGGATATTGATATGCCTAATGTGAATGGTATTGAAGGTGTAAAGATTATTCGAAAAAAATATGCTTCCCTTAAAATACTGATGCAAACGGTTTTTGAAGACGATGAAAAACTATTTGCCTGTATTAGGGCCGGTGCCGATGGTTATATTTTAAAAAAAGCACAACCACAGGAGTTGCTAAATGCAATTGAAGATGCATTACAAGGCGGTGCCCCCATGACACCAAGTATTGCCCGGCAGGTACTACGTTTTGTTGGCAGCACAGAAAGTAGAAAACAAGCGGAAGATTTTAACCTTACTGCCAGAGAAACCGAAATATTATCGTTGCTGGTACAAGGATTAAGCTACAAAATGATAGCTGGCCGTTGTTTTATATCATTGCCGACCGTAAACTCCCATATTCAAAATATTTACGAAAAACTACAGGTACATTCTGTTGTGGAAGCAGTAACTAAAGCTATTGGGAATAAAATAGTGTAGTACTATATGATGACGTTTTTTGTTGGATTTCTATATTTTAATGCCAACGACTGTCGATCCACAGATGGATAGTAAAATAACGCTACAACTATCCATATATCTTTAATGAGCTTGATCTACTGCCATAACAAGCAGCCTTGAGTCCAGGCAACAGCCATCGGATCCATATAATCTCTGAAAGCCGTTTGTTTACTCCTTTACAAACTGTTTTGTAATAGTTGTATTGTCATTGTTAAGTCGAATAAAGTACATTCTTTTTGCTAGCCTGGAAATATCTACCTTTTCTGTTTGTTGCGTTATATTTTTTCGCAGTAATACTTTTCCGCTTATATCCACAATTCCCAGTTGTTTGAATTGGTTGACGCTCATTCTGAGAAGGGTCGTTTGTGTTGAGTAAATTTTTAAAAGGTGGATCATTATAAAGTAAAAAAGTTCTTTTAAAGCCTCTCTTCAATTGTTTGAAAAAACAAAAGTTGCCAATTGGCAACCTTCTAGGTGTTTGATTATCGAGCTCCCCTTGATGTACGATTATCTAACCAAACATTGAATGATTTGCTTATTTTTATTGAATGATATACTAACAGATGGGAGAGTTAGTTTCAGGCATTATATAAATCAAATATTAAAGAAGGTTGCTTTTAATATCATCAATCTATTTCTGAAAAAAGAATTTGATTCAATAAATAATTATTTTCCCAAGATTCTCAAGACGGATAAATTTTTGATACGCATCAAGTTTGAGCATTCGTGTAATGCAGGCTCTTTAGGCAGGTTGGTTTCTGAGCATTGGGTTTGTATACCTCCTCACCATCTGCCTGACTTGCAGTGCAGGCTTATCAGACTTGTGCATCAGCGGTATAGAAATCTTCCATCAAACCTGACTTTTCTTTTGTTGTTAAGTCTATATAGTCAAAGCGTTTGTATGAGCAAAACGAACCCATGTCTTTGTCGCCATTGATAAAGATTGCCCCAATTAAAATCACATACTTACAAGGGTAACTTGTTTTGGCAACTAATTCTTCAATTCGTTTATTGATAGCTTCGTACATTACTTCTGTGGCTTCAAATATTTGGCTTTCTGCTGACTTAATTCTGTCTGCCTGTTTAAGAAATATTTGCTCGATTGTGTTCATTTGGTAATCTAAATCAGTAACATTTCCTTCTTTTATCTGATTGTTTAAAAGTTTTCCCAATGCGCCTTTGGCAGCACCGCAACAAGCTGAATTTGAGCTTTGCCCGAAACGATGAATCTCTCCAATAGTCCCATCTTTTGTAATGCCAATATGTGGTGCGTAAAAAACAACAACTGCACCATCTTCTGGAACGTGGTGAGCAAATGCATTCATACCTGTTACACCTGCAAACGGGAAACCATTTAAACCTCCCATGTGAAAAGGCCCAAGCATTTCATAAGCCCTTGGTGGATACTGAATAGCGTTTACATCATCACAGCACATACTGTCAGCATGCATTAGTTGATTAGGCTGTAAGCCTAATTTATTTTCTATCACATCTAACAGTTTGTTTACCGTGTCAGTAGTTGTTTTAGCATTGGGATACCATTTTCTTACTGTTTCTAAATGTTGATTGCTCATAGCTTTTATTTAAAGAATAATGTTGTTTTTTGGTTGCAAGGCTGGTGGCAAATCGGTTTCGCCAAGCATTTCTCTCATATCTATTTCAATGGTACGGCTCATTTGTGAAATGGGAACATCATTGGCGCTGCCCTCAAATGGATTTTCAGTGCTTTCTCCTACTTGCTCCAACGAGGTGTAAACCCAGGAAATTAAAACACTGAATGGAATAACCAGCCAAACCATATTTCCTTTCATTATACCATCAACATTTTCATTGAGTTTGTCAAATTCTTTAAGCATACCAAATGGTAAAAGCAGGCAAAACAGTTTAATAAAATAAGCATTGATGGATGCAAACTGACGTGGATAAGGAAAGTTTTTTATTCGTTCGCTTCGTCCTTGTTGGTCAAAAAAATCTTTGACGGCCCTTTGCATTTCTACGAAACAATACTCATCAATTTCTTTATTGTCAAACAGCTCTTTTGTGGTTTTGCTTTGTAAACTCAACAATTGTGCTGCTTTGTTTTTTGTATTTAGGATGTACTTCAGTTCGTCATCAGAAAGATATTTTTTCAGCTCATCTCCCAAAGAAGTTTCCTGTTCCGGAACAGTGTAGAAAGCCTTGTATTCTTCGTTATGTGCTTTGTTTGTTGTTTCCCAGGCTCGGCCATCCCGCATTGCATACCGTAAGGCAGTAAGCCATGCAAAATGCCGATACACTAACTCTTTTGTTTTCTCGGAATTATTTAAAAAATCCCTGCTCATCGTTCCCCAGGCCCTGCTGCCGTTAAGTATTGCACCCCAAATTTGTCTTGCTTCCCATGTGCGGTTATAGGTTTGTGTGTTCTTAAACCCTACTATGAAAGCTGTTGCAGTACCAAGCAATGCTACAACTGTCCAGGGAATGGCGAGCCATTGTAAGCCTGCCAATTGATATAAGACCACAGGAACAATTCCGATTATAAGTGTTATGTAGATATTTCTTCTTGTCCAAACAAGAAATTCTGATAATTTATACGATTTTCCTGAATGCATTATTTATCTGTTTTAGAAACGAATTTGCTTAAAAGAATACCCACCAAAACTACGGTATAAAATTGGCCTGCAATTCCTATAAAAGAGGTGATTAGTTTTGTAATATGATTGTTAGGCGTGATGTCACCAAAGCCAATACTGGTAAAGGTTATAGAACAGAAATATACTAAATCCGTAAATATGGCGGCAGGCGAAGTGAGAGCAATACCTTTAAACGATTGCGGGTTCTGATACATAAAACATTGCATCAGGAAAACGGATATTTCTATCAATAAAAAATAGCCGCAAACAGAAGCTGTGATGATATCGGTATTGATATAGCCAGGCTTCAGTAGAAACCGCAGTAATTCCAAAAACAGAAACAAAAAGAAAACGACATAGTTAATGTTGAGAAAGGTAAAATACCAGGAAATGTCTTTAAAAAATGGAATGCCGATTGGTAAAAGTAGCACCACGATAAAATGGAGGTTTCTAACCCAATGCCGCCAGCTATGTTTTCCTGTATATATAGCAATGCTACCTAAGCCCAATACCAGCATATTTATTGGCCAAACTATTTTGGTGTAAAAATCAAAATCAGTTAAAAAAATGCCGATAAACAAATGCTGAATTAATGCAAAAA
>CAYOLS010000166.1:0-7536 GCA_964404845.1 uncultured Ferruginibacter sp. | reverse complement strand
TTTTTTGCAAAGTTGTGGCGATACATAATGTTGTTGCGGATATTATATCCTTTTCTTTTTGCATCGCTCAATACACTGTTATTGCTCAGTGAATCGTCGGTAGCATAATAGTTCTCAATGTGAGAAAGTGTGTTGGAGTTGTTATTCTGGAAGCTTACACTTGGAATAATAAATATACTGTTCCTGTCATCAATTTTATACTCCAGGCGCATGTTGATACGATGGTTGTAGTTATTGGTGCTGGAAACACTTTCCTGGTCAGAGAAAATATTCACGCTATCCAGGAAAGTTTCTGTCCTGCTGAAACCATCGTTGTTGTTGTTGCTCTGGTTAAAGAAATAACTACCGCTCAGGGTAAGCTTACCAAATTTATTGCTGTAGTTAAGCCCCAGCGCATTGGTTTTGCTGATACCGGCAGACTGTCCTACGGTAAAATTATTACCGCCACCGCCAAAGTTACCGCCACCACGGCCGCCCATTCCGCCACCGCCGCCACGGTTGCCGCCACCGCTGCTGGTAACACCTAAGAGATCCTGCGACCCGAAGTTTTGCTGGTTGATATTATTAAAATTACCTACGATCGATAATCGCCTGTCTCCTTTAAAAAAGCTGGCATTACCGCCTGCTGCATACCTGTCATCGGTACCATAGCCTGCATATATACGGCCAAACTGGCCATTTTTAATCCCCGATTTTGTTACAATGTTCAATGCTTTTACGGTGTTTCCATCGTCAATACCTGTTTGCTGCGCCTGGTCGCTCAGCCTGTCGAACACCTGTATTTTATCTACGATCTCACTTGGAAGATTTTTTAACGCTGCAGAAGCATCATCACCAAAAAAATCTTTACCATCAATGGTTACTTTTTTTACCTGTTCGCCCTGTGCTGTTACAGTACCATCCCTGTCTACCGTAATACCCGGCATTTTTTTGATCAGGTCTTCGGTTGTCGCATCAGGATTTACTTTATACTGGCTGGCGCTGAACTGGGCCGTATCTCCTTTTTGAGTAACGGGTGCCGCTTTGGATACGATTGTCACTGCACTCAGGTCAGTTCCCTGGCGATCAAGGCCAAGAGCGCCCATATCTTTGGCAGGCATGCCATCTTTCAGCGTAAAAAATGACACATATTGCTGGTAATTCAGCAGGTCAACAGTTACAATAAAGCTATCAGCAGCTGAAGGGTTAAACTCAAAAAGACCGGAAGCATCGGTCACTTTTCGCCCTACGAGAGTAGAATCTTTTTGAAGTAAGAGAGAAACCGTGGCACCCGCCAGCGATTTTTTATCTGTTTTGTCGGTTACAACACCTTTAATAGTAGGAGTTTGTGCAAAGCCTGTCATTGCCATCAAGGAAATCACAATCGTAAGTAAAGCTGATCTTAACATAAAAAATAATTCGTTTACAGGGTTAGACGCCGTCCGGTAGGAGTAACAGGCGTTTTCCTCCTTTTTTATTTGTTAATTTGTTTTAACAAAGATCCGTAGGCAATTATTTAGCCATATTCTCCTAAATTGCAGCCCTGATTTTTAAAACATTAACTATGGAGTATAATAAGATTGTGTCCGTAACCGGGATGGGCGGATTGTATGAGCTGGTATCTTCCAAAGCCGATGGCGGCATTGTACGTTCACTGGAAGACAAGAGCACCAAATTTGTAAGCAACCGTGTTCATAATTTTTCCCATTTGGAAAGTATCGAGATATACACCAAACAGGATAATGTGAACCTGGCGGAAGTTTTTGCAGCCATGCAGGCCAGCAAAGAAAAGATGCCGGATGCCAAAGCTGATGGAAAAGCATTGCAAGCATATTTTGAAAAAGTATATCCTGATATGGATTTTGAAAGGGTGTATGGCAGCGATATGAAAAAAATGATCAAGTGGTTGGATATCCTGAACAAAGCCGGTATAGAGATCAAATTGTCTGAAGCGCCTGAAGGCGAAGAAGAAACAGAAGCACCTGTAGTAGCAGAAAAGAAAACTGCCAAAGCTGCCCCGAAAAATACGGCAGCGCCAAAAACAAATTCACCTGCTAAAAAAATAAATACGCCAAGGAAAATGGCATAGCCTTTAGCAAAGGATTAAATTTATTGGAAAGATCAGTGATATAAATGCTGTTACAGGCTTTACATTACTGGTCTTTTTGATTTGAATACCGGCTGGTAAAAAATGAATAATTTTATGCCCTGCCCGGTGTTGGTGCACCCGGACCATAATTTTAATTTAAAACAAACCACCATAATTATAATGGCAGGAAAATTTGTAGTATCACTTGATTTTGAACTGATGTGGGGGGTAAGGGATGTGCGAACGATTGAAAATTACGGCGCCAATATTCTCGGAGTTCACCAGGCCATTCCCAAAATGCTGGAATGTTTTGATGAATTTGATATCAATGCAACTTTTGCAACTGTTGGTTTTTTATTTTTTAAAACAAAAAGCGAATTTTTAGCCAACCTGCCGGATGTGCTTCCGGCTTATACCAATAAAGCCTTGTCACCATATGAAAACAATTATCCCGATACTCTTGGCAAGGACTATACAGAAGACAAATACCATTTTGCACCGCAGCTCATAGCAGCTATACAGGCAGAAAACAGGCACGAGATAAGCACGCATACTTTTTGCCACTATTATTGTTTGGAAGAAGGGCAGACAATTGAATCATTCAGGGCTGATATAAAGAAGGCCATAGCAGTAGCGAAACCTTACAATATAGAGATAAAGTCTATAATCTTCCCCCGCAACCAGTTCAACGAACAATATCTTAAAGTACTGGAGGAATTGGGAATAACCAACTACAGGGGTTGTGAAGAATCGTGGTTATACAAGGCAAAGGATGGTTCTTCAGAAACCAGGCTACGCAGGGCTTTGCGGCTTGCGGATGCGTATATTAATATTTCGGGATACAACTGCTATACGGATGAGTACTTAAAAAGATCATTCCCTGTCAATATTCCTTCCAGCAGGTTCTTAAGGCCTTATTCTCCCAAAACCCGTTTTTTAGATGGACTAAGATTGAACAGGATAAAAACTGCTATGACGCATGCTGCAAAAAACAATATGACCTATCATTTATGGTGGCACCCGCATAATGTAGGGATCAACCAGGAGGAGAATTTTAATTTTTTAAGAAAGATACTGGGTCATTACAAACAGCTTCATGAAAAATACAATTTCCGAAGCATTACTATGACAGACCTGGCAAATGAAATGATCAATGAGCGATAAAAAAATTGTTTTACTGGCGGCCGCACACGTGACCACTGATATTGTTTATAATTGTTTAAACAAGGAATTTGGTATTCATACAGTGATACTGGAACAAACAGAAAATAAAAAGGTTTTTATTAAAAGAAGAATAAAACGATTGGGACTGGCGAAAGTGATCGGCCAGATCGGCTTCCAGGTACTGATCTCCAAACCGCTTACCATTTTTTCCAAAAAAAGGGTAAAGGATATCATCCGGGAAAACCAGCTTGATATTACTCCTGTTGATCCTGCAAAAATTGTGAACGTTCCTTCTATCAATTCGCCGCAGGCCATCGCATTGCTGAAAGAACTGCAGCCTGATCTTATCATAGTAAACGGCACCCGTATCATCTCTAAAAAAGTGTTGGCTGCTGTAAATTGTAAATTTATCAATACACATGCGGGCATTACACCCAAATACAGGGGCGTACATGGTACCTATTGGGCTTTGGCAAGCAACGATGCTGCCAACAGCGGCGTTACCGTTCATTTTGTAGATGAGGGAATTGATACCGGCAGCATTATTTCACAGGATTTTGTAACGCCAACAGCAAAAGACAATTTCAGCACTTATCCTATGCTACAAATAGCAAAAGGTGTAGTGCTGTTGAAACAAGCAGTGAAAGATCATTTTGCAGGTTCCATTGTATTGAAGCAAAATCAAATGGAAAGCAAACTATGGTATCACCCTACATTTTTTGAATATATCATTAACAGGTTTAAACATAAAGTAAAATAGAGGATTATGTATTCTGCTGACATTAAAAAATTACCGAGAACATTTTTACCCCCTGATTTTGTGGTAACAGACTGGGCATCGCTGGAACCATATTTTAAAAATTTATTGGAAAGAGATATTACTGATAAAGCATCGCTGGAGCAATGGCTGAAAGACCAGAGCGAGCTGGAAGCCGCCGTAAGCGAAGATGCCTGCTGGCGCCAGATAAAAATGACCTGCGATACGGAGAACAAGGAGCTGGAAGAAGCATTTAATTATTTCTGCCTGCAGATACAACCGCAGATACAGCCGATGGCAGATGCGCTCAACAAAAAATTAATGGCCACTCCTTTTTTAAATGAGCTGGAAAAAGAAAGATACCATACTTACCTGCGCAGCATTCGCAAAAGCATTGAATTGTTCAGGGAAGAAAATATTCCGTTACAGGCAGAAGCAGCTGTATTGCAACAACAATTCGGGCAGATAACCGGCGCTATGATGGTAACGGTGAACGGGGAGGAATATACTTTGCAACAAGCAGCTAAGTTCCTGGAGAGTCCTGACAGGAAGCTAAGGGAAGAAGTATACAGGAAAATACAGGACCGTCGCCTGCAGGACAAAGACAAACTGGACGAATTGTATGATAAGCTCATTACACTCAGGAATAAAGAAGCACAAAATGCCGGCTTTGATAACTACAGGGATTACCGTTTTAAAGAACTGGGCCGCTTTGATTATACCAAGGAAGATTGTTTTCAATTTCATGCAGCAGTAAAACAACATGTATTGCCGCTGGTAAATGACATTTATAAAAAGAAACAACAACAGTTAGGGTTAGACGAGCTTCGTCCGTGGGACCTGGATGCACAGCCGGAAGGACAGCAGCCTTTGCGCCCTTTTAAAACAGGAGAAGAGTTGTTGCAAAAATCCATAGCCTGCTTTAATGAGCTGCGTCCTTTTTTTGGCCAGTGCCTGCAAAAAATGAAAGAGCTGCAACACCTCGACCTGGAAAGCCGCAAGGGCAAAGCCCCCGGCGGTTACAATTGCCCGCTGGCAGAAAGCGGCGCTCCGTTTATTTTCATGAATGCTGCGGGACAAATGCATGATGTTACCACTATGGTGCATGAAGGCGGTCATGCCGTGCATTCTTTTTTAGCGCACCCGCTTACGCTCAATGGCTTTAAAGAATATCCAATGGAAATTGCCGAAGTAGCGAGCATGGCCATGGAATTGTTCAGCATGGATCATTGGGATGTATTTTTTGACAATGCAGAAGACCTGGCAAGAGCGAAGGAGCATCAGCTGGAAAGAGTGATCAGCATTTTCCCATGGATCGCCATCATAGATAAATTCCAGCATTGGGTATATGAACATCCTGTGCACACACATGAAGAAAGAACGGCTGCATGGGTAGCTGTTTTAAAAGAGTTCCAGGATGGCGTAGTGAACTATGAAGGATTGGATAATTACCGCAGCAATGCATGGCAACGCCAGCTGCATTTGTTTGAAGTACCATTCTATTATATTGAATATGGCATTGCGCAATTGGGTGCTATAGGCATGTGGAAACAATACAAGGCCAACCCCCAGCAGGCATTGGATAATTATTGCAATGCTTTGTCGCTCGGCGGCACCAAAACGTTGCCCGAACTCTACAAAACCGCAGGATTGGAATTTGATTTCTCTCCCGAAAAAATAAAAGGGCTGATGGAATTTGTAAAAACAGAAATGGATAATGAATAAAAATGAATAGCCTTGGGCTTAAGCCCAAGGCTATTCATTTTATCAGCATTGCATCTTTGCGCCTTAGCGGTTAACTTTAAAAACTCCAGTTCCACCACCCGTTCTCCTGCCTGCTTGTAGGTGTTTGCTGACCCTTGGTCCTTGCTTTTACTTTTTCATAGATCGCTTTGCGAAGCTCCCGCACTTTGATCGTTTTGTCATTGCTTTTTTCTTTCACTTCGTACAAAGCTTCCAGAAAGCTGGCGGTAAATACACCATTGTTCCATTCCTTGCTTTCCAGCGCAAATTCGTTGCTGGCGGCAGCTGAGATCATAAATGCGCCATTGCCCCGGCTGAAGTCCCCGAACATGTCTTTCATAAGCATGTACCCCTTGCGTTCCACTTCTTTTTCTTTCTCTCCTTTTTTCTTGATCTTCTCATTGCCCTTTGTATTGATGACGGTCACTCCTTCGGGGAGCGTTGCATTGGAAGACAAGCCTTCCAGCAGTTCGCCACTATGGCAGGCATCTACCAGCAACAATCTTTTCCTCGCAGGAATGTCATCCAGCAGGTCTTCGATCATCGTCATGGATATTCCGTTTTGCGCAGGAACATCAAAGTTCATATCGTATGGGGCAAAAAAGAAACCGTTGGTACTGTCTATCATCCCATGGCCGGAAAAGGAAAGGATCACCACATCATCGGCAGAAGTATTCTTAAAAATGTTCCTGATCTCCGTCACCTGTTTTTTAGTAGCCATTGCATCCGTGATGGTATGCATTTCTACTGTGTCTGCAAAATACTTCAGGCGGTTGGCAATATCTTTTGCATCCTTTGCAGCATATACCAGGTTCTTTGTTTTGTCTTTGTACTCTGAAACACCTACACCTACGTATACAATTTTTGAGGGCGATTTTTTCTCCGGGAGATAATATACTTCATGTGTTTGCTCCGTACTTTCCTCGCCTTTGGCATTTACAGCGATCACACTGATGGCATTTTTTCCATTGTTCAACTCAATGTTTTCGTTAAATGTATAACCACCGCCATTGTCTTTTACAGCTATTCCGGTTCTTCCTTTCAGCGGCACGCCATTGATGCGGATGAATAATTTTGTTATTATTGATCCTGTAGTATCTTTTGCAGTAAAGTTCAGGCGAGCCAGTTGTTGTTTTGTCACCAGGTCCATCGCTGCCTTATCCCATTGCAGCTCGGGGCCATGAGACATCGCAACGGTTTCAGAAGGTTTTACACCAACTCTTTTCAACCTTGTCTCCCAGCTTTTTTTAAGCGTTTCCACATAAGCTTTGTCTGCAAACCCAAAAGCGCTGAACACTTTATCCGGCCTGTTGCCCTGCAATTCATAACTGCTCAAGGGATAAGCCTGGCCCTGCTTTACAAAGTGCAAAGCATCCATCGCCTCGGGATCGGCATTAAAATATTTTGCAGGTGTATAATAGGCCAGTTTTAATTCCTTGTCTTTTTCCAGGAACTGCAGATTGCCCAGTAATTTGTTTCCAATGATATCATACACCGCTATATTGGAAGCATTTGAAAAAGTATAGAGCTTATCGCCTGCAAGCTTCAGGTCAACGATCTCATTATTGCATACCTGCACGGCTTGGACCGGGCTTGATGAACCATTGATATCCCACACATACAATGTTCCATGGTTATCGCCGCCATACAGCTTTTGTTGTTTTTCACTGAATGCTATATGGTGTATGTTTTGCGGGGAATAAAATTTCTTTTTCGGCTGTGCAAGGTTATTACTCTTCCATATTATTGCTCTGAACTCTGCTATTTCAAAGTTGTAATCACCTGCATACAGTAGTTCATTCTT
>CAYOLS010000165.1:0-7574 GCA_964404845.1 uncultured Ferruginibacter sp. | reverse complement strand
GTGCCGGGCGAAGATGCACATCCGCAATGCCTTGTATTTGATTTTGGCGTTTGCGAAAACAAGCAGGGTGAACTGGAGCCGCAGCTGATAGAAATGCAGGGCTTTCCTACCTTGTTTGCCTTCCAGGCATACCACAGCGAGATAACAGCAAAGTATGCCAACCTTCCGTCAAATTATTCTCCTTACCTGAATGGTTACAATAAAGAGAGTTATATACAATTGCTGAAAGATATTTTTGTAGGTGGTCATAATCCTGAAAATGTGATCCTGCTGGAAATATATCCTGAAAAGCAAAAGACAAGGATCGATTTTTATTGCACCAAAAAATTACTGGGCATCAACATGGTTTGCCTTACCAAATTAATTGCGGAGGGTGACAAATTATTTTACATGAACGATGGCGTAAAAACACCGGTGCACCGCATTTACAACAGGGTGATATTCGATGATCTGCAGCAACAGGAAGACCTTGGTGAGATCGTGGACCTTTCCAAACCCTATGATGTGGAATGGGTACCTCACCCCAACTGGTTCTACCGCATCAGTAAATTCACATTGCCGTTCATTGATAATCCTTATGTGCCTGAAACATTTTTCCTGAATGAAATGACACAACCGGTGAATTTGGATGAATATGTATTAAAGCCTTTGTTCTCCTTTGCCGGTATGGGTGTTGTAATAGATGTTACACAGGAAGACATTGATAAAATAAAAGATCCCGAAAACTGGATATTGCAAAAGAAAGTGCAATACGCCCCGGTAATTCTTACTCCGGATGAACCTGCCAAAGCAGAGATCCGTTTATTCTACTTCTGGAAAGAAGGGTGGAAAAAACCGGTTGCCGTTCACAACCTCGCAAGATTGAGCAAAGGAAAAATGATCGGCACCCGCTACAACAAAGACAAGGAATGGGTTGGCGGCGGCGTAGCTTTTTTTGAACAATAAACAATTGACCTGATTACTTAAAAGAATAAAACTGATCTATGAAAAGAGGACCGGCCAGGTTTGAGTATTATCTCAGCCAGTTACAGGCATTGATGCAGGAAGCCGCAAAGGACCATAACCCTGCTTTGTTCCTTTATAAAAATGATGCACGCACCCCGCTCTTTATGCTGGAAGCGCTCAGCAGGATGTACAGGGATATACACAACAATAAAAAATTCAACAGCCTGAAAGACCAGTTCAAAATGCTGGAAGATGCGCTGGGTTCTATTGATTATTACGATGCTTATGCCAATGATTTTTTAAAACACCCGATGGTGCCCGTTCATATAAGGGAATACATGCAGGGACAGGCAAGAGAAAAAATTCAGAAGCTGAATGAAATATTAACAGAAGAAAAATGGCTGCAGGCAGATGGGCGATTAAAAAAGATCCGTTCAAAATTAAAAGATGCAGACTGGCAACAACCAAAAGAAGAATTGCAGGGCATAAAAGATGTGTACGAAGATTCGATTGAAGACATCAATGATTTTATAAAAAAATCGGGTGGTAATTTTTCTGAAATGGAAAACCAGGTACATGAGTTCAGGCGGGCGCTGCGCTGGCTAAGCATTTATGCACAGGCTTTGCGTGGTTGCATACAGATCACCGACAGCGGCGAAAGCGAACAAGACGCTAAAGAATACCTTATACCCGAGATCGTTGAATCAAAATTCAACATTATGCCCGATGCAGGCGATAACAACTGGTTCCTGCTGCTGGAAAAGAATTATTTCTATGCACTGAGCTGGCTCATTGCCCAGCTGGGTAAATTGAAAGATGAAGGCCTGCAATATTTTGCTGTGGCCGAAGCTTTACAGCAAACAGCAGGCTTTAGTCATGATATAGCTTTTGAAAAAAGCTTTGAAGTATTTGGCGTACAAAAGCAGGAATATGAAAAGTTGCTTTCCCGTGCCAGCGAGATCACCCAAAAATTCATGAAAGAAAAAAACTTGGATAAACTGGTACTGGGCCTTGCCCGTACAAAAAAGGCAAACAGCGAATAACTGTTTGCCTTTGGTTTATTTACAGCAATCTTTTTTTACAAAAAGTGCTTTCAGTATTTTCAGGATAGTGTTACCTATCGATTTGAATGTGATCGTCATCAGAATGCATTAAAAATATTATACTCCAATCTTATCAGCGCACCGTCCTCACTTGTGCGTTGCAGGTCTTTCAGCAGCGCAAACCTGTAACCCAGGTCAATCCTCATACGGCTTTTAATGATGAACTGCACAGAAGGCGCCAGGTCTACAAAACTGTTGCCTGTTGCAAAGTTAGTCTGCCCCAGCATTTCCAGCATAAGATTAACATTCGTTTGATCGTAGTTCGTGTATTCTTTCGGCAACATGAGCCTGCCGGCTGCGAGTGTATACCCCAGCGCATAACGATCATTATTACCATAATGAAACTTATTGCCATTGCTGTTATCTGCTGCATACAAATGCGAAATACCTGCAGACAGTGCGACCCTGTTGGTGAGCTTGGTTGCAATGAGGCCAGTCTCCACGCCACTATTCATGCCCAGCAGGTCAATTGCCGGCTGGTGTACAGGCGTATTGTTCAATGAACCTCTCATGTAAGCTGCCATCCTGAAATGACTGTGCACTTCATCTTCACTGTAAAAACGGTATTTAAAATAAACAGAACCGCCATTGAATTTGGTTCCAGTAGTTCGGTTGCTGATAAATGCTTCGCCATGTATCATAACCGACCTGGAAACGCCGAACATTACTTCGGGAGCAGCCATGTATTTATATTGCTGTGTGCCTGCGATCCGCATAAAATTATTAGTCAGCCTGAAGCCGATAGATTTTGCGGCCATATTGCTCGCAGGCTCCGTGTACACATACAATTCCTGGCTGCTTCCTTTTATACCTGCCAGTAACAGCAGGATCAGGAAAATTGATCTCATAAAAGTAGAAATAGGGCCGCCCTTCGGGCGGCCCGGTTAATTAAATGGTTACATGAAATATCCTGCTGCCTTCAGCAAGGCCGGGCTTTTTACAGCAATGGCCTGCTACGCCCGTCTTATAACATTCCATCTGCGTGTAGAGTTGGTTCTTTTTAAATGCTTTGGCAGAAACATAGCCTTTGTCAACTATTTGCACGGCCTGTTCGCCATTAAGCAGTTGCCCTTTTGCATTCAGGAAATGAATATTCATTCCCGCCACATTGTAATGCTCATCTTTTTCTACAGTGAGATTATTGAACTGAATGGTGGCGGTGAGATTGGCTACAAAAAAACCTGCATCTTCCACTTTCTTTTTCAGCTGGTCGAAGTTTACAACAGCGCCCGGTTTAAAGCTGATATCGAATGTAGAGGTTTTGATATTCGCCATTACTTTTTCTACAAAGTCCAGCGTCTTTAAAGATTTGTTGATGGAATTGCTGCACATGCTGCAGGTGAGCCCGCTTGCCTGAAGGCTTACTTTACTAACCTGGGCCTGCGTTGCCGATACAGAGCATAGCACAGCTACTATAACAAGTAATTGTTTCATTTGATTACGATTTTAGATGTACAATAAAATATGGCAGCGCTTAGTTAGCAGCTGCATCTTTCCTGTCGTACTTACAGCAGCCGTGCAAAGCATTGTAGGCTTTTTCGCTGGCAGTAAAATCTTTGGTATCGTAACCTGCTTTGGCTATTTTTTTCTGGATCTTTTCAGAAGAAGTTTTTTTAACGGCATAAGATACTTTCAGCTCTTTGCCCTCTTCATTCCAGTCAGCTGTAGTTGCGCCCGCTTTTTTGGCAGCGCCTTCGATGGTCTCTTTACACATACCGCAGTTGCCCCATACTTTGATGGTCTCATACTTTGTATCGGCAGTGCCGGCAGTTTGTGCGTTAGTAGTATTGCTTGTAAAAATGCCGAAAAATAATACGGCTATAAATGATGCTATTTTCATTGTAATTTGATTTGATAATTAAAAAATGTTGGTGCATGTACATGCATAGGTTAACAACGGCTGGTTGTTTAAAAAAATACATATTTCTAATATCAAATCCTGAAAACGCCGTGTAGAATACGGGCCGGGGGTTTGACATAACCCGGCGGAGAATTATTGTGTAAAGTTGCAACTGTCCTGCTTTCCGGGAGATTCCAGTTATAAACAGGTGCATCTTCTATTACTACTAGCTCACCAATATTGAAGGAGATATCATTAACAGCTTTTTTATGGCTGTCTTCTAATTTATAAAACTGGTGATCATCGTGGCAGCAGCCTGCTTTGTTCTGCTCTTTCATACCGCAGCGGCCGCATTTATCGGAAGATGTTCCGTAGAGATCAGCCCCTGCCCTTTCGCCCATACAATAATGTATCTCCATGGCAATGCCGGACGACACTGTCATGTACATTAAGGCCAATATGGAAAGAAGGAATTTTTTCACCGGAACAAAGGTAATAAAAGTTTATTGCTAAGAAAAAGACAAAAAAGGGATGGTGTCCCAGTTTTAATTTAAAAAAAATGTCAGCCTGAACTTGCCGAAGGCGGGGTTATTGATGATCCTGATACCGGCTTCGACAAGCTCAGCCTGACAGTATTTTCAAATTGAGACACTACAGGAAAATAAGGAATAAGAAATGAAAAATAAGAAATAAGGCAGTAAGAACTGCCTTGCTAATGGCTAACGGATAAAAGCTAACAGCCAGTTCGTGTAATTCGTGCCTTTAATTCACGAACCACCACCTCACCCCAAATCGTATGATCATTCCCGGAGAAGGAATAAACGGCGTTGCATAATTGTTGTTCACAAAGCCAAAACCATTTTTCAGGCTCACGGTATTCAGGTTCTCTACCCGTAAATAACCGGTAAAGCTTTTGATGCGGAAATGAATAAAAGCATGCACATCAGGCAGGTTCTTCAGCTTCATGGTATCCTGCGGAACAAACTGCCCGTTCAGCGGTGAATAGTTGTATGCTTCATATGGCGTAAAATATCGTACTTCCAAGCCGGTGCTCAGGAAAAGATTCTTAAAGAAATTACCTTCAAAAGCAATGCGGCTGCGGGTAAACACCAAAGGAACTTTTACAGGCGCCGAAGCATCTGTTTGCTGTACAGTAGCATCTAAATAGTAATTCCATCTTTTGGTCAGTCGTACTTTTTTTGAAGCAGACAATTGCAGCACATTGATCGGCTTGCTGCTTTGCGTGGTCTGGTAGTAATTGGTAAAATATGCGTAGTTGGTAATTAAGTGATTCGCAAAACCTAATTGCACAAAAGAGTTATTGGCAGTAGCGCCAAAAGAAATAATATTTTCCTTGTTAGTACTGTTGTTCTCTTCTAAATTAAAAGAAGAACGTTTGTCAAAAATAAAAGACGGTGTACGATTGGCATTGGTAAAGAACAATTGTATATCGCCCCATTTTTTATTGAGATAACGGCTCAGGCTGGCAGTGGCGCTGTAATCACCGGAATTAAACCCGTTCAGGTAAAATTCACCCTTTAATAAAATATCCCATTTGCGGTTGCGGGTACGGTTGCGGTATTCTCCATGCAACTTCAGGTTGTAAAAATCTTCCGTACCATCCTGGAATTCGCCTTTGATATTTTGCAGGCTTGCTCCTGCCAGCAAAAACTGGCCGGGATTTTTTGCATCGGGGAACTGGATCAAAGAAAAATCATTTTCAATCATCTTCCATTTATCCGCAATGATGAAACTTTCTGCTGGCTGTGGTATCAGCATATTGTACCAGTCCTTATACACTTGTGTATCGGGAACCGAGTCCCTGAAGCGGTAACTGCTGCTGTTGTACGTAAAGCTATGCTGTAGCCGCAGCCTGGGATAAAACAAATAGTCGGTGGTAGAATCGTTGATGGCAATGGAATCCTTTTGCCCCAAGTCGTAGCTCTGCCGCAGGAAAAAAGTAAAGTCCCTGTAAGTGTTGCCGGTAAAAATAGTGGTGGAGAAAGGATTCACATTCCGGTTGTTCCGGTTACCCAAAAAAACATCAATACCAAAGCGGTCTTTAAAATTCGGATTCAATAAGAACGAGTCGTTCCGGATGCCGCCATTCTCGGATGCACGGATCACATTATTCAGCAATACCAAAAAAGAATTGTAGCGTTTTCTTTTGCCCTGGTAATTGGCAAAGAACCGTACATTATTATGGTTGTTGTTCTGGTTCACAAAGAAACCCGGCGCATTGATAAGCCTGTAATCAAAACCCGCATTAAAATTTGGTTTGATGTTCTGCGTATGCTGCGCCATCACCATCTGCTCCTTTCCTGCTGCCAGCTGGTAACCGATCATGGAGAAAGGCCGGGTAGTTTTATAGAACTTGGTTTCTTCCAGCTTGAACCTGTACACATCAAATGCATGGAATCCGGCATCCCAGCCTGCTTTGGTAAAAGGTGTAAAAATGAGTGAAGTAGCGGCAGCGCCGTTATTACCTAAGTACATGTACCTTGATGGTACCGGGAAGTATTTGTCAAAGTCATTAACAGAAGAATCGATCGTATACCTTCTCAGTTCATCCATGTAGCGGTAACTGATGGTAATGCTGTCTGCCAGGTCGTCTCTTTGCTGGAATTTCTTTTCACCTGTATCCCGTACCTGTTGCCTGTTTATCCTGTTGTTGCCCAACCTGCCTCCCATGCCGGGCAAAGGCACGGCATCCTGCGAGTAAGAATCCAGCGCAAGGAGGACAAGGATGAATGTAACAACTATTTTATTCATGCTGCTTTTATAATGCGGCAATCATTTCTTTGAAAATATGCGTGAGTTTAGGTTCTGCAGCGTGCGCAGCTTCCAGTACTTCTTCATGGGTGATCACATTATCGTCTTCCCTGATGCCCAGGTCGGTGATAACGCTCACTGCAAAAACGGGCAGGCCCATATGCACGGCGGTGATGGTTTCCTGCACAGTGCTCATACCTACCGCATCTGCGCCCAGGATATGCACCAGCTTATACTCCGCCTTCGTCTCAAAAGTCGGGCCTGTTACAGAAATGTACACCCCTTCCTTTACATCAATATTGGCAGCCGCAGCAATTTCTTTTGCCTTGCTGATAAGCTCTTTCTTATAAGGCTCCGTCATATCCGGGAAACGGGTACCCAGTTCTTTTTCATTTTTACCTACCAACGGGTTGGGTGTAAAAAAGCTGATATGATCTTTAATGATCATCAGGTCGCCCACCTTAAAAGAAGGATTGGTACCTCCTGCCGCATTGCTCAGGAACAGGGTTTTGATACCCAGGTATTTCATCACTCTTATTGGGAACACTACATCATGCGGGTGATAGCCTTCGTAATAATGGAACCGTCCGCTCATGGCGATGATCTTTTTCCCGCTCAGCTCGCCGAACAATAATTTGCCGCTATGACCTTCCACGGTACTAACCGGGAAATGCGGAATATCTCCGTAAGAAATTTCTTTTTCTACTTTTATCTGTTGGCCAAAATTGCCCAGTCCGCTTCCCAGCACTATCCCTGCCACCGGCTCTTCCCCGATAATATTCTTAATGTACTCTGTTGCTTCTTTGATTTTTTGCAGCATAGCCTTCGTTTTAATATTTTAAGCCTACAAATGTAAGGGGTTTGGGTGAGAGGGCAATAGTCCATAGTCCATAGTCCATAGTCCATAGTCCATA
>CAYOLS010000164.1:0-7607 GCA_964404845.1 uncultured Ferruginibacter sp. | reverse complement strand
AGCAGGGAACTAGGTAAAGTAATGGTGAACGGTCGCCCGGATTGGGATGGAAGGGTTAAAGACAGGATATCAAAATTGAAAGACGATGAAATAGGGTATCAAAAAATAAAATCTATTAAACTCAATGGTGTACCACAGCAATTTATCTATCATGAAACCATCCTGGAAGTAAAGCTCACCAAACCTGTATTGCCAAAATCGACGGTAACGCTGGACATGGAATTTGAAGCGCAGGTCCCTTTGCAGGTCCGCAGGAGCGGCAGGGATAATCCCAATACCGGCGTGCGATACAGCATGAGCCAGTGGTATCCTAAATTATGCGAATACGACAGGGATGGATGGCACCCCAATCAATACATAGCCCGTGAATTTTACGGTGTATGGGGCGATTTTGATGTGACCATCAACATAGATAAAAATTACAAGCTCGGTGGTACAGGCGTACTTACCAATGCAGCAGAAATAGGCTGGGGTTACGATACACCCGGCTCCGAACTAAAGCCTACTGTAAAAGAAAAACGCAGCTGGCATTTTGTAGGAAATAACATCCACGATTTTGTGTGGGCCGCTGACCCGGAGTACAGCCATATCGTACGTAAAGCAGCCGGCGGTACAACTATCCATGTAATTTATAATGATAAGCCCGATGATAAAAAAGACGATAGTCTCTGGACAGTGATCGCTGATGCTGCTGTAAAAGTATTGCCATTCATCGATCAGCATTTTGGAAAATATCCTTACCCTCAATATTCATTTATTCATGGTGGCGATGGCGGTATGGAGTATCCAATGGCTACGCTAATGTCGTCTCCATCGATCGGTACCGCTTTCCACGAGTGGATGCACAGCTGGTACCAGATGATGATGGGCACCGACGAAAGCATGTATGCGTGGATGGATGAAGGCTTTACCAGCTATGCCGAAGATCTGGTGAGTGCTTACTACAATGGTTATCCTTCTATAGCTCCTTATGAAAGCAATCTCAAAAAAAGGCCAGACAACAAAGACCTGAAAGAGCTGGTTGAAAAAGTACTGCCAAGAAATCATGCCGGCGCTTATGCCAGCTATTTCAACCTGGCGAAAAGTGGCCTGGAAGAACCGTTGAGAACACATGCCGATCATTTTAATACCAATACTGCTTACAGCGCTGCTGCTTATTCAAAAGGAGAAGTGTTCATGGAGCAACTCGGTTATATCATCGGTGCAAAAGCAAGGGATAAAGTGTTGTTGGAGTACTACAATAAATGGCGTTTCAAGCATCCGGATGCGGATGATTTTGTAAAGCTTGCTGAAGACGTGAGCGGCATACAGCTGGATTGGTATGAAATGTATTTTGTAAATACCACAAAAACCATCGACTACGGTATTGACAGTTTATGGGAAGAAAATAATGTATCAAAGATCAGGATGAAAAGAGTAGGCCTGATGCCGATGCCGATCGACCTGCAGCTCACTTTCAAGGATGGTCATACAGAAATGTGTTATGTGCCATTGAATCTTATGTATGCCAATAAAGAAGCTGAAGATGCAGAAAAAAGAAAAATATTTGAACCGTGGAGATGGACACACCCCACTTATATCGTGGAGCTGCCTGTTAAGCTGACCGATCTTAAAAAAGCAGAGATCGATCCCAGTAAGCGAATGGCGGATGTGAATAGGAGTAATAATGTACTTGAATTGAATTGGTAGTAGCTGGACCATGGTCTATTGACTGTACTAACCACAAAAAAGCCCCATCATTACTGACGGGGCTTTTTATTATAGTGGACGGATCGTTGGGACGTTGGAAAGCAATCTACCTTCCGTAAAACTTGTTTACAGCTTCTACACGGTTGGAGACGTGGAGCTTATTGTAAACATTGTAAACGTGTTTTCTAACTGTTTCAGAACTGATGTACAATTTTTCTGAGATCTCTTTATAAACAAGGCCGCTGGCTAGCATTTCAAGAATTTCCATTTCTCTTTTGGTCAGCAATTCTTCCAGGCCTTCGGCAGCTACTGCCGGCTTGCTTTGAAAAGTAGTCACCACTTTTCTTGCTATCTGGCTGCTCATAGGAGCGCCGCCCTGGTCTAATTCCTTTATGGCTTCCAGTAATTTGGAAGGAGTTGTTTTTTTGATGATATACCCGCTGGCGCCGGCTTTCAGTGCTTCAAAGATCTTTTCATCTTCTTCGTACACCGTACACATCATAAATAACATATCGGGGTGGGTGGGTTTCAGCTCTTTTACTACTTCAATGCCCGTAATGCCGCCGAGGTTAATATCCATTAAAACGATCTTGGGGAGGTAAATAGGGAGCTTTATCAAAGCATCTTCTCCGTTCTCACAGGAGCATACCAGTTCAAAACCGCCAGACATATTGATGATTTGTTCCAATGCCTGCCGGATATCGTGGTTGTCCTCTACTATTGCAATACTAATATCCATCCCGGCAAAATTTCAACAAAAAAGTCGATTTGCCTATACTACAAACTGGTAGTTTTTATTTCAGAGGCTGGTAAAGCATGAATTTCTCTTTAAAATGGTCTTCGGGGAAAAGCTGGTAAATGTCCCAGACGAAAGGTTTGCAGCCGCTTTCAAAAATTTCAGTAGTAAGATCGCCACCTTTCAGGCAAATTAAACCATTGGGTTGGTCTTCCGGCCTGTTCCTGTTTTTTTTGATCAAAGGTTTGCTCCAGCGCCATAGGTCCTTCAACGGGGCTACGGCTCTCGAAACTACTGTATCAAACTGGCGGTCTTTAATATCCTCCGCACGGCTATGGCGGGTGGTAATATTTTCAAGCCCGATTTCAGCAGCTATTTCTTTTATAACGGTTAGTTTTTTATTGATGCTGTCCACCATGTGGAACTGTGTATCCGGGAAAAAGATCGCCAAAGGAACACCGGGGAAACCGCCGCCGCAACCAAGGTCCATTACCTGCATATCTTTTCCAAAATCAAATTGCGTGGCAATGGTTAAAGAATGCAATACATGGTGCAGGTAAAAATTATCTATATCCTTCCGGCTGATCACATTGATCTTTTCATTCCAGTCTTTATACAGGTCTTTTAAAGCTGCCAGCTGTTGGGTTTGCTTCGGAGTAAAATCGGAGAAATATTTTTGGATGATTTCCATGGTCGAAATTAATTATTATTTACTGATTATATATTATTGGTTACCTCATAAGATCATTGTTGTAACAATCAATAATCATTCATCAATAATAAAACACAACGCCTTTGCGTCTTGGCGGTTAATTATTTCCAGGTTTGTTTTGGCTTGCGCAGCAATGCCGGTGCAAACAACAGGTAATAAAAGAACATCCACACATCAAAGAAAATAAACAAAGGAAAAAGATCTTTTTCTCCCAGCTTATCCATCGACCGGAAAAAGATAACACCCTGTACCAAAAGTTTAACCCCTAAAATGATCAGTGCTAATTTCCAACTGTACAACAGTGCCGTTGCGATGAGCAATGGGTAAAAAAGAAAATGCACCAACGCATAAGTGGCCAGTAAAAATTTGTGCAGTGGTTTGTAATATTTCGATGTGGTATAATGTCGCTTCTTCTGTGTTTTCCATTGCTGCCAGCTGGCTGCAGGTTCGCTCAAGGTAAAGCTGTCCTTATCAATATTGATGCGGGTATTTTGCTTGGTACCCGCTGCATTGATGAACAGGTCATCATCTCCGCCAGGGATATGATTATGCGCTGAAAATCCCTTCTGGCGAAAGAACACCGCTTTCTTGTAGCTCAGGTTCCTGCCCACGCCCATGTAAGGGATGCCTGCCAGTGCATAGCTCATGTATTGAATAGCGGTATGAAAAGTTTCCCAGCGGATCAGCTTGTTTAAAAATCCTTTCTTTTTATGAAAAGGTCCGTAACCTAATACGATCTCCGTATCGTCATGATAAGCATTTTGCATACTGGTGATCCAGTCTTCCGAAGCCGGTACACAATCTGCATCTGTCAGCAACAGAATTTCATGCTTTGCGGTTTTGATGCCAATGCTCAAAGGAAATTTTTTGCCCGGTATCATCTTCGCTTCCTGCGTTAATTCCACCACCTGCATCTGCCTGAATTCTTTTTTTAATTCTTCCAGTATGTATTTGCTTTCATCGAAAGAATTGTCATTCACCACCACTACTTCATGCGTGGTCGGATATTTCTGCACCAGTACACCGGGAAGATTTTTAACCAGGTTGGCCGCTTCATCTCTTGCACAAACAACCACGCTCACCGCATGTGTCTGGGAAGTTGCTTTAGGCGTTGATTTGTAAAAAGCCAGTCTTCCAAAAAAGAATACGTAATAAAAAACCTGTACAAAGGCAACAATGCACAGTAGTATGAACAGTAGTAGGGTCCACTGTTCAAAAGCCAGTTTCGGTAAGTCCATAGCTGCAAAAATACAACGGGGAGATTCATTTTATTTTAAAGAGGTAGAAAATGTTGTTAACAGCTTTGGCAAAGTTTCAAACTTTGCCAAAGCTTGTTTTTAGATTTATCTTTGCCCGATTATTCACAACAATGGCAGCACTCGACTTTAAATTAGAAACCACAGATCCTCATTCAAAAGCCCGCACAGGTTTGATAACTACTGATCATGGACAGATAGAAACACCTATTTTCATGCCCGTAGGAACTGTTGGCAGCGTAAAAGCCGTGAGCCAGCAGCAATTATTAAATGATGTAAAAGCCGAGATCATTTTAGGCAATACTTATCATCTATACCTGCGCCCCGGCCTGGAAACGCTGGAAGCTGCCGGCGGCCTGCATAAATTTAATGGCTGGAACAGGCCTATTCTAACCGACAGCGGTGGATTCCAGGTTTTTTCACTGGCAGGGCAAAGAAAGCTCACAGAGGAGGGCGCCATTTTCCGCTCGCATATTGACGGCAGCAAGCATTTGTTCAGCCCTGAGAAGGTAATGGATATCCAGCGCATTATCGGCGGCGATATCATTATGGCTTTTGATGAATGCCCGCCCGGCGGCAGCGAATACAATTATGCCAAAACATCCATGGAGCTCACGCATCGCTGGCTCGACAGGTGTTTTACCCAATTCAACAGTACACCGGATAAGTACGGCTATACACAAAATCTTTTCCCGATCGTGCAGGGTGGTGTGCACCACGACCTGCGCAAGGCTTCCTGCGAATACATAAGCTCAAAAAATGCTACCGGCAATGCCATTGGCGGCCTTAGTGTAGGGGAGCCTATCGAAAAAATGTACGAGATATGCGCTTTGTGCTGCGACCATTTACCGACTGATAAGCCCCGTTATTTGATGGGAGTGGGCACTCCATGGAATATTTTAGAGTGCATAGAAATGGGCATTGATATGTTCGACTGCGTAATGCCAACCCGCAACGGCAGGAATGCCATGCTTTTTACTTCAAATGGTATTGTAAATATTGATAACAAAAAATGGGAGAGGGATTTTTCCCCGCTGGATGACGGGATAGATTGTGAAATGAGCAATTATTACAGCAAATCCTATGTACGTCACCTGCTGAAAAGTAAGGAATACCTGGGGTTGACCATTGCCAGCATTCACAACCTGGCGTTTTACCTTTGGCTGGTGAAACAAGCCCGCAAGCATATTCAACAGGGCGATTTCAGCAGCTGGAAAGCAGAAATGGTAGTGAGGCTGCAGCAAAAATTGTAGTGGAAAAATTTAATAGGCGTACAATATATCCCTTGCAGGAAAGTTATAACTTGTATTTATCTTTATTGTCCTGACCAACTACAAAGAATATGAAAAAGATCTTACTTATTTTACTGGCAGCAACTGCAGCCAACTTTACAGTTTCAGCCCAAACAGCGCCGGTGCAAAACGCTTCCATACCAAAGGATGCGCCTATTAATGTAACGGTAACCGATTTTAAGAACAATTTACTGTCGCAGGAGATCATTGTTTTCCGCAGCAAGCTCAACGGCAGGGAATACCAGGGTATTTCCGGGGCCGATGGTAAATTCTCTACCCGCCTGCCGGCAGGAGATTCTTACGAGATATTTATCCTGGGTTTTAAGGATTCCACCAGCTACAATGTATTTGATATTCCTGCGCCGCAGGGCAATGCTTATTACAAAGACCCTTTCAAAGTTGACATACAGTTCCAGCCTTCCAAAACATTTATTTTGGAAAATGTGAACTACGAAACCGGTAAAGCAACTTTGGATGAAGATTCTTACCCGGTGCTGGATGAACTGGTAGCTTACCTGAACAGGAAAGACGACCAACGCATTGAGATCGGCGGCCATACAGATAATGTAGGCACTGCTGCCAATAACCTGAAGCTTTCCATGGAAAGAGCGGTAACGGTAATGCAATACCTTATTTCCAAAGGCATCAGCCCCTCCAGGCTGGAAGCAAAGGGCTATGGCATGACCATGCCGATAGAAAGCAATAAAACAGATGAAGGAAGAGCGCAGAACCGCAGAACAGAAGTGAAGATCCTTGATTAAAAAATACCGGATAAAATAAAAGGCTGAAGTAGAACTTCAGCCTTTTTTATTGCTTTCCATGGGAGTTTATAATAAGTTGGAAGATTGCAGGGTGGTGGTCATATCTGTAGATTCGGTAGTGCCCAGAACAGTAATATCTATTTTATTTTTTGCTTCTATCAGTCCATACCTGGGAGCATAGTACTGGTGAATATCTGTTGTAAAGCTAACCGTTCCGGGGGGAAGGCCACCGATTGAAATATCTGTTTTAACGTGTACTACATTGGTGTAAACAACCCCGGCACCCCGGAGGATTATACCCGTACTTCCACCAGCAGGGATACAACGATCAACAGCAAAACCTACCATATTTATACCAACAGCTCCAGCGGCGAAAGTGAATATAACGGCAAATCAGGTAATGATTATTTTATATACCAGGCCCTGCCCGATGAATTGGGGGGTACAAATGTGGAAAATTTATACCTGAAAGGCTGAGGAAAATACCCCCAAATAGTAGTTTTTTCATAGTTAAAGCTGTTTTATTTGGTAATAATAGGAAATTTTGTTTAGAAATTAAATATTTACTCTTATCTTTGCGCTCCCAAATTTATGGCTAAACAGGCACTAATTAAACAAGACGGAGTAATAATTGAAGCGTTGAGCAATGCTATGTTCAAGGTGAAGCTGGAGAATGGACATGAAATATTGGCCACTATTTCAGGGAAAATGAGGATGCACTATATCCGTATCCTGCCAGGCGATAAAGTGGGAGTGGAAATGAGCCCTTATGATCTTACAAGGGGCAGGATCATCTTCCGTTATAAATAAAAATTAAAAAGCTATTAGCTAAAGCTGATGGCTATTAGCAAATAGATAAAAAACAAACAAGATGAAGGTAAGAGCTTCAATTAAAAAACGCAGTGCAGAATGCAAGATCGTAAGAAGGAAAGGCCGTCTGTACGTTATCAACAAAAAGAATCCTCGTTTTAAGCAAAAACAGGGATAAGAAATTCTAAATCTGAAAATCTAAATTCTAAAACTAATTAGAACTTAGGATTTTAATATTAAAAATTAAAGAATAATATGGCTCGTATTGCCGGTATAGATTTACCAAAAAATAAAAGAGGCGAAATAGGTCTTACCTATATATACGGTATTGGTCGTTCAACTGCTGTTTAC
>CAYOLS010000163.1:0-7657 GCA_964404845.1 uncultured Ferruginibacter sp. | reverse complement strand
AAAAAGTGATCAATGCATTTATTAAGTATTCCGGTATTCCTGTCATCAGCCTGGAAAGTGCTACGCTACATCCTTTGCAGTCGCTGACAGATATTGTTACGATGAAGGAGGTGATGGGAAGTGGAGAGTGGAAAGTGGGGAGAAGGCCAAAGGTAGTATTGACGTGGGCGCCGCATATTAAGCCGCTGCCACAGTGTGTAGCCAATTCTTTTGCGCAATGGGTGAATGCGTGGGGGGAAGCTGATTTTGTGATCACACATCCTGGAGGATATGAACTGGATACACAATTTACCAATGGTGCTGCCATTACGCATAACCAGCAGGAAGCATTAAAGGATGCAGACTTTGTATATGTAAAAAACTGGAGTAGCTTTAATGATTACGGTACCATGCCCGAAGTAAAAGAAGACTGGATGCTGAACAATGAAAAACTACAGGAAAGCAATAGTGCAAAGATCATGCACTGCCTTCCTGTAAGAAGAAACGTGGAGTTAAGCGATGAGTTGCTGGATGGCGAAAATAGCCTGGTTACACAGCAGGGCGGCAACAGGGTCTGGGCAGCGCAGGCGGTGATCAGCGAAATGCTAAAAGTGATATGAGATATAAGATATGAGTGATGAGATATATGAACAGATCAAAGTGAGTAGCTTGTATTTCAATTCGTGTAATAAAAAAACGAAGAGTTCAAAAGAGGAAGGAGGGTAAAGAGGAATAAGAAATATAAAATCAGGAAGTTGGATTTATTCTATGAACTATGATCCATTTGCTGTGAACCAATTCGTGTAATTCGTCCCGATAGCTATCGGGATTCGTGTAATAACAATGGAAAAATTATACATCATAAAGATCGGCGGCAACATCATCGATGATGAAGCAAAGCTTTCTTCCTTCCTCGAAAAGTTTGCAGAAGTGGATGGAGCAAAGATCCTCGTACACGGTGGGGGTAAATTAGCCACGAGAGTTGCCGAAGCCATGAACATTCCCCAGCAGATGATCGACGGCAGAAGGATCACCGATGCTGAAACGCTGAAAGTAGTAACAATGGTATATGCAGGAGCGATCAATAAAAATATGGTTGCTGCCTTGCAGGCAAAGGGTGTGAATGCACTGGGTCTTTGTGGTGCGGATGGCAATGTGATATTGGCACATAAAAGAGTGCATCCTACAATTGATTATGGTTTTGCCGGCGATGTGGATGCGGTGAACAGTGACTTTATTAACCTGTTGCTGCAACAAAATATCAGCCTTGTGTTTGCACCCATCACCCACGATGGCAAACAAACATTGCTCAACACCAACGCTGATACCATTGCACAGGAACTGGCAAAAGCAATGAGTAGTTTGTATAATGTCACCCTGATCTATTGTTTTGAAAAGAACGGTGTATTGCTTAATGCAGAAGATAATACTAGTGTAATTGGCAACATTGATCCAACAGTTTTTGAAAAAATGAAAGCCGATGGAAGCATTTCTGCCGGTATGATCCCAAAGTTGCAAAATGCTTTCGCAGCTTTAGATGCCGGTGTCGGAGCTGTTCTAATTGGTCATGCAGATCATTTGGCTGCGTTGGTATGCCATGAATCCGGCACATTGATAAAAAAATGAGTGAAGCAATCAACATATTAAGTAGTGATGCATTGCAACTGCTGCAATCGCTGATCGCTATTCCTTCACTGAGTAAGGAAGAGAAGGGAACAGCAGATTGTATTGCTGCTTTTCTTCAGGAAAGAAATATTGATATTCATCGCAGTGGTAATAATGTGTGGGCTGTCAATGAATTTTTTGATGCTGCCAAACCAACCATCCTGCTTAATTCGCATCATGATACGGTTGCTGCAAATGCGCAATACACCCGTGATCCTTTTAGTCCTGCTATCGAAGATGGCAAGCTGTATGGATTGGGCAGCACAGATGCTGGCGCTTCGCTGGTATGCCTGGTTGCGGCCTTCCTGTATTTTTATAGAGAAAAACAGCTAAGCTGCAATATCGTATTGGCTGCAACAGCCGAAGAAGAGATCAGCGGTAAGGAAGGAATAGAAAAATTATTTGCAACCGGAGAATTCAGCAAATTATTTTCACATAAAGACAGCTTTGCATTGGTGGGCGAACCAACAGAGCTACACCTGGCAATCGCAGAAAAAGGCCTGCTGGTGCTGGATTGTACCGTGTATGGCAAAGCCGGCCATGCTGCAAGAAATGAAGGGGAGAATGCCATTTACAAAGCAATGGAAGCAATACAATGGTTTCAGCAATATCGCTTCCCAAAAATTTCTGAAAGTTTAGGTGAAGTAAAAATGACGGTTACTTCTATTCACACAGAAAACAAGGCGCATAACATAGTTCCTGCTTCCTGCAATTTTGTAGTGGATATAAGGGTGACAGATGCCTATACGCATGAAGAGATCATTGAAACCATACAACAAAACGTAGACGTAGTATTGAAACCAAGAAGCACACGCCTGCGTTCTTCTTCCATTGGCATAGAGCATCCGATTGTAAAAGCAGGTATTGCGTTAGGCAAACAAACCTACGGTTCTCCCACCACATCCGACCAGGCATTGATACCTTTGCCTTCGCTGAAATGCGGGCCGGGTTTTAGTGGACAAAGTCATAGTGCGGATGAGTTTGTGGAAGTAAGGTGGATTGGAGAGGCAGTGGAGTTTTATATTAACTGGTTAAGTTTGATTATAAAGTAAGTTTCGTGTTATGGGTTGCGAGTTGGCTAACCCTGACATACAACCCGTAACACAAAACTCGTAACCCGTAACAACAACTAAATGAAGCTTTGGCAAAAAAATATTGATGTAAACAAATCAGTAGAAAACTTCACCGTAGGAAAAGACCGTGAGTTTGACCTGATGCTGGCCCCTTTCGATGTGCTGGGCAATATAGCGCATGCTAAAATGCTGGCTACCATTGGCCTGCTCACGCAACAGGAAGCAGATGAGCTTTGCAGGGAGTTGTCGCTGATCTATAAAAATATTGAGCAGGGACAATTCACTATAGCAGAAGATATTGAAGATGTTCATTCGCAGGTGGAATTCCTGCTGACTGAAAAGCTGGGCGATACGGGCAAAAAGATACATGCAGCCCGCAGCCGCAATGACCAGGTGCTGGTAGATATCAAATTGTTCCTGCGCCACGAGATCACACAACTCGTTCAGCATATTCATTCCTTCTTTGCATTGCTGCAGCAAAAAAGCGAAACATTCAAAGATCATTTATTACCAGGCTACACACATCTCCAACTGGCCATGCCTTCTTCCTTCGGGCTTTGGTTCGGCGCTTATGCAGAAAGCCTGGCCGATGATGTAGAGACATTGCGTGCAGCCTATACCGTTAGTAACAAGAATCCTTTGGGCAGCGCTGCGGGTTATGGTTCATCATTCCCCATCAACAGGACATTGACAACCGAGCTGCTTGGATTTGATGGCCTGAATCACAATGTTGTATATGCTCAAATGGGCAGGGGAAAAGCGGAACGCATCACAGCGCAGGCATTGGCCAATGTAGCCGATACGCTCAGTCGCATGAGCATGGACGTCTGCCTGTACCTGAACCAGAATTTCGATTTTATCAGCTTCCCGGCAGAGCTGACCACGGGCAGCAGCATCATGCCACACAAAAAAAACCCGGATGTGTTTGAGCTCATCCGTTCGCATTGCAACCGTATCAAGGCATTGCCCAACGAGATCAGCATGATGACGACCAACCTGCCAAGCGGCTATCACAGGGACCTTCAGTTGCTGAAGGAAAATCTTTTTCCTGCCTTCGGTATTTTACACCAGTGCCTGGACATGGCTGCATTGATGTTCGAAAATATCAGCATTAAAAAAGATATCCTAGAGGATAAAAAATACCAGTACCTGTTCAGTGTGGAAGAAGTAAACAAGCTGGTGCTGCAGGGCGTGCCTTTCAGGGAAGCATATAAAAAAATTGGTGCTGATATTGAGCAGGGGAATTTCTCTTATAATACAAATATTCAACATACGCATGAAGGTTCTATAGGCAATCTCCAGAACGAAGCGATTGCCCATAAAATGCAGGAAACCATCGCATCTTTTAATTTTGACAAAGTGAATGCAGCTTTGAACCGTTTAATACATTAAATTGCCCCTCTTATTAGATTTTTTTTAAAAGTAAAACGGTTTATATGGCGGCAGCGTCCAGGAAACGCATTGCTATTTTTGGCTCCACAGGTTCTATCGGCACGCAGGCGCTCGATGTAGTGCGCTCTCATGCGGATATGTTTGAGGTGGAAATACTGACCGCCCAGACCAATGACGAGCTGTTACTAAAGCAGGCACTGGAGTTCAAGCCCAATGCGGTAGTGATCGGCGACGAAAGCAAATACTCCAAACTAAAGGAAGCGCTGGCATCCACTGATATAAAAGTATTTACAGGCGAAGCAGCACTGGAAGAAGTGGCAGACTTTGACAGCTACGATATTATGCTGGCGGCCATTGTGGGCTTTGCCGGCCTGAAACCTACGCTAAAGGCAGTTTCCAAAGGAAAAGTAGTGGCGCTGGCCAATAAAGAAACACTGGTAGTGGCCGGTGATATCGTGATGCAAAAAGCGGTAGAGAACAGGTCACCCATCATTCCTGTTGACAGTGAACATTCCGCCATCTTCCAATGCCTGGTTGGCGAAGCAAGAAATCCCATCGAGAAAATAATCTTAACGGCAAGTGGCGGACCTTTCCTGGGCAAGAAACCCAACTTTTTGGTGAATGTAAAAAGGGATCATGCATTGCAGCATCCCAACTGGAGTATGGGCGCCAAGATCAGCATTGATTCTGCCACGCTGATGAATAAGGGGCTTGAAATGATCGAAGCAAAATGGTTGTTCAATTTAAGACCCGACCAGATAGAAGTATTGGTGCATCCGCAAAGTATCATCCACAGCATGATACAGTTTGAAGATGGCAGTATCAAAGCGCAGATGGGCCTGCCGGATATGAAACTGCCCATTCAATATGCACTCGGTTTTCCCGGCAGGATAAAAAATGATTTCCCGAGAATGAATTTCAAAAAATATCCTTCCCTCAGTTTTGAAGAGCCGGATTTTAAAAATTTCCGCAACCTTGGTTTGGCCATAGAAGCGATGAAGCGGGGAGGCAATATGCCTTGTATCTTAAATGCGGCTAATGAAATAGCAGTATGGGCATTTTTAAAGAACCGCATCGGCTTCCTGGATATCACTGCGGTAGTGGAAAAAACAATGGAGAAAATTAACTTTATAGAAACGCCCACATTGGAGGAATATTTTGACAGTGATGGAGAGGCCCGTAATTTTGCGGCTTCTGTCATGAAGTTCTGATAAACAGGCTAACTTTAGATTTAAAATATTATTTTTTAGAATTTAAACATAAATGCTTCGGCAATACAAATGACTTTTACATTATTAGCGATCGACTGGGGTAGTGTTGGATTGAAAGCTGCACAATTATTATTATCTCTTTCTATATTGGTGGTACTGCACGAATTCGGGCACTATATCACAGCAAAATGGTTCAAATGCAGGGTTGAAAAATTCTACCTGTTTTTTGATCCATGGTTTTCCCTGTTCAAGAAAAAAGTAGGCGAAACAGAATATGGCGTTGGTTGGCTTCCATTAGGCGGCTATGTAAAAATATCCGGCATGGTGGATGAAAGCATGGACAAAGATGCTTTAAAACTGCCGCCACAACCACATGAGTTCCGCAGCAAGCCCGCCTGGCAGCGTTTGATCATCATGCTTGGTGGTGTTACTGTAAATATCCTGCTTGCCTTTATCATTTATGCAGGCATACTAATGGTATGGGGCGAAAAAAGAGTGGACAACAGGACATTAAAATATGGTCTTGCTATTGAAGACAGCCTGATGCAATCTTTTGGTTTTAGAGACGGCGACAATATCTCAAAAATAGACGGGGATTCTGTACTGAACTATTACGACCTTGTTCCAAAGCTGATCGTAAGTAAAAGTGTTACGATTAAAAGAGACGGGAAAGAATTTGATGTGCAGCTACCGAAAAATTTAATAGGTCAGCTGGTAGAAAAAAGAAGAAGGGATATCCCGCTTATCAGCATCCGCACACCATTCTGGGTTGGTAATTCACCCGATACAGGTGTGGCAGCAAAAGCAGGGCTAAAACGATGGGACAAAGTAATAATGGTAGATTCGGTTGAAACACCATTCCTGAATGATGTAGTAAAGCAACTGGAAAAAAAGAAGAACAGCACAGCTATTGTAACTATACAAAGAGGTGATTCCCTGATCAACACCAGCTGGCAGCTGGACAGCATGGGCTTAATGTCCGGCCTGAAAATAATCGGGACCCATCAATCGCTTGATTCAGCCGGCGTGGTTGATTTCAGCATTAAAAAATATGGATTCTTCCCTGCATTTCCAGCAGGTGTAAAAATGGCTTTTGATAAACTGAAATGGTATATCGATCAGTTCCGCCTGATCCTTTCGCCTGAGACCGAAGCTTACAAAGGCGTTGGTGGCTTTAAAGCAATGGGCTCTGTTTTCAGTGGCGATGAATGGGACTGGGAACATTTCTGGACCATCACTGCTTTCTTCTCCATTGTGCTCGCTTTCATGAACCTGTTGCCGATACCGGCACTCGATGGCGGACACGTGTTGTTTACCCTTGGAGAAATGATCACCGGCCGCAAGCCAAATGAAAAATTCCTTGAGTATGCACAGATCGTTGGTATGGTAATACTGCTGGCGCTGATGCTCTATGCAAATGGTAATGACTGGTTTGGCTGGGGGAAATAGCCAGCTTAATGATATTAATAACAGGCCCGGAACTATCCGGGCTTTTTATTGAAAGCAAAATGGTATTTTAGAGAACTGTTAGGGTCAGTACCGCAGGTCCGACCCGGTATAATTAACAATATGAAAGTATTCAACAAGCTGGTGTTCATTTGCAATATTATGTTCATCGTAACAGCTATTTTAAGACTGGTAGAAATTCAAAGAAGAGCAACAGGCGTTAACGGGCGTCTCACACCGTTGCCTCCAATAGAAGGCATTGTGGCCATACTTGGCTATGGCGCTATTTTTATAAATTTTATTTTTGTACTGACGTTTATCATTCTTTCTTTTAAAGGAAAACCTATCCTGCCCAAATGGATAACCTATTTTAATTTGATTATGTTTCCATTACAGTTCTGGTATTTCGATTTGTATAAAATTTAGCCAATGATAAAAGGTATCCTTAATAACAAAGCAACCCGGCTCTTCATTGTGCTGGCAGGCTTTTTTATTACCAATGCATTGATAGCAGAAGTGATCGGCGTAAAGATATTTTCGCTGGAAGACACACTTGGCATCCCCAAAGCAAATATCCCATTGTTTGGCGGTCATTTCAGCTTTCATCTCACAGCCGGTGTATTGCTGTGGCCCGTGGTGTTTGTTATGACGGATATCATCAATGAATATTACGGTCCCAAAGGCGTGCGTTTCCTTTCCTTTCTTGCTATCGGGCTCATTGCTTTTTCTTTTCTTGTGTACAATGCGGCCATTGCATTAAAACCTTCTGAATATTTTTCTATCGGCAATGGCATTGATAATCCCAATAGTGCGTTCAAAGGTATATTCGGGCAGGGGCTTTGGATCATTATTGGTTCTATTGCTGCATTCTTATTGAGCCAGGTGCTGGAT
>CAYOLS010000162.1:0-7678 GCA_964404845.1 uncultured Ferruginibacter sp. | reverse complement strand
AATAAACTTGTGTTCAGCAACGAATCCCTGGAAGATGTGGCACTAAAAATGCAGCGTTGGTACAATGTTATCATAGACATCAACGACCCCAAACTGGCCCAGAAACGTTTTACCGGAAATTTCGAGAAAGAAGATGTGCTCCAGGCCCTGGAAGCATTGAAGATGATCACTCATTTTGAGTACAAACAAACCGGAGAGAGAATAACTATTTATAACTAACACATGCCCCGCTTATGAATAAAAATTTTTACAATACTACCTGATGAACTTCCTGCCGGGCCTTGCCTGCCAGGAATAATGAACTAAACCATTTCCATGATTGCGGAAATGTATTATTGACTCTTCAATTGAAAAATATGAAAAATGAAACGATTGCTGTTTCTGAAAATTTACTCTATCAAAAGATTTCCAGAATTATGAGATTGATCACTGCCTTACTGCTTATCGGTTGTTTACAGGTTTCTGCCAATGGCTGGTCGCAGGACAGGATCACATTAAAAATGAATGAAGCAGAACTGAAAAAAGTTTTACTCGCCATTGAAAAGAAAAGCGATTACCGCTTTTTATTTTCAGAAGAAGCGGTAAAAGGAAAACCAAGGGTTTCCCTCAATGTAGTGGAAGCCACTGTAAACGAAGTGCTGGACAAAGTGCTCGCCAATACCGGTATCGCTTATAAAATACTCGGTACAAACCTGGTAGTGCTCAAAGAAGGCAGCAGCGCTGAAACCATTACCCAGCAAGAGGTTCGGGTATCTGGTAAGGTAACTGCTTCTACCGGTGAAGCACTTTCGGGTGTTTCTGTCACGGTAAAAGGCTCAAGAACAGGTACCAGCACCGATGCCAGTGGTAATTACTCACTTACAGTTCCTGATGATGCAGTACTTGTATTCAGCTCTGTTGGTTTTGATACACAGGAAATAACCGTGGGCGGACAAACTACTGTTGATGTAGTGCTTGTTCGTTCTGAAAAAATACAGGATGCAGTAGTAGTAATTGGTTACGGTACTGCAAGAAAAAGAGACCTCACAGGCGCCGTTGCAACCGTTAAAGGTGCAGAGCTTGCCAAACAACCGGTGCAAACACCTACACAGGCATTGCAGGGTAAAGTAGCAGGTGTGCAGGTAATTGCTTCTGGTCAGCCCAACTCCTCTCCAAAGCTGCGTATCCGTGGTATCGGTTCTACGCTTGCCGGTGTGGAACCACTGTATGTAGTGGACGGGGTGATCACGGAAGATATCAGGAACATCAACAACAATGATATCGTATCAATGGATATCTTAAAAGATGCGAGCGCTACTGCCATCTATGGTATGCGTGCTGCCAATGGTGTGGTGCTTATCACTACCAAAAAAGGCAGAAAAGGTAAAATGCAGTTTGCATACGATATGAATATTGGTGTAAGAGAAGCTACCAAACTGGTGAACATGGCCGGCGAAAATCAATACGCAGGTTATGTGAACGAAGCCAATGTGTATTATGGAAGCGGCGACAGCGTGGTAAGAGCTGCTGATCTGAAAGGTTACAATACCGACTGGTACGATGCCATTTTAAGAAGAGGCCTGCAGCAAAACCACAACGTTTCTGTTGGCGGTGGTAATGATAATATTACTTATTTCTTAAGCGCAGGTTATCTTACTGACCAGGGTGTTCAGAGAGGAAATGATTTCAACAGGTTTACCCTTCGTTCCAACAACGAATATACACTCTCTAAAAAACTGAAGCTTTCCACACTCATATCCTATACTACTTCAGACGATGATGGTTTTAATGCAGGCGCTTTTCAAAGTGCTTACAGGGCAACACCAATTGTACCTGCCAAGCTCAATGGAAAATATGGAAATACATCTGCTGCTGCCAACGTAGCCAATCCTTTGCTGAGCATGGAATCATCTGACAACCGCTACAAATCAGACAGGATACAGGGTAACGGCGTATTGGAATACAAACCTTTCAGCTGGCTCACTTTAAGGTCAAGCATTGGTATTGACAGGTTCTACAATAAAAATACCTTGTACGATTTTGCTTACCTGAGCGATCTTAATACATTCCTGGTTGCAGGTGGTAACCAGCAAAGAACAAGAAGCCAGCTGGTGATAGAAAAAAATGAGATATCAAGGTGGGTATGGGATAACACTGCAACATTTGCAAAAAGATTCGGTGTACACAATCTTTCTGTAATGGTGGGTACCACTGCTGAAGAAGAAAAAACAAACAACTCCAGAGGCCTTGCGCTGGATGTGCCTTCCAATAAGGATCAATGGTATTTGAATGCAGGCGCCCCTGGTTCACAAACCATTTCCAACGATGGTGATAAAAGGAGAAGGAACTCTTATATCTCCAGGCTGAACTATGGTTATGATAACCGTTACCTCCTTACTGCTACCATGCGTGCAGATGGTACTTCTAAATTTTCAAAAGACAACCATTGGGGTTATTTCCCGTCTGTAGGTGCTGCATGGAATATCAGCAATGAAAAATTCATGGAAAGCAACGGGATATTTGATAACCTGAAGCTGAGAGCCGGTTGGGGTAAAGTAGGTAATGATAACATCAGCTCCAATGCTTATGTATCTGTTGCCAATTCCAGCCTCCCTTATTATTTTAATGGTACCCGTTACATTGCCATCACCTTTGATAATATCATAGATCAGAATGTACGTTGGGAAGTAACCAAAGAATACAACCTCGGTCTTGAATTCACGATCCTGAAAAACAGGCTGAGTGGTGAAATAGAATACTACAATAAGAAAACCGAAGATGCATTGGCAAATGTGAACCTGCCGGCTAATACAGGTGATGATCAGTATTTGACCAATGTTGCATCTTACGAAAACAAAGGCGTGGAATTAAGCCTCAACTGGAATGATGTAATCAACAAAGACTGGAACTATAGCATTGGTGGTAATATCGGTTTCAACAAAAACAAAACACTTGATCTGAAAAACGGCCAGGCATTGTTTAGCGGAGATATCAATGGATTTACTACCTACTCTGCAAATGGTCAGCCTATTGGTTCATTCTACTTATTGCAGATGGATGGCATTTTCCAGAACGAACAGGAAATTGCAGGATCTGCACAACCAAATGCAGTACCGGGAGATATCCGTTACAAAGACCTCAGTGGTCCGAACGGTATACCGGATGGAAAAATTGATGACTTCGACAGGTCGTTCAGCGGTGCGTATGTACCAAAAGTTACCTACGGTCTCAACATCGGTGTTAACTACAAAGCTTTTGATTTCAGCCTGGGCGGTTATGGTACCGGCGGTGGAAAGATCTACAACGGTAAAAGAGCTTTAAGAGGTACCGATTTCAGGGATAATGTAGAAACTGATGTAGTAAAAGACAGGTGGACACTCAACAACCCGAGCAATACTACGCCAAGAGCAACAGTTGGTTTATTACCAAGATCAACTTACTTTCTGGAAAAAGGCGATTTCTTCCGCATCAATAACATAACCATCGGTTATACATTGCCACAATCGCTTTTAAGAAAAGCACGCATCAATAGCCTGAGAGTATATGTAACAGGTCAGAACCTGTTCACTTTCACCAACTACAGCGGTTTTACACCGGAAATATTGAACGGCGGCGTTTTGGATGCAGGTATCGAAAGAGAAACCTATCCATCAGTTCGCACTTATGCTTTTGGTATCAATCTTGGGTTCTAATTTTTGAAAAAAATAAAGTCATTTATTATGAAAAATATATTTAAATACGCAAGCTTGCCGCTCATGGTTATTGTGATAGGCATGTCGGCTTGTAAATCAGATTTCCTGGATGTTCCGCCACAGGGCCAGTTGTCAGAAGAGCAGGCATTGATCGATCCTGCAGCAGCAGAAAAACTGGTGAACGGTGTGTACAACGACCTGTATTCTCAAAATGTTCTCGGAGTAAACTTTGTTGTACTCGGTAGCGTAGCTTCTGATGATGCAGATAAAGGAAGTACACCCGGCGACAATGGTTTTAATTCGGGCGATGTTGACAATTTTACTTTCAACCAGAATACTTCTATTTTCAACAACGTGTGGAAGGCATATTATACAGGTATCATCAGGGCCAACAAAGCGTTGTCGATCCTTGATCAAAGTACCATCGATCCTGCTGTCCGCAAGAGACTGATCGGTGAAACTAAATTCCTCAGGGGTTTCTTCTACTTTAACCTGGTAAGGATCTTTGGAGGTGTACAGAAAATTGATAAAGTATTATCTCCTGAAGAAGCCAACAGCGATACCTACCAGAAAAAAGTAACAGCGCAGGAAATATATGCGCTTGTAACTGCTGACCTGCAAAGTGCTGTTGACAGCCTTCCGCTGAAAGGCGATGCAGGCTCAAGAGTAGGCGGGGCAACCAAAGGCGCAGCACAGGCGTTACTATCAAAAGTGTACATGTACCTGGGAAATTGGCAAAAAGCCTATGACCTTTCCAATGCGGTGATCACTTCAACCAGGTATGACCTGGGTAACTACACAACCATGTTTAGGGAAGTGGGCAACAATGATATTGAATCTATTTTTGAAGTGCAGACAGGTCCAAGCAGGAAAACAGACGGCGGCTGCGATGGTATCAGCCCTAACTTCAGTAACTTCCAGGGACCACGTGCAAAATCGGGCTGGCCTAACAATGTGATCGATGGTAAGGTGTACAGCGGTGACCTTGGTTTTGGATTGAACACGCCAAGCGAAGACCTGGCCAATGCGTACGAAGCGAGTGATGTGCGTAAAAATGCCACCATTATATTTATCAATCCGAGTAACCCTACCGTTTTGTGGGATGGTTTTTCGATCCCTTCTCAACCTTCGGTAGAAAACCAGCGGTACAACTACAAAGCATATCATAGTCCGTTCAAAGAAACATTGCCTTGCAACGGTTCTTTAAATGATAAAGACAACAAGCCTAAGAATATTAAAGTGATCCGCTTTGCAGAAGTATTGCTCATAAATGCAGAAGCAGCATTGCATGTAGGTCAGGATGCGGCAACACCTTTAACAAGGGTAAGAACAAGGGCCGGGGTTGGCGCTGTAGCAGCAACAGAAGCAAATATCTGGAACGAAAGAAGATTGGAATTAGGCATGGAATCAGACAGGTTCTTCGACCTGGTAAGACAAGGCAGGGCAGCTGCCGTACTAAGCTCAAAAGGTTTTGTAGCCGGCAGGCATGAAGTATTCCCGATTCCACAGGCGCAGATCGACCTGAGTGGTAACCGCCTTACACAGAATCCTAATTATCAATAAAATTTTTAAATAAAGTATTATGAAACATTCTATCAATACAAAGGCAGGAAGTTTATATTTCCTCTTTGCCATACTGGTGCTGGCGGCCTGTACCAAACCAGAGCGTGACGATGACTTTACGCCCGGCGATCCTCCACCTGTGCCCGGCGGTTATGTTAACTCAAAAGAAATTGCACCAGCAAGTCTTATCGGTTACTGGGCCTTCAATGGCAGCCTTATCGACAGCGTTACCTCTACGTCTGCAACAGGTACCAATGTAACTTATACCGCAGGTAAAAAAGGGCAGGCTTACCAGGGATCATTAAACACTTACGCCACTTTTGATCCAAGCACGGCATTGCAGCAATTGAAAAGCTTCACAATTTCCTTCTGGATCAATTCGCCTACCAACACCGGTGCGATAGGCATATTTACACTGGCCCGTACCAATGATTTTTGGGGCAGCCTGGATATTTACCAGGACAATGGCGGTGCTGCAGGTAATGCCGTAACAAAAGTGCACCTCTTCAACAGTACTGTTCCATGGGGCGGGCAATTCACCGATTTTCGTGTTGGGTTCGGCAGCTGGAGGCAGATCGTAGCGACTTACGATGCCGGCACTTCTATCTTTAATATTTACCAGAATGGTACTGCCATCGGCGTAAATACTGCCGGTAATCCCGGCAATACCATCGGGCCGAAATTAAACGGCAGCGATCCCGGTGCTCCACCGGTAACGCCTTATGGTCCGCTTAATTTTGTAAATGCTACCAAAGCTGCTTTCGGTGCATTCCAGTTCCAGACGGTTCCAAGCCTTACCACTGGCGCAGGACAACAGGGCTGGGCAAGCAATTTCACCGGTAAGCTTGATGAATTCAGGATCTACAGTAAGGCATTGACCGCTTTGGAAGTTTCAGCCTTATATAAATTAGAATTGCAGGGAAGGTAATAAGATGAACATGTTTTATATTCGTTAATAGCCGGAGGGTTGCTCTAACAGGCAGCCCTTCATTTTTCCAATAGTATTCATCTTAACCTAAATCGATCATGAAAAAAACAGGCTTTATCCTGGCAACCCTTGCCATTGTTTCCTGCACACAGAAAAATGAAAATGCAACCGGAACCCCTGCCGGCAGCGCTTACTCAACCGACGGGAAAAAAGTAATTGTGTACACAACCGCCGATAGCAGCAGCTACAGGTTGAGTACAACAGATACCCTTGAGTTTGTACAAAAAGGTCAGCCTTTTGAAAATGAGATTGCTGTTTTTGTTGATCCGGGCAAGAGTTTTCAAACCTTTTTTGGGATCGGCGCAGCATTGACCGATGCATCTGCAGAAACATTTTCCAAGCTGCCAAAGGAAGCACAGCAGGAACTGTTAAAAGCCTATTTCGATAAACAAAATGGTATTGGCTACACCGTGGCACGTACCAATATCAACAGCTGCGATTTCAGCAGCGATATGTATACCTATGTACAGGAAGGGGATAAAGAACTCAGGACCTTCAACATTGCTCATGACCAGAAATACAAAATTCCTTTTATAAAAGAAGCGATGACAGCTGCCGGTGGCAAGCTCAATTTATTTGCCAGCCCATGGAGTCCGCCTGCTTTTATGAAAGACAACAACGACATGCTGCAGGGCGGAAAATTGAAAACTGATTTTTACGACAGCTGGGCATTGTACTATACCAAGTTCATTAAGGAATATGAAAAAGCAGGTGTACCGGTCTGGGGTATCAGCGTACAGAACGAGCCCATGGCAAAACAACGCTGGGAAAGCTGCATCTACACAGCAGAAGAAGAAAGGGATTTTCTGAAAAAACATTTAGGCCCTACGATGGAGAAAGAAGGACTGAAAGAAAAGAAAATCATTGTATGGGATCATAACAGGGACCTGATCCACCAGAGAGCGCAAACTTATTTTAATGATCCCGAAGCAAGCAAATACATCTGGGGTATCGGCTTTCACTGGTACGAAGACTGGAGCGGTGGTACATCCATGTATGAAAACTTAAGAAGGGTGTATGAATCTTATCCCGATAAAAATATTTTCTTCACCGAGGGTTGCAACGATAAATTCAATCCTTCACTTATGAACGCCTGGGCATTGGGAGAAAAATATGGCCGTTCCATGATCAACGATTTCAACAATGGCATGGTAGGCTTCACCGACTGGAACATTTTATTGGATGAAACAGGCGGCCCTAACCATGTACAGAATTTTTGTTTTGCGCCCGTGCACGGCGATACCAAAACAGGAAAGCTCATTTATACCAACGCTTATTACTATATCGGGCATTTCAGCAAGTTCATTCAACCCGGTGCCAAAAGAGTAGCAGCTACTGCTTCCCGCAGCCAGCTGTTGACTACCGCCTTTAAAAACGAAGACGGTAAGATGGTAGTGATCGTAATGAACCAGGGCAATGCCCCCGCAACCTATTTTTTGTGGATCAATGGAAAAGC
>CAYOLS010000161.1:0-7689 GCA_964404845.1 uncultured Ferruginibacter sp. | reverse complement strand
CAGAATGTGTACATCGCTTTCAAATATGTAGGTGGCGATCCTTCAGGAACTACTACATGGGAAGTGGATGATGTTAAAGTAACTGCACTCTAATTTTAAAATAATAAGAAAAAGTAAGCGTCATGCTCATGGCGCTTGCTTTTTTCAATAATTATTTTTCTTAAAAATTTTTATGAAAAAAATATTTACCCTTTTATTGTTGCTGAGCTCGCTGGTGGGGTTTTCTCAATCTACCACCATTGTTATCAGCCAGGTATATGGCGCCGGTGGTAACACGGGAGCTACGTTTAAAGCGGATTATGTAGAGCTGCACAACGTTTCGGCAGTATCTCAAAGTACTTCAGGTTTATCTATACAATACGGATCAGCTACGGTTTCCGGCCCCTGGTCGGGCCTATACGCATTGCCGGCTGCTACTATTCCGGCAGGTGGTTATTATCTTATTCAAATGAGTACAGCCGGTACCATTGGTGCCGATCTGCCAACACCGGATGCAACCGTACCAAGCCCCGGTATTTCAATGGCTGCGGGTAGCGGAAGGGTAGCGCTGGTAAACGGAACAACAGCATTGTCTGCCTGTCCTGCTGCTTCAGCTTATATTGATTTTGTAGGTTACGGAACTTCCTCCTGTTTTGAAGGAACAACAGGTGCAGCTCCAACGATCTCTACCATACTGGCAGCTTTCAGGAAAAACAACGGTTGTCTTGAAACCAACAACAACGCAACAGATTTTGAAGCGTTGACACCTGCTCCCCGCAACAGCGCTACTGCTGCTAATATTTGCGGTGTAACGCCTGCATCATTAACCGTTACAGGAACTATTGCAGATTTTGGAAACGTATTTACCGGTTCTACTTCTGCATCTCAATCCTATAATATTTCAGGAGCCAACCTTACAGGTGCGCCTGGCAATATCACGGTAACTGCACCTTCTGCAGATTTCCAGGTATCTAATAATAATTCAAGCTGGGGTGCAAGCACTACCATTGCTTATGCTTCTGCTACATTGGCTTCAACGCCTGTATGGGTAAGGTTCAGCCCGCAATCAGCAGGTCTGAAAACAGGTAATGTAAGCAATGCAGGTGGCGGCGTAGCTACAGCAGTCACAGTTGCGGTAAGCGGTACCGGCGTTGTGCCGGTTGATCCTGCTTTGTCAGCAACTACATTAAATGCTTTCGGTAACGTGTGTGTGAATACCACCGCAGGCCCTAACAGCTTTACCATCAACGGTACCAATTTAACAACAGCAAATATTTCTGTTGGCCCGCTCGCAGGTTTTACATTTTCGACAACCTCTGGTGGTACATATACTCCTTCGCTTTCATTAACGCAGGCCGGTGGAGTATTTTCACAACAGGTATTTGTTCAGTTTACACCAACAGCCGTACAGTCTTACAATGGAAATATCGTTGTTTCTGGCGGTGGCGCAGCTTCTTCTATCAATGTAGCGGCAAGCGGTGCAGGTAATAACAACGCACCAACTGTTGTAACAGGTGGGGCAACTGCCATCACCATCAATTCGGCTACACTGTCCGGTACCATTTCATCTATCGGTTGTACCGCAGTAACTGCTTATGGCATTGAATACAGTACTACCAATGGTTTTGCCAATGGCAGTGGTACGCAGGTAACATCTACCAACCTGAGTGGCGCTGCATTCAGCGCAGCTGTTGCAGGCCTTGCTCCTAATACAGTTTACTATTACAAAGCATATGCAACCAATATAGGCGGTACAGCTTATGGCGTACAGCAATCATTCACAACAACTGCTGCTGTGCTTACAGCTACACCGCTGACCGCTTTTGGCAACCTGTGTCTTAATACCACAGCAGGTCCTAACAGCTTTACCATCAGCAGCACAGGATTAGGTACAGCCAATGTTACCGTTGCTGCTTTAACTGGTTATACTTATGCTACTACTGCTAACGGAACTTATACTACTACGTTAAGTATTACACAGCCAGGTGGACCGTTCACTCAAACCATTTTTGTAAAACTCACCGCTGCAACTGCACAGTCTTACAATGGAAATATTGCTGTTGGCGGCGGTGGAGCTACTACCATCAACGTAGCAGCATCCGGTACAGGTGCTAACGCTCCTGCGAGCATTACTACAACTGCAGCTGCTAACATAGGCACAGCTACTGCAACGCTCGGTGGTACCATCACCAGCTATGGTTGCAGCAATGTAACAGAGTATGGTATCGAGTACAGCGGTATCAACAACTTTACTACCGGTTCGGGTACTAAAGTAGCCGGCGGCACTATTGATGCGCAAGGAAACTTTGCAGCCAATGTAAACGGGCTGGTGCAAGGTACTGTATACTATTTCAGGGCATGGTCTAAAAATACCGGCGGTACCAGTTATGGTGCACAGCAAAGCTTTACTACAGCTTCTATTCCTAATGGCCTGGTATTGTATGGCAATCCTGCAATACGCAATACGGCTTTACGTTTCAGCGTAAACAATATCAAGCCAGATCATTATGCGGTTGTGTTATTCAACAGCAACGGGCAGAAAGTGTATCGTAAGGATATGATCGTTCAAACCAATTTTATCAACGATGCCATCATTGTTCCCGGTAAACTGGCCCCCGGCGTTTACCAGTTCCAACTGGAAAATGTAAATGGCTACAGGGAAAGAAAAACGATCATGATCAAATAAAACAGGTCATCAATTTTATAACAAAAGGCTTCAATCGAAGCCTTTTGTATTTTTACATTGTATGAAAGAAATAATGCTGAAGCTGTTTTATGTGATTACAATAATTGCATTTTTTGTGATTAATGCACATGCGTTTGCTTTGTTTGCAAGACTATTGCAACCCCTTGCTAATATTTCTTATAAGGTCGAACCAGGGCCTTCAAAAGATATATTTGTTGCAATGATTGTTTATACAATGATTGTTTCCGTCAGTGATATTTTCTTGCTAAAGCAATTGGGGAAAGAAACCATGCGTTGGTTTTTCATTATGATGATTGCAGATAATTTGTGTATTCTGCTAAATACGTTTATTACTATAATTGTTTACAACATTAAAGATAAATCTGTTGGCTCTTTATTTGACCTGCTGAATGGAGGGTTATTAATAGCTTTATATACCTTGAAAAGAGTATTGTTTTTATTTTTGTACAGGAAAAAGATTATTGCAGAAAACTGACAGATTTTCCGTTGCCCGGCTATGGTACTGCTTTTGCAGGAGGACCATTAATATTTATTAAATCAATATTTTATATGCAAAAAGGAAATATCAGGGTACAGACAGAGAATATTTTCCCTATAATTAAAAAGTTTTTATACAGTGAGCATGACATTTTTATCCGTGAACTTGTCAGTAATGCAGTAGATGCCACGCAGAAAGTAAAGACCCTCTCTTCCATCGGTGAGGCCAAAGGTGAGCTGGGTGAACTAAGGATCGATGTGACACTGGACGCCAATAATAAAACACTTACCATCAGCGACCGTGGGGTAGGTATGACGGAAGAAGAGGTAGATAAATACCTGAACCAGGTTGCTTTTAGTGGTGCTGAAGAATTTTTACAGAAATACAAAGGGCAGAATGAGAATAATATCATTGGTCATTTTGGTCTTGGCTTTTACTCCGCTTTTATGGTGAGCGAAAAAGTGGAAGTGATCACCAAAAGTTTCAGGGAAGGAGCGCAGCCTGTTAAATGGGAATGCGACGGAAGTCCTGAATTCACATTAGAGCCGGTAGAAAAGGAATTAAGGGGTACTGATATTATTTTGCACATCAACGAAGAAAGCAAAGATTTTTTGGATGCTTATAAAGTAAAATCCACGCTGGAAAAATTCTGTAAGTTCCTGCCAGTGCCAATTTATTTTCATGATACGGCTGAAGTAAAAGAAGGGGAAGGAACGGAAGTTGAAAAACCGATCAACAATACCAATCCTGCATGGACGAAAAAACCTTCTGAACTAAGCAAGGAAGACTACGAAAATTTTTACAAAGAGCTATATCCATTTAGTGAAACGCCTTTGTTCTGGATACACCTGAACGTTGATTATCCTTTCAACTTAACAGGTATTCTCTATTTTCCTAAAATAAAGCAGAGCTACGAAATACAGAAAGACAAAATTCAACTGTACAGCAACCAGGTATTTGTTACGGACGAGGTGAAAGATATCGTACCTGAATTTTTAATGTTGCTGCATGGTGTGATCGATAGTCCTGATATCCCGCTGAATGTGAGCAGGAGCTATTTACAAGGTGATCCAAATGTAAAAAAGATCAATGCGCACATCACTAAAAAAGTAGCAGACAAGCTGGAAGAAATTTTCAGGAATGAGCGTGCTTCCTTTGAAGAAAAATGGGAAAGCCTTGGCCTCTTTGTGAAGTATGGTATGATGACGGATGATAAGTTTTTGGAAAAAGCCAATAACTTTTTTGTGATGCAGGATACAGCAGGGAAATTCTATACACTGGAAGAATACAAAGCAGCCACCGCATCTCAAAAAAACACGGATGGTAAACAAGTGATCCTGTACACTACCAATCCTGTGCAGCAGGATGCTTATATACAACAAGCCATTGCCAAAGGTTATGCAGTGGTAAAAATGGAAACATTGGTTGATTCCGCTTTTATCAATACCGTAGAAATGAAATGGAGCGATGTGTTGTTTACAAGAGTAGATGCAGATATTGCCGACAACCTGATCGATAAAGCAGAAAGCAACGACAGCGTACTCAGCAAAGAAGATGCAAATAAATTAAAAACGCTGTTTGAGCAACCGCAGGAAGGATTGCATATCAGTGTGGAAGTAAAAGGTTTGAGCAGCGAAGCGCCACCTGTAACCGCTACAAGACCCGAGCAAATGCGCCGCATGAAAGACATGGCTGCAATGGGTGGAGGTATGGCGGCTTTCTATGCACAAATGCCCGATGAAGTAAATCTTACGGTGAATGGTAATCATCCCATCTTTGGAAATATTCTTGCAGAAGCAGAAGAAGGCAAGCAACAAAAGCTGGTAAAGAATCTTGGCGATCTTGCGTTGCTGTCACAGGGATTGTTGACCGGTAAAAGCCTGACTGATTTTATTAACAGGAGTGTGGAGTTGATGGAGAATAAGAATTAAAATTTAGTCAAAGAGATAAAGAGAAAGGAGAACAAGGAGCGATTTGGCTTCTTTGTTCTCCTTTCTCTTTTTAACCTCATAGCTATTTTTTTATCACAACAGCTTCCAGGTACTTCATCTTCTTCGTATGATACACTTCTTTATACCCTGCTTCTAAAAACAAATGCTTCTGCATAGGATTCGCATAGATAATAGTAATGGGTCTTGGGTGTTTCTCCAGGCTCATTTCTATATTTTCTATAACGCCACTCATGATCACTTCGTCAAAAGGATTGAACATGAAAATACAATCAGCGTCAGCCGGTATCTCATAATAAAAAGCATCATTATTCAATACGCTGTATTGCAGCTGCGGAAATTTTTGCTGCGTTTTTAAAAGATTCAGCTTGCTTTGATCACAGAATTCTTTTGAAAAATCTATACCGGTAATTTTTTGAGCATCCATTTGAGCGGCTACGCACATCGCTCTTCCTTTGCCGCAACCGATATCAATAAAGTGTTTGAAAGTTGCTGGTTTGTAATGACCAAACACATCTTCTATCACATCATAGCTTACCGGCATGTAGATAGTAGAATGTTCGGTGTCGATGCCTTTATCTTCCAGCGAATCCAGTTCATCAGCGCCGGTAGTATTGATATCATATTTTCTTTCGCCCTTTATTTCATTGCTGATGATATGTGTGGCAATACGGATATTCCAGTTGGAGGCCAGGTAGAAAAAATACCGTGTATAGTCCAGGAACATCATGAGCCGGAAGACTTTTCGCTTAATCTTAGATCGACCATTTTTAACTGCAATGATTTGTTGCCCTGCCATTCATTTTCGTCGATGGTAAAAACAATGTCGAGTGGTTGATTCATATCCAGCAGGTAAAATTTCTCAGCCATGTTAAAACCGATACCCGTGAGTGTAACATTGTGCTGCTGCAAAACAAAACGGATATGATTTTCTTTTACAATTTTTGAATAGCCCGTATTCATTACCTGCTTTGCAATAAAAACAGGCCGCATATTTTCCGGGCCAAAGGGTTCCATCTGGCAGATGATATTATAAAATGGTTCTTTTATTTCCGGGAAGCTTATTTCACTATCAATAATGATCTCAGGTACTAATAATTCTTCCGGCAAAGTAGCTGCTACCACTTCTTCAAATTTATTGCTGAAAGGAATTACATTTTCCGGCAGCATGCTGAGTCCTGCCGCAGCAAAATGCCCCCCATACGCCAATAAATATTCCCTGCATTCATAAATGGCTTCATACAAATTAAAGCCGGCGATGCTTCTTGCACTACCAGTAGCAAGGTCGCCGCTCTTGGTCAGCACAACTGTAGGTTTGTAATGTTGTTCGATCAGCCTCGATGCTACAATACCTACCACGCCTTTGTGCCAGTGTTCTTTGTATACAACGGATGATTTCCGGCTTGCATGATCGGGATCTGCCACAATGATCTCCAGCGCTTCTTCTGTAATGCTGCTGTCGGCTTCTTTTCTTTCCGAATTATCATTGTGGAGCATCTCAGCAAAAGAAAGTGCTTTTTCAAAATCTGTTTCAATGAATAGCTGAACGGCTTTGCGTGCATCATCCATACGTCCTGCCGCATTCACCCTTGGTGCAATTACAAATACCACGTTTGTTATGTGCAGTTTTGTAGTGATGCCCGCAAGCTGTATCAATGCTTTGATGCCCGGGCATGGATCATTGTTGATCTTTTCTACACCAAAATAAGCCAGCACACGGTTCTCGCCGGTCATTGGTACAATGTCTGCAGCGATCGCTGTTGCTACAAGATCAAGATAACGCCGTGTGCTATTTTCCGGCAGGTTCAAATGCTCGGCCAATGCACACATTAATTTAAAACCTACACCGCAGCCGCATAACTCTTTATAAGGGTAGGCACAATCTTTTTGTTTGGGATTTAAAATGGCAGCAGCATTGGGCAGTGTATTGCCGGGGAGGTGATGATCGCACACTACAAAATCAATTCCGAGTGTAGCAGCATATTCTATCAGATCTACGGATTTAATACCACAGTCGAGGCAAACGATCAGGGAGAAACCATATTCCTTTGCAAAATCAATTCCCATTTTGCTTACGCCGTATCCTTCCCTGTAGCGGTGCGGAATGTAATAATCTGTTTTTTCTTTATCGTAAATGGAAACAATGAACTGGTACATGCAGGCAACGGCAGTGGTGCCATCTACATCATAGTCACCAAACACCAGTATTTTTTCCTGGTTGCTGATGGCTGTTACAATACGATCCACAGCTTTATCCATATCCTTCATGAGCCAGGGGCTATGGAGCATTTCCAGCTTCGGCCGGAAATAATCCTTTGCGGCATCAAAGCTGCTGATACCACGTTGCGTAAGTATGCTGCATACCGGCCTTGAAACATTCAGGGCGGCCTGAAGAGCAGTTACTTTTTCTTCGTCATAGGGTAATATCTTCCATCGTTTCGCCTGCATCAATATTTTCTGTCTGTAGTAAATCTAACCAATTCTTCCAGGGAATTTCTTGCCGGGCTTTCAGGAAATGATCTTAAAATGTCCAGCGCCTCATCCCTGTATTGAAACATTTTTTCTTCTGCATATTT
>CAYOLS010000160.1:4661-7711 GCA_964404845.1 uncultured Ferruginibacter sp. | reverse complement strand
GTGTAGAGGTAGATGCGATAGTTGTATTGGTTTTGTAAACAGTGGTTATGGAAGTAATTTTTTATTTGCAGAATTTCGGCAAGAAATATGCCAGCACTCAAATTTGTGAATAAGTGTTTATAGATAGGAGCTATGAGATATGAGTGATGAACGATGAGTTATAAACGATGAACTGCGCCTTAGCGTCTTGGCGGTTAAAAATAAGGAATAAGGAACAGGCTAACAGCTTGTACTCAATTCGTGTAATTCGAGCAATTCGTCCCGATAGCTATCGGGATTCGTGTAATCAACAAATAAGGAATAAGAAACATACAATGAGAAATATGGAACAGGCTAACAGCTAACGGCTCATAGCTAATAGCTTTATCACCGCCGCCCTTATATCAAACCTCGGGTCTTTCATATCCGTAATAACAGGATATACTTTTATAATATCTGCATTAGTTTTGGTAAGAAAACCAAGATTTGCTTCGCCGCCGGTGAGCAAGAAATCGGAGAGGGCCACCCTGAAAATTTTATCATCTGTAATGGCTTCATTTTTAAATTTCCATGTGCCGGCATCGTAGGTTACGGCTTCGGAATATTGCAAAAAGCCACCAATGCCTACATTCTTTCGGCCTGCTTCCAGCACCTGTTTTAAGAGGCTGCCTTTCATATCTGCTTCCATAATGCTGCCGCCAAAAGGCATGCTGCGGATGATATCGTATTGCGTTACGGGAGGCTGCAGCACATCATCGAGGCGAATGGAACCTGAGTTGACAATCGCAACCTGTGCTTCAGGAGCAGCTTTTTCCATAGCAGCTACTACCAGTTTGGTGAAATTGGTCTTGCCGGAACGTACGCTGGCTTCCCTTGCATCGAGCGTTTCGCCGCTTTGCAGCACCACGGCTTTGGCATCAAAACCAATGGACGCATAATTTTTTTCTGCAATGCTCATCCATTTTTGTACTACCACATTGGTGGCCGAATCAATGCCTACGGTTTGATCGATCATCTGCAGTTTGGAAGACACTTTTGTCTTACCCGTATTTTTATTTACCTGCAGGTTGAGGATATAGGCTGACCTTGCATTGGCGTGTGCCTTGGAAATGATCACATCGCCCACTTTATCATAGCGCATATCATGCTCATGTCCGCCGACGATCAAGGCAAGCCCCGGTAATCTTTGTGCAAGAATGATATCGTCCTGCTCCAACTGGTGGGTGATGGCCACTACGGCATCGCAGGAGTCTTTGATGGTATTGTATATTTTTTCGGCAGACTCCAGCGGATCTGTATAAACAACATAAGCTGCTTTGTTAAAAGGAATGTTGATGGCCATAAAACCGATCTTCACACTTGTGCCATCTGAATCTGTAAAAGTTTTAATAATATAGGTTGGTAAACGATTGCTTCCTGCTGCATTGGTCTTTACAAAAGGTACAATGTTCTCCTTTGTGCGGTGATAGCTGTTGGATGATATCCAGTCGAACCCCGATTCATTGATACGGCTTTGCAGTTCTGTTTCGCTGATATCGAATTCGTGGTTGCCGAAGCCTGCAATATCGAGTCCCGCTTCATTCAGCGATTCCACCATCTGCCTGCCCCTTATCCTTCTTCCTTCGTACATGAGGCTGTTGTAAACGGAGGGGCTTAAAAAATCGCCCGCCATTAGTAAATAGGTATTGGGATTTTTTGCCTTGAGCTCTTTTTTAATGGTGGCCACCCTTGCCACGCCACCAGTTTTGCCGGCTTCAATGGGGGCTATTTCATATACGTCGTTGATCTGTACGAATTGAATGTCTATAAGGCCATCGTCTGCACCCTTGCTGCTGGTTTTGGTAGGGGAGCAGCCTGCTGCTGTGAGGCCTGTTGCAGCCATGAGAAAATATATAACAGCCTTATTTTTTAAACAGGATAACTTAATGTTCATAGGATTAAAGTTAAGGCATAAAGCTATGAAAAGGAAGAACATATATGTTAGTTGAGTGTTTTCACTTTAGTTCATAACTTCAATTTTATGAATAGATTTTTTGAATCATCCTATCTTACCTGGGAAATAACAGCAAGGGAAAACTTAAAATTTATCCGGGAAGCATTTGAGCACCTGGACTACCTGGAAGAAAATGAAATAAATACCTGGAAGCATACGGAAACAAGCGACTATTATTTTAAGCAAAGACCGGTTGGCGGCGAAAGACCTTTCCCGTTATCGAATTTAAATATCCCGGATACTGAATTGATATCGGCGCTGTCAGCGTACGGATTGCGCTCAGAAGAAAAAAATGTATTTGTGGAAGATGGCGATACAGAAGCATACAGGCAGCAGATTCACAGCGCCGGTTGTTATAGCAACGCATCGTATGCCATTTTCTTTAGTTTGGAAAACAACATAGTAAAATATACCTGGTTCAATTATGAAGATCGTATCTCTTTAGAAAGCGACAGGCTTGCTGTTGGCAACCTGCTGCATTACCTTGGAGAAAAATATTCGTTTGTTTTAATTGACTGGTATGATAAGCTGGTGATCGATCTGTCTGATAAAGATGCCACTATTAAATACCTCGATGATACTGCAGCGAACAACGATGCCTTTTTTCAGTCAATAAAGGATAATAAAGAATAAAGTCTATTCTTTCGCCGTAGCCTGTGCTTTGGGAAGCCAGAGCTCTTAACTCCAAAATTACCCTATTCAAGATGCTGGTTGGCCGTATTTGCTTCGTACCTTCTTCGTGTTTGCTTCGGTAAGTGTTCGGTAGCTATCGAAGCGGTATCGAAGGAGGTACGAAGAAGGTACGAAGGAAAGACGAAGAAGGTATGATGCTGGTTTTGCATGACAGGGTGCAGGAGTAAGTGTTTTTTTTTGAAAGTATATGCTGGTTGCAGAAGTATAGTACCCACTACGGAGCCGTCATCCTGACGATAGGAAGTATCTGAAGGTTTGGTGATTGAGATGCTTCGTGCCTCCCCGCCTTGCGGGGTTAGAAACAGCATGACAGGGCGCAGCAGTAAGTGTTTTTTTTGAAAGCATATGCTGGTTGCAGGAGTATAGTACCTACTACGGAGCTGTC
>CAYOLS010000160.1:0-4561 GCA_964404845.1 uncultured Ferruginibacter sp. | reverse complement strand
AGTGTGAGATGCTTCGTGCCTCAGCATGACAGGGCGCAGCAGTAAGTGTTTTTTTGAAAGCATATGCTGGTTGCAGGAGTATAGTACCTACTACGGAGCTGTCATCCTGACGATAGGAAGGATCTGCTGGTCGGTGCTTGAGATGCTTCGTGCCTCAGCATGACAGGGCGCAGGAATATAGTGTCCGCTACGAAGCTGTCATCCTGACGATAGGAAGGATCTAAAGGCTAGGTGTGTGAGATGCTTCGTGCCTCAGCATGACAGGATGCAGGAGTATGTATCTTTTTGAAAGCATATGCTGGTTGCAGGAGTATAGTGCCCACTACGGAGCTGTCATCCTGACGATAGGAAGGATCTGCGGGTCGGAGTGTGAGATGCTTCGTGCCTCAGCATGACAGGGCGCAGCAGTAAGTGTTTTTTTGAAAGCATATGCTGGTTGCAGGAGTATAGTGCCTACTACGGAGCTGTCATCCTGACGATAGGAAGGATCTGCAGGTTTGGTGATTGAGATGCTTCGTGCATTATTTGGAGGATTGATTTGGAAAGTATTATACATGGCAGGTAGAGTGTGCCGGCCGAGGCAAAAATGTTAGTAATTGTTTCAACTTCTTGTTTAAAGACCATCTTCTCTTACCGATAACCAATCACTATATTTTTGTTTATAAAAATCTCTTGTATCAGTATCTTTAAAAATAAAGTCAACTCCACCATCATAGGGTGCTATGATAAGTTCCTTACTTATAGAAATAAAAAATGCTCTTAAGTTGTCTTTGGCAATGTCTATGAGTAAATTGTCAAACTTTTTTGGGCGCCAATTTTGCTCACTAAACATTGGTGTATAAAATTGTCCACGGTCATATTCTTTTGGACTTAGTTTATTTAGATCGATTGAATCTAACGAAGTAAATAAAATTTCCTTTATCGAGTCTGCTTCATCAATTGGATGCATTTCTGTGTATCCTTCTGAAGTGTATGTGCCTGTTAATAATATAAAATTTGAGTTGTTAGTTAAGAGGTCTGAAATGATTTTATTTTGCCGGTCAAGCAAGATGCGCCATTCGTATTCGTTATCAGCATAACGTTTTGATCCCGGCAAACTGTGAATTCTAAACCATCTATCAGCATAGTTGTGCCTAAAATAGTGTTGAAGAAGAACCGTGCCTGGGTAAGTTGATGTCCAAAAATTGTTGAATTGTTCTGCGGTCATGAGATCTGTCATAATTATTGGTAACGTAATGGCCTGCTGCTGTGTTGGGATCTGAAACTCATCTATAGTTCAATGAAACTTTTCCCAATAAATATAACCAGAAATGATATAAATAATAATCTGGCCATATCTGATATAGCAGCAAGGATGTACAACCGAGGCCATGGCAGTTAGAGAGTGCCGGCCGAGGCAAGACGGTCGGCTCTACAAATTCATCCTGTAATTCAAAGCGATTGTTAGCTGTGTTTGCTTCGTAATTGAGGATTTTTCTTCTTATAAAACAGGTTTTTTCATGTAGTTTTTATACTGTCGTGATATTAGTTTTATCTCTCATCCAAAACTATTTATCATGAAAACGAATTTAATTTTCAGCATTTTTTCAGCAACAGTTTTATTCTGTTCCTGTGGTACGGAAGAGCCCACTCAAATTCCTGATCCTCCATCAACTCCCAGCGTTGATGCAGCTGCCACTACGGCTCATTATGAATATCTTATAGGACAAGGTGAAAGCCAATATTCTGCCGCCGGACAGGCTGGGGTAGCAGGAGCACTTGCATCATTAAATTATATGGTATTCAGGCATAGTGGAACAGTGCCGTACACAATAACAGCCAAAGACCTCCCTGGTGCTTAGCTGGTAGAAGGAAATCCTTTCGAGGACGCAGGAATCATGCATAACAGGTTGGTTAACTATTATATCTCAGTTGGTGGGCCAGATAGTGCAATCAATAAATTTTTGAATTACGATTCATTATTTTACGATACGGCTCTTCAGGCCAGTACCCTTTCAGAATTAAATTCATCGGTAAACCGGTCACTTATTTACAATGATATTGTTGAGGATAGTATTGCTCATATTGCTTATGCTCAGGTAAGTAATATTTCTGGTGTTGAAACACAAGATAATTTATATGACTTACTTCCAACCTTTTCTTCGTCTGCCAGAAGAGACTCATTAATCAGTATCTCTAATCAATACAATGATCTCAAATCGCAAGAGGCGACAACAAAAGAGGTCGTTGATTTTTTAAATATCAAGATCACTTCAATATTAGAAGAGAGTGAAGCTCTTACATTAGATATGCAAAAACAACTGATATATTTAACCATCATGAAGCATTCCTTTTATCTTTGGAGGAATGTCGGGCTTTAAAAACAACATTCCCAACTCACATTGAGTTGGGAATGTTAAATAGAATGATATGAGAGCAATAACCCTGATCATATTTATTACTTTAAATCTTTTTCAACCAGGCTGTAATAAAAAAAGCGCACCAAAAACCAACGATGTTTCTTTCCTTGATACAGCTCCAAATCTTTATGCTGACAAGGTCGCTGATAGTTTAAAATATTTAATACCCATTCTTGATACAGTTTTACGTACAGACCAACGATACCGGACGGAAGCCCTGTATATGGCAAATATTACTGAACAGAACCGGCTGGATTCAATTAATACTAAAACCGTTACCGGAATTTTAGATAGATATGGCTGGCTGGGGATGAAAGACATTGGATACCTTGGATATACTGCTATTAATATGGTAATGACCCATTCAAAATTGCAGTATAAACTAAAGTATCAGCCAATGATGCTGCAGGCAACGCTTAATAAAAAAGTTATTCCGGATGCCCGGAGAGCCAGGTTAAAAATGGGTACTATGAGCCAATATCTGAATGGCTTTAAAACAAATTGGGATGCACAGGAATATAAAGCTAAACTTCCGGAACTTGTGCAATATCGAAATAGTTCAGAAGCAAATACTGTTCATAATGATTTAAGTACTATTCTTAAATCTAACTGAAAGTAAACTTGCATGGCTGGTCGGAGCCCAGGCCATGGCAGGTAGGAGGGGGCGATTTAAAAACTAACGAATGGCCGCTTCTATTGCTTCAATTAATTGGGTTACATTTTTTTTATTTCGCCCCATAGAAACGACAGAGCTTTTTTTGTCAGGATCGCAAATGCTGTTTACCAAAATTCTATTTTTATCGAATAGAATAGTTACCTGTTCTCCCCAACTACCTGAGAAAAACGACGGATGAGTTTTTGCAATAAATATGCTGTCGCTTTTTCTTACCGGATGCCATTTTAATTCAGTTCCAACTTGTTCTATTATGTGGGCTAGTTCTTGTCTTGATAAAGTCGTATAAACTTCTTTAAACTTTAGTGCTTCAGATTGAAGTTTATAAAATAAAATTCCTATTGTGGTTGGAATAATAAAAAAATAAATTTCTCCTTCTTTTACTGAACCTGGTTTTCCATTTACCAGGTCTTTTAGATGGAAAAATGCAAGTAATACGGGAAATAAAAATAGATATACAACAATACCAAAATGAGAGAGTTTGTCCCAAAATGAAAGTGAGAGCTTGTTAGTGGCTAAGGAAAGCTGCTTTTGTTTTTCTGTCATTGTTTAGCTGGAGCCAGTTATAACTTCTGGTTTATAAAAATAAATAGATTTTTTAAAATGCCTGGCTATAACCGCTGTTTTAAGGATAACAAATGTTGAGGAGATAGATGAATTTAATTTTCTAACGTATTACTTGGGAGAATAATTGGGAAGTATGATACATGGCTGGTCGGAGCCCAGACCATGGAAGGTAAAGTGTGCCGGGTGAGGCAAAAAGGTATATTTTGAGCGATGTTTTTAACCAGCTTTGCAAAATCAATTTAATAACATACTAATGAACCATAATAGAATTAAGAGAATAATTACAGCTAAAATTAGTTTTAAAAATTTAATCATCTTATAATAAAGTATTTCAAACAATGATGAAATCCTTTCAAAAAGCGATTGTAATAAGATAGCCCTAAAAATTGAGCTAATAATTTTACTATTTCCTATTTTTTCCGCAACTTTTTCACTTTCCGTAGCTAACAAAGCTGTTAAGCCTGAAAGACATGTTGCGATTAGAAGCGCAAATGCAAGTTGTATCATTGTCAAAACATTTTAAAGGTTAAAAAGATAAATACACTTAAAACGCCCCAAAAAATCGAAACTCGTTTTGTGCATTTCTTTTTTGAGTTCGTTAATCCTCCAGTTTCTATCAAATTTGCTAATTTGAAATTATGGACTAATAATCCTAAATTAATTATTCCTATAAAAAGGACTAATAGGCCTTTAATTGGCACTAAAAAGTTGGGTATATGTTCCCAATATGGTTCACTTTTAATTGCAGCAAGTCCTATGTCAATTAAATATCCGTATGTTAATAGATTTAATTCAGGGCCGATAGAGCCCGTCGGCAATTTGTAGCTTTTTTTAATGAGAAATATGAAAAAAACTGCTAGTAGAACCGTAGAAAAAGCATAAACAAGATTATATATCTGAGTAGCGGTTAACGTCATATTAA
>CAYOLS010000159.1:0-7816 GCA_964404845.1 uncultured Ferruginibacter sp. | reverse complement strand
TGGCTGATATGGAAGATCACCCGCAGCACCAGGATATCATCAAACTCTTATTGCCGCAGCCTTTGGCACCGGGTGGTAAAATAAAAATTGAAACGCCTTTCCATGTAAAGCTTCCCTACAATTATTCAAGAGGCGGTCATATCGGGCAATCGTACCAGTTGACACAATGGTATCCTAAACCTGCTGTATACGACAGCAAGGGCTGGCACCCTATCCCCTATCTTGACCAGGGAGAATTTTACAGCGAGTTCGGTGATTACAATGTTTCTATTAATGTACCTGCCGGCTATACAGTAGCATCAACAGGTTTGTTAGAAAAAGAAGCTGATTCTGCAGGCAGGAAAATACTGCAGTATAGTCAAAAAAATATTCACGACTTCGCCTGGTTCAGCAGCAGGAATTTTGAAGTGCTGCACGACACTTTACAACTGACAACAAAGACCATTGATGTGTATGCTTACTATGATGCATCAAACGGTAAATATTGGAAGAACAGCATTGCTTACATTAAGAATGCCATCAAAACAAAAAGCGCATGGCTGGGCGAATACCCTTACCCTGTAGTAAGTGTAGTGGAAAGAGCGGGTGATGAAGACATGGGCGGCATGGAATACCCGACCATTACATTGATCTCCAAAACAGACAATGAAAAAATGCTGGACTACCTCATTAATCATGAAGTAGGACATAACTGGTTCTATAGTATTCTTGCAAGCAATGAAAGAGCACACCCATGGATGGATGAAGGCATGAACAGCTATTACGATAAGCGTTACATGCTGCAACAATATGGCAGCACAGGATTAGACATGGGTGGCAAAGCTCCTTTCATAGTAAAAAGAGAACCGGCAGATATACAACAAACAATGCTGGCAACCATGGTTGCGCTTAAAAAGGACCAGCCCATAGAAACGCCTGCGGATAAATTCTCATCATTCAACAACAACATTATTCCTTACGAAAAAACAGCACAGTGGTTGCAGTTGCTCGAAAAAGAATTAGGCACTGCCTCGTTTGATGCTGTGATGAAAGCGTATTACGAAAGCTGGAAGTTCAAACATCCTTATCCTGAAGATTTTAAAGCCATTGCAGAGCAGGTAAGCGGTAAAGATCTAAGCAATACATTTTCCATGCTGAACCAGAAAGGGCCTGTATTCCCGGAACAAAAAAAGAAAGTAAAACTTGTATCGTTCTTTAGTTTTAAAGACACGGATAAAAACCATTATATTTCTGTTGCGCCGGCTGTAGGCTACAACTTTTATGATAAGTTCATGATCGGCGGTTTGGTACATAATTTCAACCTGCCTCCTTCCAGGTTTCAATTTTATGCAGTGCCATTGTATGCCACAGGCTCCAAACAACTGAATGGCCTTGGTAAAATCTTTTACAGTTTTTTCCCTGGCAATAATGGACAAAGACTGACAATCGGCGTTGCAGGCGCAAGATTCAACGGCGATCATTTTATTGATTCAACAGGTAAAAAGAATTTCCAGCCCTTCAGTAAAATTGTTCCTTCGGCAAGATTCGTATTTGCCAACAGGGATCCACGCAACACGCTTACCAAATACATTCAATGGAAAACATTTTTCATTAACGAAACGGGTTTGTTGTTTAAAAGAGACACTTCAGGCCCCACTCCTGTTGATGTGATCACCTATCCCAAAGAAAGCAGGTATGTAAATCAATTGCAGCTGGTAGTACAGGACGACAGGGTATTGTATCCTTACAAAGCTGTGCTCCAGGCCGCACAAGGAAAGGGTTTTGTAAGAACAGACCTTACACTGAACTACTTTTTCAATTATGCGAGCGAAGGCGGCATGAATGTCCGTTTCTTTGCAGGAAAATTCTTTTACACCACCAACAAAACATTTATCACACAATTTGAAACGGATCGTTATCATTTAAATATGACCGGGCCGAAAGGTTACGAGGACTACGATTACAGCAATTATTTTTATGGCAGGAACGAATTTGAAGGCGTTGCCACACAGCAGATCATGATCAGGGATGGCGCTTTTAAAGTAAGGACAGACCTGCTGAGCAGCAAGATCGGCAAAACGGATGACTGGTTAACTGCTATGAATTTTACAACTACCATTCCTAAAAAAGTAAATCCATTAGAACTGTTGCCGGTAAAAATTCCTATCAAGGTCTTTGCTGACATCGGCACTTATTCTGATGCATGGAAAAATAATTCAGGTACACCAAGGATATTGTATGATGCAGGTCTGCAATTGTCTGTTCTAAAAAATACGATCAATATTTACGTGCCATTGGTATACAGCAAAGTATACGATGATTATTTTAAAAGCACTATTACAGAAAAAAGATTCCTGAAGAATATAGCGTTCAGCATTGATGTGCAGAATCTTTCATTGAAAAAGTTCTTTCCTCAATTAACCTTTTAATGGAAGCCATTCAATATATAAGGCAAGCGCATATTGATAAAAAAAAATGGGATGGGCTTATAACGGCAAGCCCGAATGGCTTCATTTATAATCATTCTTTTTTCCTGGATGCTATGTGCAATTGGGATGCGTTGATACTGGGAAACTATGAATATGTAATGCCGTTACCTTATAGGAAGAAAGCGGGCTTTAATTATACTTATACTCCTTTTTTTATCGGACAACTAGGGATCATCGGCAAGGAAATTCCTTCGGCAGCAATATGCAGCAATTTCATCAATGCTATTCCCGCTTCCTTTTCATTCATTGACCTGCAGCTGAATGAAGGCAATGAACTTCCTAAAGGAAAGAATCTGAAACAAACCTCAAGAACCAATTTTATCATCCCGCTGGATGAGGACTACACAGCCATTTCATCCCGGTTCAATAAAGATGCAAGGAAAAATATCAGGCAGGCAGTAGCGGCTGGATTAAGAATAGAGACTGGCATTTCACCGGAGATCATATTCAGCTTTTACAAAAATGCTTACGGTCATTTGACCAGGCAGATCACAGGAAAAGATTACGAAGCTTTTTTCAAAGCATGTGAGCATGCACTTGCAAGTGGTTTGGGTTTTACCTGCGCTGTTAAAAATACCAGGGGCGAAATAGTAGCTGCTGCTTTTTTTGCGAAAGACAATAAAAGGATCTATTATTTATTGGGCGCTCCTTCTCCTGAAGGGAAAAAATTAAATGCTACGCACTTTTTAATTGATGAAGTATTAAAGCAGTACGCAGGCTCCGGTCTCACATTCGATTTTGAAGGATCGGATATTCCTTCTGTTGCCGGCTTCTATCAAAAATTCGGTCCGCAGAAAAAAACATACCTGCACATCATTGTAAACCGTTTGCCTTTCTGGATCAAATGGCTTAAGAACAGCTGATCTATTGATCTTCCAATAACATTTCTGCTAGCACGAGATCAGCAGGTTGTGTTATTTTAATATTTTTCTCATCGCCTTCCACCAGCTTTACTTTCATCCCGAATGCTTCCACAACAGTAGCTTCATCGGTAAATTTATCTTTGTAGTCGATGTTATAAGCAGGTATCAAAATAGTGCTAAGGAAAGCCTGTGGTGTTTGTATCAGGCGCACATTTCTTCTTTCTACTGCTTCATTGCCTTCTTCTGTAATTAACCGTACACTATCCCTTGAAGCAATTGCAGGTATGGCAGCGCCAAATTCCAGTGCAGCTTCGTAGCAGCGGTAAATAAGTTCTGTGCTGACAAGGCACCTAACGGCATCGTGTACCAGCACAATGCTTTCTTCTTCTACCAGCTTCAAACCATTTTGTACAGAATGAAAACGGGTGCGCCCACCCACAGTGATCTTTATCCTGTCATAATCAAAATAGGCATCTATGATCTCCTGGCCGGTAGCAATATATTCTTCCGGCAATACCAATATGATCTTCATATCGGCATAGGATTGCAGGAATGCATTGAGCGTATAATATAAAACAGGCTTGTTCTTCAGTAAAAGAAATTGCTTCGGGATACTGCTGTTCATACGGCTTCCATTCCCCCCGGCAACTATTACGGCATATTTATTCATCAATACGTTTATTGTTCAACTGTAAAATTACAAAATGCAATTTTATTGACTTTAGAATAATTATATAAAATAACTTCGACAAGCTTAGCCTGGCACTCATCTTACCAAATGAGGTATTATGAGTTATCATCACACCTATCTCCTAACTCATAACTTATATCTCCTATCTATTTTATCATCTCTTTATATATCCCGATAGCAGATTCACCGTTACTTTTCTTCATCCCCCGGTACATACCTTCGCTGTTAAAGAGCATAGCGATATTATTGTTTGCATCTACGCCGATCATGCCTCCTTCCCCTTCAAGTGCAATCAATTTCTTGTTCACTACTTCATTCATTGCTTCCTGCAGTGAAAGGCCTTTGTATTCCATGAGGCAGCTTACATCATAGGCTGCTACTGCTTTTATAAATGGTTCACCATGGCCAGTACAGCTGATGGCGCAGGTTTTATTATTGGCATAAGTGCCGGCCCCTATTACCGGGCTATCGCCGATGCGGCCAAACTTTTTATTGGTCATTCCACCGGTGCTGGTAGCAGCGGCAATATTTCCGAAACTATCACAGGCCACCGCTCCAACCGTCCCGAATTTTTTATCTTTCATTAAATGCTCTACGCCTTGTTGTGTGTGATCCAGTGCATAGGTATCACTATCACGCATGGCCTTCCATTGATCATACCTAAATTGTGAAAAGAAATATTCATCAGGTTCTATTTTTATTCCCTGCTTTATGGCAAATTCCCTTGCGCCATCGCTGCTTAAAAAAACATGGTTGCTGTTGGTCATAACTTCCTTTGCCAGCACAACGGGATTGCGAACATTTTTCACACCCGCTACAGCACCTGCTCCCATCGCTTTTCCTTCCATGATAGCAGCATCCATTTCATGTTCTCCTTTTTTGGTGATAACAGAACCTTTGCCTGCGTTGAACAGGCTGTTATCTTCCAGTGAAATAACAGCAGCAGTGACCGCTTCCACAGCCGTACCGTTTTTCTCCAGCACTTCGTAACCCGCCTGCAGCGCCTGTTCCAGCGCCTGTATATATGCCTGTTCCAACGCTGTTGTCATGTCTTCTTTAAGAATGGTTCCGGCCCCGCCATGTATGGCTATTGAAAATGGATGCATAGTATTATGATTGGCTACAAAAATATTTAAATTAGTTTACAATAAAGCCCATGCGATACTGATCAATGAATTGGTAAAATAAAAAACCCCGGTTTGACCGGGGCTTTGATTATGATGATGTTTTTTTATTTGCCAGTGCTATGTAGTAGATTGGTATGCCCGCCAGCACAATTCCAAGCCCCCATCCTGCATAGGTTGGTTTGTACCATATGAGCAGCACACAAAAACTTATGGCCATTAAAATGTAAATAGCCGGCAGAATTGGATAGCCAAATGCCTTGTACGGGCGCTCCGCATCAGGGCGTTGTTTGCGCAGCACGAAAATACCTATGATGGTGAGTGCATAGAACAATACCACAACAAAAGAGATCATATCCAGCAAGTCGCCATACTTTCCGCTTAAGCAAAGCAAAGAAGCAACAAGACATTGAATCCATAAAGCAAATTCAGGCACATTATTTTTATTAAGTGTGCCGGTCTTTTTAAAGAAGAGCCCGTCTTTTGCCATAGTGTAGTAAACCCTTGCACCGGAAAGAATCAGTCCATTGTTACAGCCGAAGGTTGAGATCATGATCATGACTGCGATCACATATTTGCCAATATCGCCGAAGATCACCTGGCTGGCAGAAACCGCTACCCTGTCCTGCGGAGCGCTGGCTATTTCATTCAGTGGTAAAACGCTTACGTACATGAGGTTGGCAGAAACATAAATAACCGTTACGATCAATGTGCCGAGGAAAAGTGCCAGGCCGATATTGCGTTGCGGGTTCTTTACTTCGCCAGCAATAAATGTAACATTGTTCCATGCATCGCTGCTGAAGATGGAGCCTACCATGGAAGCCGCAATGGCCCCAAGTATTGCACTGCCGAACACACCGCCTACTACTGTTCCTTCGCTGCTGCGGGAAACCATTGTCCATGCATCGCTCCAGTTGGCATTCCACACATCAGCTTTTGCTGCGAGTAGGAAACCAAAAATGATGAGGCCAAATAAGGAGAGCAATTTTACCACGGTAAAGCTGGTCTGTATCATCTTACCACTTTGTATGCCTCTTGTATTGATGTATGTAAGCAAAACGATGAGCGCAATAGAAACAAATTGTGCAGGATATATTTTGAATATACCGATGGTAGTAATAATATTCTCATCCTTTATATCCAACGCCGGTATAAAAGTGCCGAGGAATTTGGAGAAAGCTACACCAACAGCTGCAATGGTAGCTGTTTGTATAACGGCGAAAAAACTCCAGCCGTATAAAAAACCTGCGAGTGGGTTAAACGCTTCTTTAAGATAGACATACTGCCCGCCTGCTTTGGGAAACATAGCGCTCAATTCGCCATAGCTAAGCGCTGCAGTTAAAGTCATAAAACCTGTGATGAGCCAAACGGCGATGAGCCAGCCGGCACTTCCTACATTTCTTGTAATATCTGCACTTACAATAAAAATACCCGATCCTATCATGGAGCCTGCTACGATCATCGTTGCATCTACCAGGCCCAGCGAGGGTTTGAAACCCTGGGTTGTTTCAGACATAGTTGGTAGTTTGGTAATGTTGTTAAAAATAAAATCCCGATCATTTTATTGATCGGGATTCAAGATAATTAATTCCTTCCTATTAATTTCCTTTTTTATACCTGCTGTTCATGCCTTCTATCACATCGTTGGTAATGTTAAGCGATGAATCTTTGTAAGCCATATAATCCAAACCGGTACCGGCAGAAAATATGTAGAGGTATTTCTTCTCTTTGTTGTACTCCTGCAGGAAGTCTCTCAGTTTTTTCTGGATATCTTCCATGTAGTTGTAGCTTTTCTGGCTCAGGCGCTGTACCTGTTCCTGCTTGGTCTCTTCAATTTTTTGTTGCTTCTGGTAAAGCTTTGCCTGGAACTCTTCTGCCATTTGTTGTGTGATGGCATCGCCTTTTCTTATAAATTCATTCTTCTCTGCTTCCAATCCTCTCATACCATTTTGCCATTGTGTTTCAATGGCTTTCTGTTCGCCTTCCAGTTCTTTTCTTCTTTCCTTGATAAAAACTATTTTTTCATGCAATGAATCCTGTTCCACGTAAGCAATAGGCGCATTGCCTGCCTGCGATACAGAATTTGAACCTACCAGGGTTTTCACTGCCGGCGTATCTGATTTTTTACCGGTAAAAACATAATAGTACAAGAACGCAACTGCTGCTAATAAGACCACATTTAAGATTGTAGAAAAATGCTTCATGTTCCCTTTTTTGATGGGTGGCAAGATAAGCCCTTTGTTTTAACCTGCAAAAGACCACAGCGATTTTTAAAAAGGGTTTAACGAAGCGATACGTGGCAGGCAGGTAATACAGGTTGGCATAAATTTGTTAATTTGTATTATCATTAAAATTCTATTATATGAACCTGGAAAAAGTGTTTGCCAATAACGAGAAATGGATAGCTGAAAAATTAAAAAGCAACCCTGAATATTTTGAGAACCTGAGCAAAGGGCAGAACCCGGATATCCTGTATATCGGCTGTTCCGACAGCAGGGTTACTGCGGAAGACCTGATGGGTGTGGAGCCGGGCGAGGCATTCATTCACCGTAATATTGCCAATATGGTGGTTAGCATTGATCTCAACATGATGTCGGTACTAAACTATGCGGTAAGACATTTGAAGGTAAACCATGTGGTAGTGTGCGGGCATTATTTCTGCGGTGGTGT
>CAYOLS010000158.1:0-7849 GCA_964404845.1 uncultured Ferruginibacter sp. | reverse complement strand
TTTTGACCTGGCTACATACAGGGGCGACAACGGTAATCTCACTGCTATCCAAAGGTTGAAAGATACCATTTCTGCAAGACTGGGTGGTTACGATCCGGGTAATTTCGTGAATAACGTTCAGGAAACTATCTCTGACAGGATCACAGCTAAATTAGACTGGAACATTAACAACAACCATAAACTGGCGTTGAGCTACCGCTACAACAAAGGTGACCGTACCATCATTTTTGCAAGTACGCCAACTTCTATCACTTTCGATAAAAATGGTTACAGGTTCCCTACACTTACCAACTCTGCTTCAGCTGAATTGAAATCTACTTTCGGAAAAGGTATGAGCAACAGGTTGCTCCTGACCTTCACCAATGTAGAAGATGACCGTGGTCCGATCGGCGGTCAATTGACTCCTGTAGCAAGGGTGAATGATGGCGCTAACGGCAGCTTCTTCTTTGGTACAGAAGCCAACTCTACTGCCAACTACCTGAAACAAAATACTTACAATATCGTTGACCAGTTCAAATTCAACATCGGTAAGAATTCTATTACTGCCGGTATTGAAGGTGAGTATTACAAAGCGATCAACACTTTTATTCCAAGCACAGCCGGTAACTACGTATACAACACTTACCAGGACTTTTTGGATAACAAGGTTTTCTCTTATACAGTTAACTTCCCGCTTATTGGTGGCAACAACGAAAAAACAACGGATGCTGCTGCTAAATTCGACATCTTTAAAGGAGCTTTTTTCCTGAATGATGAATTAAGGGTTAGCAAAAACCTAAGCTTATCATTTGGTGTGAGGGCAGACTATTACAAATTCATCACCGATCCAAGGTATGACCAGTTTGCTATAGACTCTACCATTCCTGCAATATCTAAGTATTACAACCTGAGAGGCGCTATGCCAGGTGTTCAACCAAAAATACCGGTGGCTATTTCTCCAAGGTTCGGATTTACCCTGAACCTGCCTGATGAAAATATTACCATCCGTGGTGGTGCAGGTATGTTTGCAGGAAGGATCCCAATGGTATGGCCAAGTGCTATCTACAACAACAACAGCATTTCTACCGGCGGTTTCACAGTTAGCCAAAGTCAGAACTCTGGTGCACTTGGCCTGATCAAATACAGGGAAACCCCTTACACAGCACAGGAACTTGGAATTGGTAACAACAGCTCGAAAGGTAACCTGGTAATTACCAGTAAAGAATTCAGGATGCCAAAAGTATTCCGTACTTCTATTGCTTTCGACAAACGTTTCCCTAAAGGCTGGGTATTCACTGTTGAAAATATGTTTACCAAAAACATCAACGATATCTATTACTACAACGTGAACCTGTTGCCTCCAACATTAAAAATGGCAACCGGCCCGGATACACGTTCTATCTACGCTTCAACCAACACTATTCCTATCAGGGCCAACGGTTCAAACCCTTACTCTGGTGTTTATCTGCTCACCAATGCAACCGGTCAGAAAGGTTATTCTTACAATTTTACTGTTAGTGTAAACAAAACCAGTAAAAAAGGCTTTAACCTGAGCGCTAACTATAACTATGGTTTGTCGCAGGTGATCAACGAAGCTCAAAGCTCAACTCCAAACAGCCAGTGGAGCAGTATGGAAGCTGTAGGCGGAAGGAACAACCTGATGCTGTCAGAATCTGATAACAGCGCTGCTCACAGGATCTTCGGTTATGTTAGCAAGAAGTTTGAATACCTGAACAAGAAAATGTCTACTACCATCGCATTCTCTTACACAGGCCAGTCAGGCGCTCCGTTCAGCTATGTTTACAATGGCCAGGTGGTGAGAGATGGTATTAACCTGTTTGACCTGTTGTATGTACCAACAGCTACTGAGCTGCAGGCTATGACCTTCCTGCCATTAACAGTGGGTAGCGGTGCAAGTGCTGTTACTTACACTGATGTTCAGCAAAAAGCTGCGTTTGAGAACTTCATCCAGAAAGATAAATACCTGAGCAAAAACAGGGGTAAATTTGCTGAAAGAAACAGCAACCGCACTCCGTTCACTCATATTGTGGATATGAAGATCACACAAGCGTTCAATCTTAAACTGGGTGGAAGGGTTTACTCTGCAGAAGTTGGTTACAGCATGTTCAACTTCACCAACTTCCTGAACAGGGATTGGGGTCGCCAGTATGTAGTAAACGATGATAAATATTCATTGCTTACTTTCAGCTATGCATCTGCATCTAACCTGACTCCAAGGTACCAGTTCAATCCTAACACTCCAACTGCACCTACAGTTTACCAAAGGTTCAACCCTTCTTACACTGCAAGGTGGTTAAGCCAATTGGAATTCAGGATCAAGTTCTAATTAATAGAATAACGATATATAAAAAGCCTCCGGTCATTGATCGGGGGCTTTTTTATTCATTAAGCTGATAGTCCATAGACCATGGTCAATAGTACAGTATTATTGCTGAAAATCTTATTGAGTTCCTGGAAGAAAAATAAACCTGACTATTTCGTTTGCTATTCTATGGACCATGGTCTATGGACTATCCGCTAACGACTAATCCGTAAGCTCCCTATTGATCCCCCACCCCCATTTTAAAAAGTCAGGGAAGGCTCTTGCCCATGTAGGCACATCGTGGCGGCCATCTTTTAATTCGAGGTAATGTATATCGGTAATGGGATTGTATCCTTTTTTAACCAGTTCTTCAATAAAGCTTACAGTATCATCGATCGCATCAATAATACCGTTGTTGTTCCTGTCGGCGGTCTCATCCTGCGTACCCACCTCAAAAAAGAAACGCAGCCAGCTGGCGTAGTTCCCTTCTCTTACCTGGCGGTGCATGATGCGGTGTTCGTTCTCATCAAAGTCTTCATCATCCTGGTCCATATTCCTCCACCACAAAGAGCCGCTGAAAACGCCTACACGGGTAAATTCATGCGGGTAGTTCCATACAATATCCAAAGCGCATAAACCTCCCAGGGAGAACCCTGCAAAGGCTTTTTCCCGGAAAGATTCAATGGCATAAGTTCTTTTTAAAAAAGGGATAAGCTCCTGGAATATGAATTTGGTGTAGAGAAAGGCTTTGGCCCCTCTTCCTTTGTAGTCGAGTATTTTGGCCGTACCGTATTCATTCTTCCTGTCAGCAGAACAATGCAGGCCTACACAAAATATTTCCCCTATCTGCTCTTCACTCATCAACTCATCCAAAATGTTTTCGAAACCCATTTTCACAAGGTCTTGCCCATCGTTGATAAGCAGCAGGTTCAGCAAAGAGGCTTTTGTATAAGAAGCAGGAAGATAGCAGTCTACTTTTACAACCCTGTTCAGGTTATCAGAGTGCAATAAATGTTGTTCTACTTTGATCACAGAAACTTTTCCGTCCGGCATAAGGTGTCAAAAATAAGAAAAGCAGTTCAATTCCGGAAAGAGGAAGATTGATTATTGGTTATTAATTATTGATCATACGGTCTTCTTTTGTGAGAAACTTTTATATTATCCGCAAAGAGCGCAGAGAGAAGAAACGCAAAGGACGCAGGGGTTCTTTAGCGACCTTTGCGTCAAACTTTACGTCTTTGCGGTTATATCTTTCCTTCAGGGGTCTGTTGTACATCGCCGGTTGCTCTATCTAACTGCAACAAAACATAATTTGTTTTTATGCCTACTAAAAAATATATTTGATTGAGGTTAAAAAAACACACATTTCTCACCCTTATAAATAATTTTTATGAAGAAAATTGGCGTATTACACGGCAAGGAAAGAAGTTTTCCCGAAGCCTTAGTTGCAAGGATCAATAGCAAAAATGTTCCCGGTGTGGCAGCAGAACCCGTTAAGATAGACATGGTGGCCCAGGGCGAACCAACCGAGTACGCTGTTATCTTCGACCGCATTTCACAGGACGTTCCTTTTTACAGGGCCTATTTAAAAAATGCAGCACTTTGCGGAACGGCTGTTATCAACAACCCTTTCTGGTGGAGTGCTGATGAGAAGTTCTTCAACAACTGTCTCGCAACACAGATCGGGGTACCTGTTCCAAAAACTGTGATCCTTCCTTCAAGAGACCTTCCGACAGATACGAGTTCGGAATCGTTCAGCAACCTGGCTTATCCGTTGGACTGGGACCGCATTTTTAAATACATCGGGTTTCCTGCATATATGAAACCGCATGCCGGCGGTGGCTGGAAAAGTGTTTACCAGTTAAACAATCTCGATGAATTTTTTGAAAAGCATGCGGAAACAGAACAACTGGTAATGATGCTGCAGGAAGAAATTAAATTTGAAGAATATTACCGTTGCTATTGCATCGGCGGCAAATATGTACGCATCATGCCATACGAGCCACGCAACCCGCATCACCTGCGTTATGTAGCTGATTTTTCTCCAAGTCCTGAGCGCTACAAGCTGATGGAAGATATCGTACTACGTATCTGTCGCTACCTGGGCTACGATTTTAATACTGTAGAACTTGCGGTAAGAGACGGCGTACCTTATGCTATCGACTTCTGCAATCCTGCACCTGATGCAGAAGTGACCAGCGTGGGCCAGGAAAACTTTGATTGGGTGGTAGAGAACGCTGCCAACTATGCTATTGAAAGAGCACAATCGCATGTAGATGGCGCTGATAACCTTACCTGGGGTGAGTACATTAAGCGCAGCAGCAGCAAGCAAAAACTATATTAGTTGAAAGTTGAGAATTGAAAGTTTGTAAGAACAGTTAAAGCAAACTTTCAATTCTCAACTCTATATTATTTTCAACTTTCCATTTTCAACTTTCAATTAAATAATTATGGCGGGATTGGACTATAAAAAATTTACAGTTGGTGTAGAAGAAGAATACATGGTGATAGACCCTTTGACAAAGGAATTAAAAAGCCATGAGCAAAAAATTGTACAGGAAGGCCAGAAGATCATCAAAGACAAAGTAAAGGCAGAGATGCACCAGGCCGTGGTAGAAGTGGGTACAGATATTTGTGCAGATGTGGACGAAGCTTTTATGGATGTGGCCACCCTGCGTAAAACGATCAGCGGTATTGCCGATGACCTGGGGCTCTGGATCGGAGCCAGCGGCACACACCCTTTTAGTCACTGGGAAAGCCAGCTCATCACAGAGCATATCCGTTACAATGAAATTGTAAACGAATTGCAGGAAGCAGCCCGCAGCAATTTAATTTTTGGATTGCATGTGCACGTAGGTATGGAAACCCGTGAAATGGCCATTCATATTGCCAATAGCGCCCGTTATTTTCTGCCGCATATTTTTGCACTCAGCACCAACTCCCCTTTCTGGGAAGGAAGAACAACGGGTTACAAATCTTTCCGCACAAAAGTATTTGATAAATTTCCCCGCACCGGTATCCCCGATTATTTTGAAAGCATTGAAGCCTACGACAATTATATCAAGCTGCTGGTAAAAACCAATTGTATTGATAATGCTAAAAAAATATGGTGGGACCTTAGAGTACATCCATTCTTCAACACAGTTGAGTTCAGGATCTGCGATATACCGATGACCGTACAGGAAACTATCACCATTACTGCATTGTTCCAGGCAATTTGCGGCAAGCTCTACAAGCTCCGCAGCCAGAACCTCAATTTTATGATGTATTCGAGGGCATTGCTCAATGAAAATAAATGGAGGGCCAGCCGCTACGGAATTGATGGTACTTTAATTGATTTTGGTAAAGAATCTGAAGTAAATACAAGAGTTTTAATATATGAACTGCTTGATTTTATTGACGATGTAGTTCCTCATCTGGGTAGCCAGCACGCTATCAGCCATGTGCATAAAATGATGGAACAGGGCACCGGTGCTGACAGGCAGCTAAAGGTTTTTGAAGATACCAAGAGCCTTCCTGCCGTAGTGGATTATATTCATAACAGCTTTTTATCAGGATTGTAGTTGTTCGTAAAGAATAATGATGTATATTTGCCGTCCGAAAACGGAAAATGGCTGCGTAGCTCAACTGAATAGAGCATCTGACTACGGATCAGAAGGTTTTAGGTTTGAATCCTAACGCGGTCACTGCAAACAAATAAAAATGGTTCCTGAAATAGGAACCATTTTTATTTGCTGTAACTATTTGTATTTCTGCTGTAACATCTCAAATATCTCAGGGAAGATGTCTTCAAACTTTTTAGTTGGACCGTCCACAAGGAAGTTACTATAAATAACATCCGCCACATCTTTTACATGGATAAATCCACGACCTGTTTCAACTTTCAGCAGTTGCTCATAACTTACAGGTTTCAGGTGTTTTTTAAACAATGCAAGCGACATCGATCTTGCGATGAGTTCATTAAAATAATGTGGCCAGTCTTTTATATTCTGCCTTTTCAAAGCATCGTCCTGTTTCATTAAAACAGATAGCTCATTTATTTCCTTTTCGTATCTCTCTAAAATTTTGTCGCTGATGGCGTGTGTACCTTCATGCCATACTATATCATATACATTCGCTTTAAAGATCATCCTGCCGGCAGAATCCTTATCACCGAAATACCCCTGCTGGTAAGTAATGTATTTATTAAAAAAAGGATTTGTCTTTTGCGTATAGGTATGCGCTCCCCAGTCATTGAGCGGTTCTAAACAGATGTACCAGTTCAGGCTGTCCCTGTTGCCAAAGGTTGAGTTAAAAATAGTAATAGGCCGTTTGATATCAACGGCGAATTTGTCTGCCCATACCGTGAAGTTATTTTTCTGTGAAAGGTGAAACGCATGAAACCTGCTTTCCTTATAAAATTTCATGCATTGTTTTAAATAATGCTCCAGTGCTGGCTTGGAAATGTACTTGTACCAACTCAGGCTATCGGGCAGCGGGTACATTTTAATATCAGGAAAATTGTAAAAACCAAAACCAAGCTCTGTAAGATCGGGATAGATATTCTCCATTAAAAACATTTCTTTTACCGCAGCATGATTGCGATAGGGCAGAAAATATTCCTTTACTGCAGTTTTATAAGCAGAGGTTGTGCTGTTATGCAGCTGTCCTGATAAATATTGGATAGTAGAAAGCAGCGATACGCCTTCATGTACTTCTACTATCATATTTTGTTGGGATTGAGCCCGGCCGCAGCTAAGCGTTAACGCCAGGAGAAAAAAAATTTTCATTTACTATCCTTTTATACAAAGTAAGAAGCATTCCGTAGGAAAGAATTGTATTTTTCAGCCAGCTTTAATAAAAGATAAAATGAGGTTATCATCTGCCAGTTGATTGATATCCCGGAAAAATTGGCCAGGATTTTTATGCGTGAGCTGTTTGTAGATTTTTATAAAATAAGCCTGGTCGTAAAAATTACTGGCATAGGCTATTTCAGTAAGCCGTTGAAATTCTGCATTGAGCAATTTGTTTTGCAGGGAATGCCTGAACCTTGCGATCTTCTTAAATTTTACGGGTGAAATGCCTGTTTCTTTATAAAAGGAGCGACAAAAACTTCTTTCTGCCATTCCGATCAATTTTGCCACTTCCGATATTGTTTTTTCTTCTTTAAAATCTGTCAGCAATTCAATGCTTTTAGCGAGCTGTTCAGCAGCAGGAACGGGATGACAAACCGAAAGCAAAAAATTTTCCAACAGGCCTATTCTTTTTAACAGGTCATCCGTTGCGTAAAATGTTTTTATGAAATCGCTGTAATGCTTATTGCCATTCCAGATATCCAATACCTGGTTAGTGCCGGTGGCTACAGAAAGATAAGGTTCATTTAAAAAATGATTGATGCCCAGCGGGTGAAAAACGATCGTTATCTTATCCAGCTTACCCTTTAAATTCACCAGCACCGGCAGCTCACGCATGCCCATCAGGATAGCAGGTGTATTTTTTTTACCGCCACCTGAAATTTCAATATGGCTGCCGGTAACAGCATGCGAAACATTTTTGTGAATGTTCAGC
>CAYOLS010000157.1:0-7850 GCA_964404845.1 uncultured Ferruginibacter sp. | reverse complement strand
GGTAGCGAAAGGATAGTAGCCTCAATGGGAGGAAGTTTTGGGCATATTGGCGCTGCCACTATTGCTGTTGGATACTCTGTTTGTTACCAGAGTACAGTAGCAGGGAGCCCGATAGTGAGTTTTTTTGATGGCTTATACTCTGAAGGAACAGTTGAAACTTCTAACGGAACCAATGGTATAACCAAGAGGCATTTTTCTTCAGCCGGAGCTATCACCCTTCCTGCTGGGCAATACAGGATTGGTTTTGCGATAAAAAACAAAAGCACTACAAATATAACCTTGACCCTGAATTCTGAAGTAAACGGAACCATAGAGATCAGGTACTAATAAAATATATGACGATGAAACGATTTTTATATACGGGATTATTGTTGTGTTTAACAATAGCGGGCAATGCGCAACAACAATATCCTGCTACATTAAGCAATGCCGGTAATAGCAGCAGCAACGGCAATATACTATTAGAATCTTCTGTTGGCGGGTTGGTAGTAACTACCATAACCTCTCCCAGCTTTATGTACACCCAGGGCTTTTTACAACCCGATGCAGGTTTTACCAATACGCCGCCGACATACATCGTTGATATTGTACTAAGCAGCGGCAGCGGGATTGACAATGCAGGTACTACATTTATCGATGCCGGAATTATGCTTGAATTTACTGTAGGCGAATATGCAAGCATTACCCATATCAATTCCGATAAAATGCTGACGCAGGGTATATTGCAGCCTTACAGTATTGGCGTTGTATTACCTGTAACCGGGTTTGATTTGATGGTAAAAAGAACAGATGCCCATACCGTTTTACTCAACTGGAAAACATTGCAGGAGTTTAACAACAAAGGTTTTCATATAGAACGAAGATTTGAAAATGAAACAGGCTTTACAACCATTGGTTATGTTGCAACTGCTGCACCGGGAGGAAACAGTTCCTTTCCATTAGCCTACCAGCAAACGGATAACAACAGCTTTACTGGTAAAACATTTTACCGCATCCGCCAGGAAGATATTGATGGAAGCATTTCTTATTCACCTGTAAGAATGGTGGATGGCAACAATATAAACAACATATCATTAAAAGCATGGCCAATACCGGCTTCCGGCCCGGTGAGTGTTTTGACAAGTGGGCTTACAACCGCAGATCGTTTACTTGTGTTTGACATGAGTGGAAGACTGGTACAACAACATCCTGTTAAAAATGATGTTGCGGTTAAATTAACCAACCTTGTAAGCGGAACTTATATTATCAGGTTGGCGGAGCGTAAAGGAATAGTGCAAAAGATAATTGTACAGTAATACTTACGGAAGAGCTTTGGCAAAGTTTTAAACTTTGCCAAAGCTTCTTATAATTCGTAAAACTTTATATAGCACCCGGATGCAAAGTATTGCCTATTTTTAGGATGATACAAACCATCAGCATGCCACATAAAAGAACAGGTGTTATACAATTTGTTGTTTTCATTTTACTCCTCGCAACATTCAGCGCCAGTGCGCAGGATAAATTCGGGTACAAAGTCCCTTCCGATCCTTTGGTGCAACAGAAATTAAAAGAATGGGGCGATCTCAAATTCGGCCTCATGATCACCTGGGGACCATATAGCCAATGGGGCGTAGTGGAAAGCTGGAGCCTTTGCCCTGAAGATGAGGACTGGTGCAGGCGTACAGGCCCTTATAAAGACAATTGGTATGAATACAAAAAAGCCTATGAAAACCTGCAGACCAGTTTCAATCCACAAAATTTTAATCCCGGCAAATGGGCTGCGGCAGCAAAAGATGCAGGAATGAGGTATGTGTTGGCCATGGCAAAACATCATGATGGCTTCTGTATGTTTGATACTAAAACAACGGATTACAAAATAACGGACAGCAAAACACCTTTTTCAACAAATGCCAAAGCAAACATCACCAAAGAAATATTAAATGCTTTCAGGGCCAAAGGTTTGATGCCCGGTATTTATTTTTCCAAACCCGACTGGCATTCGCCTGATTACTGGTGGCCTTACTTTCCACCCAAAAACAGGAACCCGAGTTACGATACAAAAAAGTATCCCGAAATATGGAAACGTTTTAAAGACCTTACCTATACACAGCTGGAAGAGCTGATGAATGATTATGGTAAGGTTGACCTGCTGTGGCTTGATGGCGGATGGGTACGCTCTTTCAGCAGCATCGACAGTTCTGTAAGCTGGCAGCGCAACATTCCTTACGACCAGGATATTGATATGCCAAAGATCGCCACGATGGCCCGCAGCAAACAACCCGGCATGCTCATCGTTGACAGGACCGTTGCAGGCGAATATGAAAACTATCTCACACCCGAAGCGATGATACCCAGTGAAACAAATCCCATCCCATGGGAAAGCTGTATGCCGATGACAGCTTCATGGTCTTATGTGCCCGGCATACCCAACAAATCAGTGAATACTTTGATTCATATGCTGTGCAATGCAGTAAGTAAAGGAGGAAATTTTTTACTCAACGTAGCGCCGGGACCAAACGGTGATTTTGACGATTCTTCTTACTCACGCTTATCCGAAATAGGCGCATGGATGAACGTGAACAGCGAAGCGATCTATGGCACTACTTTTATCAAACCTTACAAAGAAGGAAAAATGGTCTTCACCAAAAAAGGAAAAGATGTGTATGCCATCTACCTCGCAGATGAAAATGAATTGACCATGCCTTCCAATATCAGCATTACAAGCTTTATTAAAAAAACAGGTACTAAAGTCTATTTATTGGGATATGATAAACCATTGCAGGTTGGCTTTGATCACGGTCCTGGTTTTAATTTCAGCATTCCGGAAAAAATAAGGAAGAACCCACCTTCAAAAAACGCCTGGGTGTTTAAGATCACCGGGCTATCATAAATTCAATTGCATATGAACAACCGTTCTGCTTTATTAGCGTTGCTGCTCTTTCTATCCCTGTGTTACAATGTGCCTGTTAGGGCGCAGGAGAAAATGCTTTTCAGGGATGAGACACAGTCCACAGAAAAAAGAATACAGGACCTGCTGAATCGCTTAACGATCGAAGAAAAAATTTCCCTGCTTGGCTACAAAGCGGCTGCCATACCAAGACTGAACATTCCTGCTTACAACTGGTGGAACGAAGCATTACATGGTGTGGCAAGAGCAGGATTAGCGACCGTTTTCCCGCAAGCCATTGCCATGGCTGCTACTTTTAATGACAGCCTGCACGAAGCCGTAGCGGATGTTATCTCAACCGAAGCAAGGGCTAAGTATAACCTGAACACAGCTATGGGTCGCAGCACACAATATATGGGGCTGACTTTCTGGTCACCCAATATCAACATTTTCAGGGATCCCCGCTGGGGCCGTGGACAGGAAACTTATGGTGAAGATCCTTTTTTAACAGCCAGCATGGGCGCTGCTTTTGTAAGAGGCATACAGGGAAGAGATGAACAGCATTTAAAAGCTGCAGCATGTGCCAAACATTTTGCCGTGCACAGCGGACCTGAAGCGGGCCGTCATTCATTCAATGCGATAGTAGATGAAAAAGACCTGCGGGAAACCTATCTCTATGCCTTTAAAAAACTGGCGAATGAAAATGTAGAAGCGATGATGTGTGCCTACAACCGCCTCAACAATGAACCTTGCTGTACCAGTAATACTTTACTCCAAAATATCTTATACAAGGAATGGAAATTCAAAGGACATGTGGTAACTGACTGCGGTGCTTTGTATGATATACTTGATTACCACAAATTAGAAAAAGATCCGGTAGTGCTTGCTGCCGCTGCAGTAAAAGCAGGTGTGAATTTAGATTGCTCCAACCTGTTGCAGAAAAACATACTGGCGGCTTACGATCGCAAACTTATCAGCATGCAGCAGATCGATTCTTCCTTAAGTAAATTACTTCGCACTCAATTCAGGTTAGGATTTTTTAATAAAAAGAAAAACGATCCTTTTGCCGCATTGGGAGCGGAAGCCGTTCATTCCCCGGCGCATGTAGCGCTCGCAAAAAAAGCTGCACTGCAAAGCATGGTGCTGCTGAAAAATGACAACCGTTTATTGCCACTGCAAAAAAATAAATACGGGTCTATAATGGTATTGGGTGCCAATGCTGGCGCTATGGATCCGTTAGTGGCCAATTATCATGGTATGAGTAGTGATATGGTAAGCTTTGCAGAAGGTATCACTGCTGCTGCAGGGCCAGCCATTGCAGTGCAGTACGACCAGGGAAGTGATTATACCGACACTACACATTTTGGCGGTATATGGGCAGCTGGTGAAAGTGATCTTACCATTGCAGTGATCGGGCTTACACCAGTATATGAAGGAGAAGAAGGTGATGCATTTTTATCTGCCCACGGCGGCGACCGGCTTAGTCTTGATATTCCTGCTGCACATATTGCTATGCTGAAAGAATTGCGTAAGAAAAATAAACCGGTGGTAGTAATTGTAACAGCAGGTAGTAACATAAACATTGCAGCCATAGAACCTTATGCAGATGCAATCCTGCTAGCATGGTATCCCGGTGAGCAGGGCGGCAATGCAGCAGCCGATATTATTTTTGGCAACGCCTCTCCTGCCGGTCGCCTGCCCGTAACTTTCTATAATTCTTTACAAGACCTTCCTTCGTATAACAACTATGATATGAAGGGAAGAACCTATCGCTACTACAATGGTAAAGTGCAATATCCATTTGGATTCGGTCTGTCATATACCAGCTTTGAATATGCCTGGCAATTGCAACCTAAAAAAATTATTGCAGCAAAGGACAGCATCCATTTTTCTGTTATAGTAAAAAATACCGGTGCCATGGATGGCGATGAAGTAACGCAGGTTTACATTCAATACCCGCAGGGAGAAAGAATGCCTTTGAAAGAATTAAAAGCATTTAAGAGAATTGCTATCAGCAAAGGATCGGATAATATTTTAAGCTTCAGTATTCCTTTAACAGAATTACAAAAATGGGATCTGCAAAAAAAGAAATGGATCTTGTACCCGGGTGAGTATAATATTTTGGTGGGCAGCAGTTCGCAGGATATAAAATTAAAGGCTGCATTTACTACGACGAGGTAATAAATGCAGCCTGTTATCTATTTTTAGAATTATTTAAAAAGTCACACCCACAAAAACCTGTATCGCCTGGTTTCTCCATGTCTGCCTGTTGTCGATAGCATTAATATCGGTAAAACCGATCTTATACCTTGCACCCAGGTTCACCAGTGGCAATTGTATCCACAAACCTGCAATACCACTCCATTCTGCTTTTTTATAAATATTACCGCCGTTTTCCAGGCTATCCACTGTTTGTTTAAGCAAGCCGCCGAAAGCTGGACCCACCTGCAGCTTCACTCTTTTGCTGCTACCTAAATTCACATTCAGGAATACAGGTACTTCCAGGTAATCAAGCTTTGCTTTCTTTTGTCCGCCATCACGGAAAATATCATCATAAATAGTTCCTGCATCATCCGTGAACTCGCTGGAAGTTTGCACAAAACTTAATTCGGGTTGTATGCCGAATCTTTTACTGAAATTGAATTGCAAAAATCCGCCCGCCTGGAAATTGTAATTAAACCCATCTTTATAAGATGAGCCCGTTATCTTATTGGCATTCACCCCTACTTTTGCACCGAAACGGAAAAAATTTTCCCTGTCTATGTCAGTAGGGTTGCGTTGCGCCAGCAATGAAGAAGACATAAATACAGCCAGCAATAAAAAAATACCCGGTTTATTTTTCATACTTAGTTTTTTAACTGAAAGCCAAAATTATACCATCTCTTGATTCCTTCCGCTTTCTTTTGAAAAACCTAAATCATTGTGCTACATGCTACAGTTATCTAAATGGATGATTTCTGTAATGTATAAAGCTTGTAGTAATTTATAAAGGTCTTATTGGACATCTTTCGCTTTTCCTGTAGCTGTAATATTAATTTTTAGTTATGTGGAAACAAAGCCGCAACCCTACACAATTTTTTTGCAGTTATCCAGTTAAGTAATGGTCCAATAACATGAATTAACACCGATAATCCGAACATCCATGAGCAAATGGTTCCCTAGACTCTTTTGCGTGGTGCTAACATTATTAACTGTATCCTTTCATTCAAAAGCACAGTTATCCGCCCAGTTCACCGCCACTCCCACAGGAGGTTGCGCCCCCCTGATCGTATATTTTCAAGATGCATCCACCGGCAATCCTACCCAATGGAAATGGGATCTCGGCAATGGCACTATCTCTTACCTGCAACACCCTACTGTAACTTATTTTAACCCTGGTACTTACACGGTAAAACTGGTCGTACAAAAAAACGGCAGCTCAGATTCCATTGTAAAGTCGCAATACATTACCATCCACGCATTACCTGTGGTGAGCTTTGCAGCAGATAACAGGAGCGGCTGCCCCCCTTTTGCAGTACAGTTCACCAATACTGCCAGTGCAGGAAGCGGAACGCTCAGTAGTTTTTTATGGGACTTCGGTGATGGCACAATGTCTACTCAAGCCAACCCACAACATGTTTATACCGCTTCCGGCAATTACAATGTTTCTCTTAAAGTAACCAATTCAGAAGGATGCAGCCAGACCTTTTACCAGGCCAATTACATCACTGCTTTTCCCGGAGTTGAGTCTGCGTTTAGCATAACTGATGCCATTGGATGTTCAGCACCACATACAGCAAATTTCCAGGCGCAATCCACGGGAAATGGCCTGCTCACCTATTCATGGAATTTTGGTGATGGCGGAACTTCTACCCTGGCTAATCCCTCTCACATTTATACCAATGCAGGAATTTACAATGTCACACTCATTACAACAAGTGCAGACGGTTGTAAGGATACACTTGTAAAACAAAATGCCGTAAATGTCGGCGCATTGGCACCTGCATTTACTACAAGCCCGGCCTGCGAAGGATTGCCTGTAATATTTACCAATACTTCTGCACCACAACCCGATTCTGTATTGTGGACGTTTGGTGATGGTAGTTTTTCCAATAACATCAACCCAATAAAAACGTATGCCGCTGCCGGCAACTACCCAGTAAAGCTGCTGGCATATTTTGGCACCTGTAAAGATTCTGTAACAAGAAATATAACCGTAGCACCTGCTGCCAATATCAATTTCAGCACAACAGACACGGCAGCATGTAAACCACCGCACCAGGTGAGGTTTCATAACAGTACAACCGGCGCCGTAAATTATATATGGCATTTTGGAGATGGCAACACCAGCACCGAGACAAACCCGGTGCATACATATACATCGGCAGGAGCATTCACTGTAATGCTGGTTGCTATCAATGCCAATGGTTGCAGCGATACACTCGTAAAAAACGATTATATAAAAATTCAATTGCCGCAGGTTACGATCAACGACCTCAGGCAGCGTGGCTGTGCTCCATTCAGCTGGACATTCTCCTCTACTATCAACAGTGTAGAGCCTGTAATTGCATGGGCATGGGATTTTGGCGATGGCAGCACTTCCAACCAACAAAATCCTACACACATATTCCAGGCAGGCATTTACGATACCCGGCTCATCATTACCACGGCAGGAGGCTGCCAGGATACTGCGATCGTTCCTTCCGGGATCACTGCTTCTACCAAACCACAACCGGCATTCAGTGCTACACCAAGAGATGTGTGTGCTTTTAATGATGTGCATTTTTCAGACCAGACCACCGGCACTGTAGATGAATGGCTTTGGCTGTTCGGCGATGGTGGCTCTTCTACTGCACAACATCCCGTTCATCAATACCAGGATACCGGCATGTTCTCTGTAACATTGATCGCCGGTAACAATGGTTGCTATGATACAATCAGGATACCTGACTGTATTGTGGACGTTTGGTGATGGTAGTTTTTCCAATAACATCAACCCAATAAA
>CAYOLS010000156.1:0-7877 GCA_964404845.1 uncultured Ferruginibacter sp. | reverse complement strand
TCACTACTTCCTGTCGCTATTACTTTATCCGCATTCAATACAGTATAATAAACAGCGGATTTATTGAGAATGGTGAATTTAGTAACCAGCAGCTCAATATCACCCGTGGGGATATTGGCATTTTTATTACTCCGCTCACTAACGGTACCGGTTGCCTGCAATACAAACTCACGGCCAAGCGGGTTGGCTTCCAGTTGTTCATTCAATGTTTCAGAAAACAACAGCTGGGTAATGCCATAGCGGTCCCTGAGATCAACAAAAGTGATGCTTCCGAATTTACGAACGGTTTGTACCCAGCCGGCCAGGGTAACTTCTTTATTGGTGTCGGATGCTCTTAATTCTCCGCAGGTGTGTGTTCTGAACATGTGTATTATGCTATTTTGCAGCAAAGATAAGCCGTGCAGCCTTTATGATAAAAATTACCTCTACCTGTTAGGGGACTGATCGGTTAATGAATGTTTTCACTTTTATTTAATGGCAGGGGTGTTCTCCCTGGAAGCATTGCTGTGTAGCTACAGGGCAAGGCATGCCAGTAATAGTGCATAGCAGGCAGGATATTATAGATTATAAAAATGAAACAAATTGTGTAACCTGGCTATTCCCGGCATCACCGGGTTAACAGAACGCCAAAACCTGCTTATATGAAGTACATAATTACACTTGTAATGGCCCTTTTGCCATTGCCATTATTGGCCCAGAACAGCCTTGCAGCCATAAAAAGGGGAAGTCATTTTACCAATATATATAAGATATCAGCAAAGGATGCAATAGAATATTACAAGTGGGATTCTATTCCTGTTGCCCGCTTTGAAAATGCACCGGTTTTTAAAACCTGCAGAACGAGGTATGAAGCAGAGGATTCACTCCTGTTAGGGTTTTATGTTTTTGTAACCGTAGAAGGCAGCAATGTAAAAGCAGAAATCTTTAATAAAACAAACCTGGTTGTACTTACTGTTAACAATAGAAAGAAGCTGCAGCTTGATATAAGAACGACCAAAGGTGAGCCCGTAACAAATGCTTCAGTATTTGTTGGTAAAAAGGAAGCAATATATAATAAAGGGTCCCATACTTTCTGGGTGAAGCAAATAGCTTTTGAGGAGAATGATGTTTTTGTTTATTCACCGGGCGATACAATGATAACCCGGGTGGAAACGCAGGACAATCTTAGTAGAAGTATCCGGGAACAAAAAAGAATAAACTTTAAGAAAAGCAAAGTATATAGTGCGATAAGCTGGCTACCCCGGAAAACAAAAGCACTCTTTTCAAAAAAGCAAAAATCTTACCGGTCAGGAGTAACCGGGTATGTGATTTTTAATAAACCTAAATACAAACCATTGGATACGGTTAGGTTTAAAGCCTATTTAATTGATAAGAAATGGGACCGCTATGAAAAAACAGTTAATGTAAGGCTTAACTACTATGCAAGAGGAAATAACCAGGTTGTTCCGCTTTATACCATCAAAGCAGTGAGCCCGGGAGCCTACACAAATTCATTTGTATTGGGTGACAGCATTCCTACAGATATAAAATGCTGGCTTGAGCTTGTTGATAAAGATCAGAAAATACTGGTAAAAGAAGTGTTCTCATTGGAGGAATATGTACTTGACGAGATAGGGACACAATCATTTACTGCGGATAAAGAGATCTATTATAAAGCCGATAGCATGGTTTTTAAGGCGTCTGCAAAAGATGCCAATGGGCTGTATGTAATGGATGCAACAGCCAGGCTGGTATTGACTGTTAATAAAATAGATACATTTTTCAAAGATAGGTTACTGGTGCCTGATACACTTTACAACAAAGAAGTAAAGCTGGAAACCAGCACTGAAACCCGTTTTGTTATTCCCCCTGGAACGATGCCGGCAGCAAATATTGATATCAATGCAAGACTGGTATTTAAAAATTCCAATAATGAGTTACAGCAAAAAAAACTGGACATAAAATATTTGTTTTACTCAAAAGAGCTTTTGGTGAAGGAGGAAGCTGATAGCCTGCTGGTAAGTTATCTGCTGGATGGATATGAACAGGCCGCAAAAGGAACCATGCAAATAAATGATGGCCCTGAAGAAGAAGTAGCTTATCCTTTAGTAATTAAAATAAATCCCCGTGCTAACGACTATACTTTCGATGTTGGGTCAGACAGCAATTATATTTATACATACCACGATATTAAAAGTTTGTACACGTTAGATTTTATGCGATTCAGTAAAATGGATACGCTGGGCTTTGTTTTAAGCAATCCTTATAAAATCCCTGTTTATTATACTGTATTGAATGCGGATAAAGTAATAGCGACAGGAAGTAGTGATGAAGAAGAGATTGTATGGAAAAAAATAATGAACAACAAAAGGCAGGCATACAATGTACGCTGGCAGTACTACTGGGCAGGAGAGGAAAAGCATGGGCATGAAACTATCGGGCTTTTGTATAAGATACTGAACATTGGGATCGACGGAAAACAAAAAATATTTCCCGGTGAATCGGATTCGCTGAAAATCAGGATAACTGATTATAAAGGAAGGCCGGCAACTAATGTAAACCTTACGGCCGTTTCCTATAACAACCAGTTTAAGAAAGACGCAAGGCTTAAGGAACCTCCTTACCTGGTTAAGTATAAACTTAAAAATGGAATAGACAGAGATGGTTTTGACAACGATGATTTTAAACGATTCATATTGGAGAAAAGATATCCTTTGGGAAAAAATAAAAGCTGGATCAAAAATTTCTCACTTGATTCAATGGAGTATTATAAACTGCTGTTCCCGGCTGATCATTATTATGATGCAATGCGCTACCAGGCCAATGCCTTGTACCCCCAGCTTGCTGTGCATGTAGTTGATAAAGGTGATCCACAGGAAATTTACCTGCTATACATCAATAACGAACTGGTGTATTACAACGGGGTGACGGACAGGATGCCCTATAGTTTTCGTGTATGGCCGCAGAATGTAAAGCTTGGTATACGACTAAAAGACCGGTATATTGAAATCGACAGTTTATATATTCAGCCAAATTATAAGCATGATATCAGCTTTGATATTAATAACCTGCCACCCCACAGTAAGGAATATAAAAAGGATAACTGGTGGAGCCAATATGAAATGAATGCTATTGAGCAATCGGTGTTTATGATCCGGATTCATAATCAGAATACGTCCTGGCTTTGGCAGGGTGGTAAATTGGTAAATTTTCCAAAGGGCACTTCAGGTAGCCGGATTGCAGGGCCTTTTTCTCTCAACCAATACCTCACTTATTTTAAGGAAAATGAATTTGACCTCGGGTTTGCATTTGAACCCGGTTATGAATACAATTTATCAAAGCAGATACTAAGGCTTGAAAAGAAGCAGGTATTTAATGATAAGGTTAAAAAGAATTACCTCAGCCGCAGTAACTTTTCCGGCTTTGTATTAGGCGACACAATAAGAAGTTTACCAGTGATCACATATCCTAAAGCTGCAGTTGAGAAAAATCCTTTACTTGTTTCCGATAACGCCTTCAGGTTTAACTGGAACTCCCAGGTAGGTGGCCAGGGAAAAATATTGCTGAATTATCACAAAGATTCCGTGCTGAAATATATAATACTTACAAACCAGCTTAAGGGAACTGAACCATTTGTGATCCCTTTTGCATACAGGAGGATCTATAATATTGATCCGGGAACATACAATATCCTGTTAGTGAATAATTATGACCAGGTTCATACGGTATTTAATGTGGAAGTAAAAGCAAATACTACGAGTTGTATTAAAATACCGGTACTGTTGAATGAAAAAAACAACCCGGTATTAAAAGAATTGCAGGAAAGGGCAGATAGTTTTTATATGCCTAAAAGGCAGGAGATAGAAGAAAAGCCTGTGGAACAATTGCAAATAATACCCGGTAAACAATATGATCCCTATCCCAGAAACGGCGGAATGGTAGAAGGGCAGATCAGGGATATACAGGGTGCAGCTATTCCTTTTGCTTCTGTTGTGCTTAAAGATCGTAGTGGAGTTCAGGCGGATGTAAATGGCAATTATAGGATACAGGTATATGAGTCTGAAGAAACAATTCTTTTTTCTTCGCTCGCATATGAGAGTATTAAAGTAAAAGTGTCCGTACAAAATGGAAGTACCAAACGAATAGATGTGAGCCTTAAATTAAAAGAAAATTTTATTGCTGAAGTGGTGGTTACTTCTGCATTTAATACCAGGCGAACTGCAAGGAGTTCGAGTTCTTCTGCACAGCTAATATCAGCAAAAGAACTTACCACTACAGCAACAAATTTGAATAATGCATTGGCCGGGAAAGTTGCTGGTATCCAGGTGAGATCGGCCGCCGGTTTTTTTGCAGAAAGCAGTGTGAGGATACGGGGCGAAAATTCGTACGCAGGAAACGATATTGTCTATGTAGTAGATGGCATTATTTATAATGCCGAGCAAAAGATTGAAGAGGAGATGATAGATGATGTAAAAGTATTGTCTGGACCTGAAGCTGCTGCACTGTTTGGTGCCGAAGCCGGTAATGGTGCAATTGTGATCACAACCAAGCGAAAAACACAGCGTAAGGATTTCAGGGACTATGCTTTTTGGGAGCCTAATTTTTTTACGGATAAAAATGGAGAAGCTGCCATTAAAGTGACCTACCCGGATAATATTACTTCCTGGAAAACTTTTGTAGTGGGAATGGATAAGAATAACAGGATAGGGAAAGCTTCAACGATCACGCAATCTTATAAGCCGATGATAGGCCAGTTGAACCTTCCGTTATTCCTCGTTGAAGGAGATAGCAGCAGGTTTGTAACAAAAAGCATTAACTATACCACTGATAATTATTCGATAAAAACCCTGTTTAAAATAAATGATAAAATAAGCAGTGAAAAACAATTTGATCTGAAAGGGAATGATGCGATCATCACCGAACAGCCTGTTACTGCTTCAGGTGATACATTAACGACTTCTTTTTCTATGAGCAGTACTACAGGATTTAAAGACATGGAAGAAAGAAAGATCCCGGTGTATAAAAAAGGCATTGAACAGGCAGAAGGAGCATTTTTTATTTTAAGAAATGATACTGCACTTCATTTTTCAACAAAACCGGAAGCCGGAGAATTAAATATTTATGCTCAAAATAATACATTGGATGTTTTGCTGGCAGAGCTGGACCAGTTGAAAAAATACCCATATTTCTGTGTGGAGCAAATGACCTCCAAATTTCGTGGCCTGTCAATGGAAAAACAAATAAGAGAAGTTTTAAACCAGCCATTTAAGGCACAGAAAGAAATGGATGTACTGCTTAAAAAAATTCAAAGAGCACAGCTTTTCGATGGCGGCTGGCCATGGTGGGAAGGCGGGAAAGCAAACCTGCAGATCAGCAATTACATTACAAATGCCTTACTGCCTTTAAGGAGTGATCCTTTGGTTGAATCCAATGTAAGAAATGGCTTGTTATATCTTCACAATAAACTACCATCTCTCAGCAAAGAAGACCTGCTGGCTACCCTGAAAACACTAAGCGATGCAAAGCATGAAATGAACTATGCAAGCTGGTTGATCCGGATACAATTTGATTCACTATCCCAGCACCAGCAATGGCAATGGGTGAAAATTATGCAGCAACAAAAACTTGACTATAGAAAGCAGCTAAACTATTTGTTGAGCAAAAAGACAGAAACCATGCTTGGTGGAACACATTGGGGGGAAAGCAATTATCTATGGTATGCCAATGATATTGCTACTACGATCACCGCAATGGAAGTGTTGAAAAATGAGCAAGGTATGGAGCCTGTTATTAATTCTATTATTCAATACTTCCTGGAAATGAAGAGAGGGGGGTATTGGAGAAATACGGTAGAATCAGCTACAATTTTAAATGCTGTGCTTCCGGTACTGTTAAGTGATCAGAAAAATTTTACCGGCAATGCCAATATTCTTGTTTCAGGTGATACTTCATTTTCGGTCACTAAATTTCCTTACCAGGCTAAATTAAATGCGACTGAAATAAAAAATATCGATATCAAAAAGAAAGGCGGAGGTATGGTGTATTTTACCGCATATCAAACCTGGTTCAATACCAACCCTGTAGCAGACAGTAATCGTTTTGTTATTCAGACAATGTTTGAAAAGAATGGGAAGGAAGTGCAGGAGATACAGTCTGGCGAAAAAATAAAAATGATCGTAAAAATAAAGGTCTTAAAAGACGCTGATTATGTGATGATAACCATGCCCATACCCGCAGGATGCATTTTTACAGATAAAGGAAACAATTCCTGGGGCTCACATAAAGAGTATTATAAAGACAGGATGATCATGTATGCAGAACGATTAGGTAAGGGTGAATACAGTTTTGAAGTCAGCCTGGAACCGAGGTATAACGGACTGTATCATCTAAATCCGGCAAAAGCAGAATTAATGTACTATCCTGTCTTTTCTGGTAATAACGAGATGAAAAGTGTGCATATAGTTTCACCATAAGCCGGGAAGCATTATTCAATCTTTATATCATATTGAACAAGCAGGCCTGCCAAAGCATCAGGAGAGAATATTGCTTTTTTTATCTTATTGAGCTCAGGGTTGATAGTAAAGTGCAGGGCATCCCGGAAATCAGCCTGTTCTAAAACCGTTTGATCGAAAATAGCACCTGATAGATCCGCACGGAGAAAACAGGCGGCCATAAGGTCAGCCCCTGTAAAATCAACCTCCTGCAAAATGCAATTGACAAAACTGCTTTTCTTCAGCTTAAGCTGGTAAAAGGAAGAATGACTGAGCGTGCAGTTATCAAAATTCATTTCCAAAAGGAAGGGATTGCAATTCTCAAAGTGGAGGCCAAGCATTTTACAGCCGGCGAATTTAATATTCCTGAATGCAGTGTCCTGCAATTTTGCATTGCTGATATTGCAGCCGGTAAAATTGCAATCGGTAAAATATATATGCGACAGATGGGTGCCGGAAAAATCACAGTTGTTGAAGCTGCATTTTTCATATTCTCCTTTTGCGAGCGGTTCTTTTGTAAAATCCTGTTGCTCAAATGACCGGTCGTATATATCTGCTTTCTCCATAATGATTACTGATCCATGAAGTTAATAATTCATTCTTCCAAATTAACCGGTTTTGTTTATCATTGCGGCTTAAACCCAACCTTATATGCAAAAATCTGAAAGTAATTACAACATGATCGATTGGTGGAAAAAAGTCGTTTTTGAGAACTATGCCAACTTTTCCGGCAGGGCCCGCAGGTCTGAATACTGGTACTTTACCTTAGGCCAGGTATGTTTGTGGATCCCACTGTATGCTATTCTTTTATTCGGTATGGCAGATGATAGTGAAACAACCGGAGTGGCTGTCGGGGGCATTTTTGTTCTTGTGATGCTGGCCACTCTTATACCAACCCTGGCCGTATCAGTAAGGCGCTTACATGATCTTGGCAAAAGCGGCGGATGGTATTTTTTGGTACTCGTTCCATTCGGAAGCATCGTTTTACTGGTGTGGTTCTGTACAGAAGGAGAAAGATTTCCAAATAAATATGGGAACGATCCAAAGAATATAGATGGTCCGCTGTTTGATTTTGAACAACAACCTTAATAAAAAATCCCCGCTGAAAAGCGGGGATTTTTTATTCGCTGATCTTTTACTCAACTCTTATCCTTATTTCTTCACTATGACTGCTAAACTCAGGCGCATACATGCTTTGAATAGTAGTGATACCATTGCTGAAATTACCTGTATGGCTTACGAATAAGGGATATTCAAAAACATAAGAACCACGTGGCAGCCAGCTGAAGAAGAAATTAGTACTTGCATCTTTGGTGCTTTCGTAATAACCTAATCCGCCCTGCCATTTGTATTGGCTCAATACATTTACCGGTTCCATGGAAGCGGCACGCATATCTTTCATGTGCA
>CAYOLS010000155.1:0-7900 GCA_964404845.1 uncultured Ferruginibacter sp. | reverse complement strand
GTAACAGAAGTGCAGAAGGCAAAGCAGCTCAATATTCCCATCATACGGCGAAGCGAACTGCTGGCCATGATCGCCCGCAGCAAAAAAACAATTGCAGTAGCAGGCACATCGGGTAAAAGTACCACCAGCGCTATGCTGTTCCAGGTAATGGAGCAGGTAGGCATGTCACCCGGCATCATCAGTGGTGCAGGGCTGGTAAGCATTATCAGGGAAGGAAAGATAGGTAATGCCAAAAACGGTAAAGGCGAATGGCTCATTATTGAAGCAGATGAAAGTGATGGGTCCATTGTACAATACACACCTGAAGTTGGCCTTTTGCTAAATATCGATAAAGACCACCAGGAGATCGATGAGCTGATGCAACTCTTCGGCACTTTCAAAAACAATACGAAAGGATTGTTTGTAGTGAACCAGTCGAATGTACTGGCGAAACAATTATCCGTTAATATTAACAATGATTTTTCTTCAGATGCTGCTTCCGGGGCAGGCTATATAGCTAATGATTTCCATCAACAGGGAATGAAAATTGATTTTACCATCAATGGCCATCCCTTCAGTTTAAACACAGTTGGTAAGCATAATATGGAAAATGCTTTGGCTGCAGTGGCCGTTGCTCAACAGCTGGGAGTTGATTATGCTGTTGCTGCCGGTGCATTAAAAGATTACGAGGGCATTTACAGGCGCCATCAATTGCTCGGCGTTAAGAACGGCATTACGGTGATCGACGATTATGCCCACAATCCTGCGAAATGTGCAGCGTCCATTATGGCCTGCCAGCCGATCGCATCAAAAGTGGTAGCCTGGTTCCAGCCACACGGGTATGGGCCTACAAGATTTTTAAGAAACGATTTTGTGAAAGAGATCGCTGCTGCACTTCGTCCGCAGGATGAAATATGGATGAGTGAAATATTCTATGCAGGCGGAACGGCTGTGAAAGATATTTCAGCCAATGATCTTATTAATGATATTAAAGCGCTGGGCAAAAATGCTTTTTTTGTGGCAGACAGGAATGAACTGCTGGAAAATATCCGTCCTCATCTGGGAACCGATGCAGTGTTGCTGCTCATGGGCGCCCGTGACCCGGGCCTGGAAGCATTTGGTAAAAATATCTGGGAGCAATTATAAATTTTTATTGTGACGACTTTATTCATACATATCAAGGAACTCGTTGGCGTAAGAGAAGAAACTGTTCTGCTGAGAGGCACCGCACTTGCAGAATTGCCTTCTATCAAAGACGCTTTTTTATTGGTAGAAGACGGTACCATTGTTGCTTATGGTGATATGGCAGAGCTGGAAATACAAATTCCACAGCTGCCGCCGGTAGTAATTGATGTAAGCGGTCAGTCTGTATTGCCCGCCTGGTGCGATAGCCATACGCATCTTGTTTTTGCAAAAAGCAGGGAAGAGGAATTTGTTGACAAACTCAAAGGAAGGACTTATGTAGAGATCGCAGCAAAAGGTGGTGGTATATTAAACTCCGCAAGAGTATTGGCGCAAACCAGCGAAGATGAATTGTACAGGCTCGCCATGCAGCGATTGAAAGAAACAGCTGCGCTCGGTACCGGTGCTATAGAAATAAAAAGCGGTTATGGATTGTCTGTAGAGTCTGAATTAAAAATGCTGCGGGTGATCAAGCGATTGAAGCAGCAAAGCAATCTTAGTATTAAAGCAAGTTTTCTCGGTGCACATGCTTTTCCAATGGAATACAAGGAAGATCATGAAGGATATATCAAACTGATCATTGAAGAAATGTTGCCGGTGATCGCTGCAGAAAAACTAGCTGATTATATTGATGTGTTCTGCGAGGAAGGCTTTTTTTCTGTGAAGGAGATGGAGAGGATCTGCAAAGCAGGCGCCCAATATGGTTTAAAGCCAAAGTTGCATGTGAACCAGCTTAACAGCATTGGCGGTATTCAATCCGGTATAAAGCTCGGGGCCGTTTCGCTGGATCATTTGGAAACAATGGAAGCAGAAGATATTCGATCGATGTCTTCCACACAAACGATCGGGACATTGCTGCCCACTGCCGCTTTTTTTCTCCGCATGGGTTACCAGCCGGCTAGGGAATTAATAAGCAATGGAGCTGCCGTTGCGCTCGCATCTGATTTTAACCCCGGCTCTTCACCAAGCGCTAATATGAATTTTGTTGTAGCGTTGAGCTGCATACAAATGAAAATGTTGCCTGAAGAAGCCATCAATGCGGCTACACTTAACGGTGCTTTTGCAATGGAATTGCAGGATGAAGTGGGAAGCATCCGTATCGGTAAAAAAGCCAATCTTATTTTCACTAAACCAATACCATCTGTAGCTTACCTGCCTTATGCTTTCGGCAATAACCTGGTAGATAAAGTAATGATCAATGGTGTATTTGAAGAAATATGAAACAACTCGCTTTTATAGTATCATTTATCTTTTGCAATACATTGCTCTATGCGCAAACAGGTTGTGCCGCATTCAAAACGGGAGCTTTTACCTATACGAATGATTCATCGGACATCATCCTGATAAAAAGAACTGCGAAGCGACAGGAAGAAATAAATAAAGCAAAAGACATTATCACAAAGTTTAAGATCAAATGGATCAGCGATTGCAGCTATGAATTAAAGCAGGTATGGAGCAACAGTAAAAAGCAGCGTAAGCAAAACCGGGCGACTACTACTGTTGTAATAACCCAAGCCAATAAAGATGGTTATGAATATACCTGCGCATGCAAAGATGAAATGCAGCGGGAAAAAAGCAAGGGTATAGCGTATAGGGTTTCGCTATAGCAGCTTCTTTATAGCATCACAAACAGGAAACTCCTACGGAGTTTAGAAATGCCTGTTAGCTTCTTATATATAAACAGGGAGCTCCTACGGAGCCGGAGAAGTGAGTATTAACAGATTTTAGAGTAACTACTAAAATAATTTGGTGCCATCGGCACCACTCTTTATAGACCGTAAATATTAATTGGAAAAAGCTCCGTAGGAGCTACCTGTCGATCAGTCTCTATAAAGTTTGTTTGTTTTGTATTTAGTAGTATTTAGAAATGAACGAATAACCTTAACGCATAAAATTTTTATCTCCGCAGCAAAAGTTTTAACTTCCCGCCTATGGGAAATGTATCTGTAGAAGTATTATTGCTTATCCTTAGCTCCGTTGTTGTTGTATCTTATCTGTTCTCTATCCTTAGCCGGTATATTAAGATCCCTTCTGTGCTTTTATTGCTTGGCAGTGGCATTGCTTTAAGAGCAATTACTGATCAGCAGGATATGCAAATTACTTTTCCTCCTGTACTGGTGGAGTTCCTGGGTGTGACCGGGCTGGTGATGATCGTACTGGAGGCAGGACTCGACCTGAAGCTCTCCGGCAGCAAGAAAAAACTCATCAGGGATTCTTTTCTTTCCGCACTATTCATTTTTATTTTATCATTGGCCGGCGTTGCAGCAGGCCTGCATTACTGGCTCGAAGAGCCCTGGCTGAAATGCATTGTGTATGCCATTCCTTTATCGATCATGAGTAGTTCCATTGTTATTCCCAGCCTGCATGCCTTATCACCGCAGAAAAAAGAATTTTTGGTATATGAAGCATCGTTCTCTGATATCATCGGCATTCTTGTCTTTAATTTTTTGGTAGCAGGAGAAGTGTTTTCTGTATTGGCCGTAGGCTCTTTCTTCCTGAATATTATCATCTCAATTGTATTGTCATTGCTGTTCTCTTTTTTATTGCTGATGATCATGGCAAAATCAAAGCTCAATATCAAATTCTTTCTTGTATTTGCATTGCTGATATTTTTATATGTATCAGGAAAGATATTGCACCTTCCTTCCCTCATCATTATCCTTGTATTTGGTTTGCTGATGAATAACTGGAATCTTGTTTCTGTTAAAAAGATACAACACTATTTTCCGCAGAAGCAGGTAGAAGGGATCACACACCTGTTGCATTCCATAACTGCCGAAAGCTCTTTCCTCATACGCACTTTCTTTTTTGTGCTTTTTGGCTTTTCCATTGACCTGAGGCTGATCATGAACACAGAAGTGATACTGGCAGGCAGTATCATTGTATTTACATTGCTCATCGTTCGTTTTTTATACCTCCGTTTTTTCCTGAGAGAGCAGGTGTTTCCCGAAGTGGTTTTTATTCCCCGCGGGCTCATCACCATTCTCTTGTTCTATAAAATACCCGGCTTTTTAAAGCTCGATTCTTTCAATGAAGGTATTTTGTTTTTTGTTATACTTTTATCAAGTGTGATCATGACCATCGGAATGTTGTTTTACAAATACAAGCCGGATGATCTTGTGGAAGATCATATGAACGCTAAAAATTTATCTTAATATTTTACATACATGTCAAAGCAATTAATAGAATGTGTTCCTAATTTCAGTGAAGGGAACGATATGAACATTATCAACCAGGTTACAGCAGAAATAGAACAAACCGAAGGAGTACGCCTGCTGAATGTTGATCCGGGCAAAGCCACCAACAGGACCGTGGTAACCATGGTAGGAGAGCCGGAAGCTGTGATAGAAGCGGCTTTCAGGGCTATTAAAAAAGCAGGGGAACTGATCGATATGAGCAGGCACAAGGGTGAGCACCCCCGCATGGGCGCAACAGATGTATGCCCGCTGATCCCTATTGCCAATATCAGTATGGAGGAAACAGCAGCCTATGCACAAAAGCTGGCAAAAAGAGTAGGGGAAGAGTTGAATCTTCCTGTTTATTTATATGAAGCAGCGCAATCGAATAAAGAGCGTAGCAATTTATCTGTGATACGTGCCGGTGAATACGAAGGCTTTTTTAAGAAGATACAATTGCCGGAATGGAAACCAGATTTTGGTCCCGCTGTATTTGATGAAAAACGGGGCGGAACAGTGATCGGTGCAAGGGATTTTTTAGTGGCTTATAATGTGAACCTGAATACTACTTCTACAAGAAGAGCGAATGCCGTAGCGTTTGATGTAAGAGAGGCCGGCCGAACAAAAAAAGAGAACGGGAAAAATGTGTTGGATGAAAATGGCAAACCTATTACCATTCCCGGTAGCCTGAAGGCAGTAAAAGCCATTGGCTGGTATATTGAAGAATATGGTATTGCACAGATATCCATCAATCTTACCAATATCAATATCACACCAATGCACATTGCATTTGACGAGGTATGCAAAAAAGCAGATACAAGAGGACTGCGTGTAACAGGCAGTGAACTGGTAGGTCTCATTCCACTGAAAGCAATGCTGGATGCCGGAAAATATTTCCTGCAAAAGCAGAGGCGTTCTGTGGGTGTCAGTGAAAAAGAACTGATCAAGATTGCGGTAAGGTCTTTAGGCCTGGATGAATTATCTCCCTTCAATCCTGAAGAAAGGATCATTGAATACATGCTGAAAGATAAGGCAGAAAACAAATTGATCAACATGACACTGGATGCATTTGCTGATGAAACTGCCAGCGAAAGTCCGGCACCGGGCGGCGGTTCTATTGCAGCTTATGTAGGAAGCCTTGGTGTATCTCTGGCAACAATGGTGGCCAATTTAAGTTCGCATAAAGTTGGCTGGGATGACCGTTGGGAAGAATTCAGCAACTGGGCTGCAAAAGGCCAGCAACTGAAAGATGAATTGCTGAAGCTGGTAGATGCCGATACGGCTGCTTTTAATAAAATTATGGATGCATTCGGCCTGCCGAAAGGAACCGATGCCGAAAAAGCTGCCCGTAAGCAAGCCATACAGGATGCAACTAAGTTTGCAATAGAAATTCCGTTCAAAGTAATGGAAGCATCTTATGCCAGCATGGAGATCATTAAAGCGATGGCAGAGATTGGTAATCCTAATTCTGTTTCAGATGCCGGTGTGGGAGCGCTTTGTGCAAGAAGTGCTGTAATGGGCGCCTTCATGAATGTGCGCATCAACGCAGCAGGTTATGATGATGCAGCCTATGTAAAAGATATTGTTGCAAAGGGAAATGCTATACAGAGCAAAACGATCGCTTTGGAAGAAGAAATACTTAATGTAGTGAATGAGAAAATAGGGCTATAAGAAATTCAAATATTAAAATTCTAAATTCTAAAGAAGCTCATAAGCTCAGTGCTGCTTTAGAATTTAGAATTTTTTATTTATGTATTTCTAAAGATATCTTTCCTTAATAACATTTACATGATGATAAATGTGCCCCACGGTCATAAAACCTACTGCCACCACTGTTGTAGGTTTTCCATTGGCAATACCTGAATGACCATGATCTTCTTCTGAAAAGCTTTCAAATAATAACCTTGTGCTTTTTCTTACGGCTTTTATTTCTTCGCAAAGGCTTTCCCAGCTGCGGCTTGCGGCATGACTGTTGGCGGCGTAATCATCTTCTTCAAAACCCGGGATATTCTGCGGCTCCAGCCTTGCAAAGCACAGTGCCCTGAAGCTGAATATCCTTTCCGTATCAATGATATGCTGAAGCATTTCCTTTAATGTCCATTTGCCCGGCGCATAAGCAAAATCGGCTTTGTCTTTCAGTGTTTCAAAATAGTGCTGTATCATATCATCCTGTGCATCTAATGCAGCGATCACATCCTCTTCTTTTACAAGGTCAATGTAGCGGGAAAAATAAGCGGGAAATGTTCCTTCGATTGGCTTTGGCATAACAGTATGTTTTAACAAAAATAAGCCTTCCGTTTTTGGCGGAAGGCTTATTGGTATAAAAGATTTTAATTGTGTATTAAGCGTTCTTTGTCTTTTTCAAAGAAGATTTAGGAAGCGGTGTTTTTTTAGGAGCAGCATTTAAAGTGCTTGCATATTTCACTGCTTCATAAGCGTTGATGATACCGCCTGATTTTGCCAGCTCACTCATATCCACTTTATCATCGGTGCCTGGTTTTTTTACTTTTTCACCGGGAGATGTAGCGGTTTTTTCGATCGCCTGTTTTACCTGCTGTGCAGTAAGGTTAGGGTAGTGCTGCCAGATAAATGCCGCAACACCTGCTACCAACGGGCAAGCCATGCTGGTACCGCTTGCATTGCCGTATGTATTACCGCCAGGAATCGTAGAATAAATGCCAACACCAGGTGCAAATACATCTACATTGCCTTTACCATAGTTGCTGAAAGAAGCAGTGTAGCCGCCGTTTTTAGCGTTGCCGCTCGCTCCTACAAAAATGGCTGTGCTTGATTTACCACCACTTAAGTAATTAGCATTAGGGAAACTTTCTTCTGTATCTACATTTTTATGAGCATTGCCTGCTGCAGCTACCAGCAATACGCCTTTGCTTTCTGCATATTTGAATGCATCGTCCACCCATTTTTTCTCAGGAGAAAAATCTTTACCAAAGCTCATGCTGATGATCTTTGCGCCATTGTCAACTGCATAACGGATCGCCAGTGCAATGTCTTTATCATGTTCATCACCATCCGGCACCGCACGCAGCATCATGATGCTTACATCACTTGCCACACCGTCCATACCAATCCCGTTGTTACGTGCTGCTGCAATGATACCGCTGCAATGCGTACCATGGAAAGGCGTGTTGGCCATCACATCATTGTTGCCGTAGTAACGGTCGTTGATGTCAGTTTCGTCATCCTGTACAATATCCTTACGGTAAGTTTGCGGAGGAGTGGTTGCTGCTTCGCCTTTGCGCAGCTCGCCGTCCAGTTCATCCAGCAATTGTTTGTTGGTGATATCGTAGCTATTGTTTGCTTTCGAAATATTCAGCAAAAACGTTTTCATCGTTTTTGATTCAGGGCTCATCGTATTGAAATCTTTTACATCGTTGCCGTTGTATTCATCTTTGCCCAATTCTTTTGCCATAGCAGAATCTGCTTTTTGCAACTTGGGGTAGAGGCTTTTCAGGTAAGCCACTTCCTGCGGATTTACATCGCCCACTGTTTTTTGTTTTGCCAGCAGGAATGTTTCGTATTCCGCTTTTTCAGCAGCAGGTAAG
>CAYOLS010000154.1:0-8158 GCA_964404845.1 uncultured Ferruginibacter sp. | reverse complement strand
GAAAAAGATTTTTCACTGGAGCAACTGGCAAAAGAATTACAGGATGAAAATGCTGAATTTTATTTTGCAGAACTGGAGGGTAATATTATCGGCTACCTGAAGCTGAACAGCGGTGCATCGCAAACTGAACTAAAAGATGCCAATTCCCTGGAAATTGAACGGATCTATGTGCTGAAAGCATACCATGGTAAAAAAGCAGGCCAGCTTTTTTACGAAAAAGCAGTACAGGTAGCTACCGAAAGAAAAATGGATTATGTGTGGTTAGGCGTATGGGAGCAAAACCCAAGGGCCATCAGCTTTTACAAAAAGAACGGGTTTGTGGAATTCGACAAACATATATTCAGGCTGGGTGATGATGAGCAGATAGATATTATGATGAAATTGGTGTTGTAATAAATGTATTCTGTCTACAGAATACAGTCTGGTTATTTTAAGATCTCTATACCTGCTATAATTGCACTTCCGTAATATGAAGCAAGTGTTTTGGACCAGGCACCATTGGTTTGCCTCCACAAACTTATTGATTGTTGCTGGTTCAAAGGCTGTTGCCAGTAAACCATTAATTTAGGATAAGCACGGTATGTTTGATCTGCGTTTTCGGGGAAATAAAATGAAAATGGTGTTGCTCTTTCTCTATACCTATTACTTGAAGTTGGAACAGGTAAAAAGTATTTTATCTGAATCGGCAATTGGCTTAGTAGTACAGAAAAAGGCTGGCCTGCATAATTTGATTGGTTAGCTACAATGTTCTGTAAAATTGCCAAGGTATCATTAGTTCCCTGAGCTTTACTCTTCTGAGTAAATACAGATAAAATAATAACTATTATTAAAACTATTTTTTTCATTACTGGGTATAGAAATTATACATCAAATAATCACTATCTCTATTTTAGAATTATAATATCTATTGTAATTATTATGCAGAAAAAACTACAGCCTATAGACAGAATAAATTAGGCTATCTTAATAGGAACCGGTTACCAACTCAATATTAGATATTATAGCTGAACCATAATGAGAAGCTACAGCAGAAGACCATGCCCCTTTGGCCTGATTATATAATGGTAAAGATTGACTACGATTTTGTTTTGCTTGCCAGTATATTCTGATGCACGGATAGATATTGTTCAATTTGTCCGAACTCGTTGGAAAGTAAAATGAAAATTTTGTAGATGTTTCTGCGTACCTGTTGTGCGGTAGTCCTGCTCCTGGGAAAAAGTATTTTACATCTAAAGGAAGATGGTTAAGCAAATTTGAAAATGAACCACCTATATAGCTCGATTTGTTCGCAACAATTGTTTGAATAGTAGCTAAAGTGTCCTGGGCCTTAATGTCTTTACATAAGGCTAGCATGGAAAAAAACAGTACAATATGAAATTTTTTCATGATTAAGAATTTACTAAAATAATAATTTATAAACACTTCTCGGTAAAAATATATTTGCCGGGTTTTGTTGGGTCAGGCTTTGTATCTATTACTATTGGCTTAAACTTACCAAAACTGTTTCTTTTAAACAATGTAATTCCAGACTTAAACTGAGTCAAGACTGTTGCGTGCGCTTTCAGAATTGCATTGTCATCCCGGGCACGCTCAGGCAGTGTACTATCTTTGTCGTAAAAATATGTATTGGCTGCATCCCATACACTATATAAAGCCGTGCTATCCTTCCAGGCAGCCGTTAAAGTATTAAGATTTGCACTTTTTGTAGTATTAAACATTAATGCATCGGCTGGATTAGAAATACTTATGGCATAAAAAGTGGTATCGAATGCTGCAACCATACTTCCTTCATATCTTAATTTAATATTAGAATTATTAAAAGTTATATAATTCTGTATCAATGAATATATATCCCCTGCTGATGGACAGGCATAACCGCTATCAGTATGAATGTGTACAGCACCAGCAGCTTTTTTATTACCAGAAGTGTCAAAAGTTATATCAACATTCATACTTGCCGAACTACCCTGAACTACCCCCGGCTGATAACCTGTAACTGTTGCAATACCAGCGTTTAAGGTGTAATTCTTATATATAGAAAATCCTTTTTCATAAGTTAAAGCCTGCCATCCGGGCATTGTTCCAAGCATTGAATCCACTTTTCCTTTCGTGTATAACGTATCCATCTTCAATGCTATTGCATTAGCAATCTCACACGTATCTTCAGTAGGCATCGGTGGCGGGTCATCAGCAGGCACCACCACTATCGGCCCGTTCCCGCAGCCACCACAAGGCAATCTTCCTTCTTCTATCAGTGAACCTGAGCGGCAATTGGTGCCTCCGCTGCAATTGGGTGGAGGCGTTCCGCTGCCACCTCCCATTCCACCTGTACCACCCGATGGCAGTTCCGGCGGCCATTCATACGTTCCGCCCGTAACAATAACTATTTCGCAACTGCCGCAAAACTTGATAAAATTTGCAGTAGTTCCGGCAGCGAAGCTGTTGGAAGGCGGGCAGTTAAATATGGTGCATATTTCAACCGTACTTACTGTAAAAAGGCTGTTGGAAGCAGGGCCTGGCGCAAAGCTGTTTCCAGGGTTTACAGCAATCGTCCTTTCTATTTCGGGCTCTGTTACAGAATGATAATTTTGCCGGAAAAGCAATGAATCTGTCAGCTTGAACTCCTCGTGCCCGAATACCACGTAATTCAGCTCCATTAACTTGAGTGCAAGCCGTTCTGCGGTAAGTGTATCGGCATTCATATTGCCGTACTGGAAATGGTCGTAGTCGTTTGCCCTGTACAGGTGCAGTTCAACACTATCGCCAACAATTTTGCTATAAAAGAAGGAAGTAACCAAGTTGCTGTCCTCTAACACAACCGGCGTAAACACAAGTGTCTGGGTAAGGCTTCCTTCCCCATCCCGGCCTAAAACAGTCGGATTTTTCGTTTCCTGTACAACTGATTTGTTCCAGATGGCGTACCCTTCTGTTTTTTGAAAACGCAGGGATAAAGTTACCGATCTCATTTTGCCGTTTCAAAGCATCCGCCACCTTATACACAACAGCAGGCGTATTGGCAGGCATACTAAAAAAGCGGTGCTCAATAGCAGCTTCATTTTCTACATGAACATCCAGTTTTGTGCAGGAAGGGATCAAGGTACTAAATAAGGAAAGGGTAAATACAAACAGTAATACAGGGCGTATTACAAATGACAGTACGGAGTTTTGCTTCATATGCAGGTAGGGTTAAGGTAGTTCAATATTAAGCAATACTTTAATAAAATGCAATACCCCTGAAAAAAAATTTTACGTTCCTATCAGCAGTGTGACGTTTATTGCTGGTAACTGTAGCCTTATTTTCCTACAGGATACCGCATAAAAAAGCCCCGCAAATTTGCGGGGCTTTCAGGGTAATCGAGGGGGCTCGAACCCCCGACCCTCAGAATCACAATCTGATGCTCTAACCAACTGAGCTACGACTACCGTTTTAAGGGAGGCAAAAATAGATAAAATCTTCTCTTGCACAAAATTACATGCTCTAAATCTGCTTTTTTTTTGTTTATTTTTGTTTGAATTACTTTTTGATGCCTGTACTACTGTCCACCCTGGTAATTCTTGTTGCAGCAATTGGCTGCTGGTTTTTGTCAATATTATTTACCAGGGTCCTGTTCAGGCCTTACTCCCCTAAAGATATTACCGGTTTCCGTTTGCATGGTATTGTACCGGCTGTATTGCCCGGTATTGCCGGCTATGCATCCCGTATGCTGCAGGAAGAATTCTTATCGCAGGATAAGATCGCTGCAAAACTTAGTGATCCTGCGCTGATGCTGCAGTTAAGACCTGAGATAGAAGCGCATGTGGACCGGTTCTTACAGCAGAAGCTGAAAGAAGCCTTTCCCCTGCTGTCTAACTTTATGGGAGAAAAAACCCTGGGCAGGTTCAAAGCCGCTTTTTTAACTGAAGTGGAAACAATATTGCCGGACCTGTTGAAAAATTATTCGGGCAGGCTCCTGGACCAATGGAAGCCCGAACAATTGCTGGCAGAAAGGATCAGCAATATAAATGTGGAAGAGATTGAAAAAATGGTACAGCAGCAGGCAGCTAAACAATTGAAACAGTTTCACCTGCTGGCGGCACTGCTGGGAGCTGCGATAGGAAGCATCCAGGTTTTGCTGATCTGGCTGTATTAAAAAAAGATATTATACAGGCTAATTTAGATATTCACAAAGGGGCGCATCACTGAAAAACAGTATATATTGCGCCGCATTTGCTTAAACCCAATATGACCAAAGCCCTTATATCAATATTGCTGGCCATGTCTGCAGCCTTTGGGGCTATGGGCCAGCCGTCTAACGGGCAGCCTACTGGTCACCATAAGAGCACAGGTGTTTTTTATGGAAAAATAGTAGATGCGAATACGCAGAAAGGCGTTGAAGGTGCCACTATCCAATTACTGCAGAACAGGCTTGACAGCGCTACCGGCAAAAAGAAGGATGTTGTGTTGGCCACACAACTGTCTGATAAAAAAGGCCAGTTCAACATTGACAGGTTGCCACTTACAGGCGCTTTTAAGCTGAAAGTAAGTTGCGTAGGCTACAAGCCATTTGATACAAAAGTATCTTTTGACACTGACCATAAAACAGGCTCCACTTCTGATGCTGTACATGCTGCAATTAAAGACCTGGGAAATTTCAAACTGTTTGCTGACCCGGAACAACTGGACCCTATTACCATCAATGCCAACAAGCCCTTGCTTCAGTTATATCCTGATAAAAAAGTGTACAACGTAGAAAAAGACCTGGGCGCCACCGGCGGAACTGCATTGGATATTATAAAGAATGTGCCGGGCATTATTGCCGATATGGATGGAAACATCAGTATCCGCAATGCAAGTCCGCAAATATTTATAGATGGCAGGCCTACTGCCCTGTCGCTTGACCAGGTCCCTTCTGACCAGATCGCCAGCATTGAGATCATGACCAATCCTTCTGCCAAATATGACGCAGGCGGCACAGGCGGCATTTTAAATATTGTATTAAAGAAAAACAGGCGCTCGGGCTACAATGGTAACCTGCGGGCAAGTATCGACAGCCGTTATATGCCGGGTGGCGGGGCTGATATCAATATTAAGCAAAACAAGGTCAATTTCTTTGCAGCGGCACAATTCAACAGGCGAAAAAGCATTTCTGATCTCACTACCGACCGGGTGGATTATCCATTGAATGCTACTGCCATCACAGCACAGCAAAACAACCCTGTCAACAAAGGTTATTTTGGTTTCGGCAGGGCCGGGATCGATCTCCTGCTCACCAATCGCACTACGCTTAGCCTGAGCGGTAATTATATGCGGGGAAATTTCAAAGTAAAAGACCTGCTGCATATTGATAAGGATACCATCTACAATTCCGGTACTGTTTCAGAATCGGCTTTAAGAAGCCTGAGTGCTGATATTGATTTCAGGAATGCAGGTGCCGCAGTTGGCATGAAGCACAATTTTGCTGAAGCAGGAAAAGAGTGGACGGCTGATGTGAGCTTTAACCGCAATCGCAACAAGAATATATCTGATTATTTCAGCAGGTTATTTGATGCCAATGGCAATGAGAAACCTGCCCGTGGAGCCGAAAAGGCCGAAGGTGGCGGCAGCACCAGTTTCTATACTTTTCAGACAGATTTTGTCAACCCGATCAGCGCTACAAGGAAGTTTGAAGCGGGTGCAAGAGCAGTGTACAGGGATTATACCAGCTGGAATGATAATTACCGGCAAGACCCGCCGCCCTCTATCACCTACCGCCTGCTGCCAACCACTGGCGTTCAGTTTAATTTTAATGATGTGGTGTATGCTGTTTATGGTACTTATTCGCAACGCATCAATAAGTTCAGCTACCAGGTTGGCGCAAGACTGGAGCGGTTTGAATACCAGGGTGATCTTATAAGCAAGAACGAAAAATTCTCCAACGAATACCCGGTAAGCTTATTCCCTTCTTTGTATTTATCTCATGCGATCAGCAACAGGGAAGAAATACAGTTGAACTATTCAAGAAAGGTCAACCGCCCGGGCTTTTTCCAGATACTGCCGTTCGTTGATTTTTCAGATTCACTCAACCTTTCTGTGGGCAACCCGGGATTAAAACCAGAGTTTACACAGCTGGCAGAATTATCTTATAACAACAGCTTCGATCAAAAACATTCCTTGCTGGTAACTGCTTATGGCAAATACAGTGAAGGCCTCATTACACGTTACCAGTACAAAGCACCGAACACAGATCCTGCTAAAACAGATTCTGTTATTTATAATTCTTTTACCAATGCTGACAGGAGCTATGTATATGGCCTTGAACTGACAGCAAAAAATAAGATCGGCAACTGGTGGGATATTACCAGCAATATCAATTTATTTGATGTGGTACTAAGGGCTTCCAATATTAAAGGTGCAGGCAATAACCAGCTCTTCAGCTGGTTTGCAAAACTCAACAACAGCTTTAAGCTCCCCGCTAAATTTACGCTCCAGGTCTCCGGCGACTACCAGGCCAAAACCATTTTACCTGCCAATGGAAGAACCAGCATGGGTGGCTTTGGAGGTGGTGTATATGGCTTTACACAAAACCTGGCGCAGGGCTATATCAAACCTATTTATGGCGTGGACATTGCTTTGCAAAAAGATCTTTTCAGAGACAATTCAGCGTCTGTCACCCTACAGGTAAATGATATTTTTAAAACCCGTACTTACGAAACGGATGCTACGACTGATTTCTTTATGCAGCAAAATTATCGTCTCCGTGACCCAAGAGTATTCAGATTGAGCTTCAGCTGGCGCTTTGGAAAATTTGATGCGGCACTGTTCAAAAGAAAAAATACAAAGATAGATACGGATAACCTGCAGATGCAGCAGGGAGCAGGGCAATAGGTATTAATAATCGTTTATTTTTAAATACCTATGATCTTTTTTTTGCAATCAATACATAGTTTAATGTAAATACAGGGTCAAAATGTTTTCTATCCATCCATAATGCGACCCTGTTGAACAATGCAGTGAACCTGAGATGGAGAAACAATCCTTTCAATAGCTTTACAGGTATATTTTTCTTAGTGAAAGTTGAATAGATCATATTGATATTCATTTGTGTAATAGCAGCCCATTTGCCGCCGGAAGGAATAACATCAATTACTTCAAAATTATTACGATCACTCAGTTCTTTTAAGCCGTATTTTGTAAACCTGAAAAAATCATAGGGCTCTTCGTGCAATTCCCAGCAAAGAGGAACCGACAATATTAAATGCCCGCCAGGTTTCAGTACCCTGTTACATTCACTCATCATTTTATCACTGTTGTCAACATGTTCCATCACCTGTGTGCTGAAAACTGTATCAAAGCTATTATCAGGAAAGCTAATATCGGTGGCCTTGCAAATAACATCCACTTTATTTTCATTGCTTTGCACCACATCGCATCCTATATAATTTTCCCGGGTTGTATTAAATAGAGATTCGTATGGTTTGTTACCGCAGCCTACGTCCAGGATTTTCCCCTTGCCATGCATTGCTGCTGCATGTTTTATATCCCTTGAAAGATTAAATACGGTAATATAATCCTTGGCATTTTTCGACAAAGAACTTCCGCTTAATCTTTTAACATTCTCAACTCTCATGAACGGTCATTTATGCTTACTTATATTCCTTTTATTAGTTTATGCCTGCTTACAAGCTGCTGGTATTTTTTATTGAACCATGCGATCATTCCGAGCTTGATCAGAAATTTGACCGGGTGTGGCTTGAATCTTTTTAAAACATGCTCCGTAATATGCTGATGTCCCAGCTGTGCCGGGTATTTATCATGCAGATAATCTGTAAGCCTGTTCCTTATCTCATAGCTGTTCTTTATACCACCGATCATAGAATCGCTATTGACCCTGTATTTAAATCCTGTGTGAGGCCAGTAATAAAACTTTTTACCCGTAAATGATATCCTTAGCCACATTTCCCAGTCTTCCCAGCCAGCTTTAATAGCTTTCATTTCAGTATCATAACCGCCAAGTTCTTCAAAAACATCCTTTCTTACCATAGCACATGCATCGATATAATTTTCGATCATAAGCTTTTGAAGATTAAACGCTCCTACTACCCAGTTTCCCTGCTTTTGACCGAAATATTCCGCATCGCTGTAAACAACCGCTATACCGGCATCAGACTCGAATACCTTAATGGCTTTTTCAATAAAATC
>CAYOLS010000153.1:0-8176 GCA_964404845.1 uncultured Ferruginibacter sp. | reverse complement strand
AGTTATGGTTCGGGTATTTACCAGACAATTGTGTATGCAACCGGTGGGATAGCAACACCTGGCGGCGGATCTATTTACAATACAGCAATTGACCACAGGACCATTCAAAGCGGCCAGGCAATTTATGTGCAGGCAGCAGGAACAGGTAATGTGGTGGTGCCTTTCACCGAAAGCATGAAAGTTTCCGGCAGCAGGCTCGTGAACAGGGGTAATGATCCGCAGAATTATATTGACCCTGCTTCTGTAAGCATGATCAGCGCCATGTTGCATGGCAGCGATGGCCGCCTGTACGACGGTAACAGGGTAGTGCTGGACAATGTATACAGCAAAGACGTAAACGATGATGATGCCAATAAAATGATGAACGATGGTATCAACTTCGGTAATACCAGGTTCAATAAAATAATGTCGGTAGAAGCAAGAAACAGGTTATCCGGCGGCGATACCATTCATTACTACCTGGCCAATACATTTGCAGGCCAGTACCAGTTGCGCCTGGCAATGCAGAACGTGAATGAACCACTGCTGCAGGCAGAACTGGTTGATCGTTTTACCAATACACGTACACCGGTAAGCCTTACTGACAGCAGCTTTATTAATATCAGCGTTACTTCAGATGCGGCAAGCCGTGCCAGCAACAGGTTTTACCTGGTGTTCAAACAAACAGGCCTGGTGCCGGTAACATTCGTGGGCATCAGTGCTGCACGCCAGGCAGACAGGAGCATTGCTGTAAAATGGCAGGTGCAGAACGAGGTCAACATCACCCGTTACGAAGTGGAACGCAGCGCTGATGGGGTACATTTCAACGGCATCTTGCAGGCAGCTGCGCTCAACAGCAGCACGTATACCAAAACGGATATAGCGCCGCTGGCAGATGATAATTTCTACCGCATCAAAGCTACAGGTATAGCTGGCGAAGTGATCTACAGCGCTGTTGTAAAAGTAGCGCCGGACAAACAGCCTGCGCTGATAGCCGTAACGCCGAATCCTGTAAAAGACAAGCAGCTCGCCATCCGTTTTGTAAAACAACCGGCAGGTGCTTATGCGTTGCAGCTGACCAATGGCCTGGGCCAGACCATTTACAAAGGCATGGTAACGGTGAGTGCAGGCGCAGAAGTAAAAACCATTCCATTGCACCCTAAAACGGCGGCAGGAAGCTACCAGCTCAGCATCCGTAATAAAACGGGTGAAGTGGTTTACAGCGAAACAATTCTAATAGAATAAAGAAGGTCCCTAATAAGATCAACAAAAATGAGGGCTGTCCTGTCTTGGGGCGGCCTTCGTTTTTATACCCGGGCGCCGCTTTTTCCACCGCCTCATTTTATACCGTGCCGGGTACTTACGCTCTTATAAAATCAATTTTATGTAAAATAATTTAAATATGAAAAACCTGTGGGTAAGATTACATATACTTAACATAGAAATCCTTTCATATAATAGGAAAAGACTGTATTTTCGTAAGCTCCATTCCTCTGAAAGCTGGCTTCCGGCAACTTCCGATACATCCTACTGACATCCTTTATTTGTTTATTGGTAAGAATTTATAATTAGCTGAATATGAAAAATATCTACGTGAAATTTCTATTGGGTTGTTTGTTGTGTTTTGGAGGGAATGTGATGGGGCAGACTCCTTATGTAATGTCTGGAGGAAATTATTCTCAGGATTTTGTCAATATTGCTAACACGGCAAACTGGGGAAATAACTTTGCTGCTACAGGAGCAGATGATAATCCATATAAAATAGTAACTGCTATTGCAGGAAAAACTATGCAGGCGACAGTTTTTCAAACATCGTACTCTTCAGGAGGAGTATATAGAGGCGGACTTGGAACTTCCCCAGATAATATACCAGCTGGCATGATAGGTATGGGAGTTACTGGTACTGCCAATGGGGGAAACGTATCAGCATTTGATTTATATCTTGATTTTACAAATAGGAATGCCGGTACATTTTCTTTGGATTGGTTAAAAAGACAAAATGGAGCAGGTTCTCGCCCTGCTACATTTAAAATTCAATATAGTATTGATAACGGGGCAAACTTTACAGATTTAACTGGTTCATCAGTCGTTGTAAATAATAATACAACACCTGAATCAGGAACAATATCTGTTTCTTTGCCGTCAGCTTTATCGGGAGAGAATGATGTTGTTATAAGATTTTATTTTGAAAATCTTAGTTCTACCGGTTCAAATAACAGACCAAGAATAGCTCTTGATAACCTTTCTATTACTTCAACAGCTACAGCGACATCTTCTATTACCTTATCAGATAATGGAACCCAGGTCGCTGCTGCTAATGTTACAGAAGGCACTACAGATCATATCCTTCATAAATTCCAATTAGCTGTAACAACTGCCAATGCTTCTTTAACCGGTATCAACTGTACAACCAATGGGGGCTATGATGCAGCAGACATTACCAATTTAAAAGTTCGTTATTCCACAGATGCAACATTGGATGCAGGTGATGCAACTTTAAGTACGCTCACCAGCCCCGGCGTAGCAGGTGCAAAAACATTTCCCTCCTTTACAGCACAGGGCATCAATAGCGGCAATACAGGATATATTTTTATTACTGCTGATATTGCGGCGGCATCTGCTTCCGGCGGAAATACGATCGGGTTAGATGCGATCGCAACAGGCGATCTTACTTTTGCTTCAGGCACAAAAACAGGCTCTACCACTGCGGGCGGTACGCAAACTATTGTTGCCAATACAACCCCGGGTTTATCTGCCGGTACACTTACCGGTTTCGGTAGCCAGTGTATCAACGGAACCTATGGGCCCAATTCATTTACTATAACCGGAACGGCTTTGACAACAGCGAATGTTACAGTTGGTCCTTTAACCGGGTATACATTTGCTACAGCCAGCGGCGGACCTTACAGTGCTTCGCTTAATTTAACACAAGCCGGCGGCGCTTATTCGCAAACAATATATGTACAGTTTGTGCCAACCGCAGCCATTTCGTACAACGGCAATATCCCGGTGGCCGGTGGCGGCGCTGCTGCTATTGATGTGGCAGCAACAGGTACGGGTATCAATACTGCTCCTGCGGTTACAACAGAACCGGCAACCGGCATTACTGAAACAGGCGCCTCTTCAGGAGGTAATACCATCAGTGTTGGTTGCGGTACCATCACGGCCAAAGGTGTGGTATGGGGATTGGCCGCAAACCCTACGGTACCTTCCGTTAACTCAACCAATGATGGTACAGGAACGGCTAATTATACGAGTGCAATTACCGGCTTGACCGCCAACACTACCTACAATTACAGGGCATATGTTACCAACAGCAATGGGGTAACCAGCTATGGCAGCAATCTTACTTTTGTTACCTTAAAGGCAGAACCAACCAATCATCCAACAGGTTTTGCCTGTGGTACTACTACCAGCGCTTCCATACCGTTAACGTGGGTGGATGCTGCAGGCGCACAGGCGCCTGATGGCTACCTGATAAAATGGAGCACTGTAAACTTTGCTGCCATTACCGATCCCACAGACGGTTCCACAGCAAACGGTGCTAACTCAACTACCGTAGCACAGGGAGTACAATCGGCTTCCATAGGTTCACTCACGCCATCCACTACCTATTATTTTAAAATATGGTCTTATACCAACAGTGGTGCTGCCATCAATTATAAAACTGATGGTACCATACAAAGCACCAGTTGCATTACGCAGGTGGGTCCTTGTGAAACAGAAAACTTTGATGCTATTACATGGGGAACCGGTTACGGAAGCTATACACTTACAAAGGGCGGGGGAGCCATAGTTTATAGTTGTGTAAATGGGTTAAGACAGAGTGCAGCTACGCAAGATGGATTTCCTGCCACAAGAGGAAGCAGTACATATGCAGTTCGTTTACAGGATGGTACTTCCGGAACAAAGTTCGAAGTGAAATTAACGGACGGTAGTATGGGAGTATTTTCAAGTTATGTACGTCGCTGGGATAGTAGCCCTGAAGCTATATACACGGTAGAATACTCTGTAAACAATGGAACAAGTTTTACAACAGTAACAACCTTAAATAATAGCTGGTTTGGCAATAGTGATTACAAGGAATTAACATTTCCCGTGAATGCTGTGAGCCTGAATGCCACTGCAGCTGACGATATTATTATAAGAATTGCCCAAACATCCGGCGAAAGAATAATAATCGATGATATTAGCTGGACCTGTTACACCGCAGTTCCCGCACCGGAAATAAATATCCGGGGCAATAGTGTAGATATCGTTTCCGGAGATGCTACACCATCCTTAACAGATCACACTGATTTTGGAAGTACCAGTGTTGCCGGAGGTACTGTGGTAAGAACATTTACTATTCAAAACACCGGTACAGCAAGCCTTAACCTCACCAACGCATCGCCTTATGTATCTATAAGCGGTACCAATGCAGCTGATTTTTCTGTTAGTACCAGTCCTTCCGGCAGCATTGCGGCAGCTAATTCTACAAACTTCCAGGTTACATTTGATCCTTCTGCGTTGGGTGTAAGAACAGCCACTGTCAGCATAGCCAATGATGATGCAGACGAGAATCCTTACACATTTGCTATACAGGGAACCGGCTCCAACAGCAACGAATCAACCATAGAAGACAATACCAACTACGCTACCGGCACACCTGAATTTAACAGTACAGTAGAATACATTAATTTCCTTGGACCTAATAATGATATCCTGGGGAAATACATTCCTATGAAATTTAAAATAAAAGATGGCCCTGCCGATACCGATGGGTTAAGCACCATTCTTAATTCTATTAAATTTTCTGTAAGGGATGCTTCAAACGTTGACAGGACCAACTGGATCAAAAGAGCGGTGCTCACTACCAGCGGCGGAACTGTTATTACTGCTACTTATTCCAACAGCGGTGGCGTGCTTTCATTCAGCAGCATGAGCGGTACAGATGTGACCGCACTATCACACAGTGAAAAAATCGTTCACCTCAGGGTTTCTTTTGATGAAACACAGAACATTATTGATAAGACCAAGCTGATCTTTAAAGTAACAGAAGCAGTTGCAGATCCTGCAGGTTCTGCTTTTGCAGCAACGGATGCAGGTGGCGCACAAACAGACAATGGTAATAACGAAAGGAACAGGATCAACGTAACCGGTACACAGCTGGCATTTACACAAGGTCCGGGCAATACGGCCAATGGCGTAGCAATGTCACCTGCTGTAACAGTAGTAGCTGTTGATACATACAGTAAAACCGATCTTGATTTTACAGCGGCTGTTACCATAACCTGTTCTTCGCCCGGAGCACTTACTTCAGGTGGCGGACCAATAGCACCGGTAACCGGTGTGGCTACCTTCAGCGCATTGATACACGGTGTTGATGGTACTTATACCATGACAGCATCTGCAACAGGCTACACTTCTACACCTGCAAGCAGCAGCTATGTAATTTCAACAGCTGTGTATGCAAACAATGCATTCCTGTCCATTACAGGTACAGGCTCTTATACAAATGCAAACTCATGGAGCAGGTGCGGCAATGTAGGCGGTTGTGTAGGTACTACGCCAGGCGCAGGCGGATGGAGCGCAGTAGGCGTGAGCGGAACACCATCATCGGGAGCAACAGTTTTCGTACAGGGAACCATTACACTCAGCTCCTCACTTGGTGTTACCAATTCCACCATCTTATCAGGCGGTAATCTTATTGTAAATGGTCAGCACCCTGTGAGCAATTCAATGCTGGTGAAAACAGGCGGCACTTTAACTATACAGAATAATTTTAACCCCAGTGCTTCAGGTGTAACATTTGAAGTGGAAGATGGCGGAACAGTGATAGTGGATTATGCATACGGCACACCATCATCCAGCATCTGGCAGGGAACAGAGAACTTCCATCCTGCGTCTAACCTCGTTATCAAAAACTGGGATGCGAGAGAATTCCTGGTTGACAACGACGTGGTAACTACAAGGACCTACAATGGCAAAACTGCTATGTTCGGTAATGTGAGCATTAATCCTAACCAGGACCCCAGCTCTACCAACGGCGATTACAACCTCGGTATAGCAAGGCAGAACTGGGATATGCTCGGCGGCGGTAATACCAGTCCTATCAATTTTACGCATGGCAATTTTGAATTTGTAAAAACACCGTACAACACCAGTATTCCTGAACTCAAGAACATCAGGTTTATGGGTAATCCCAACACAAATACTTATGATGTAAATATTCACGGTAACCTTATTGTAAACAGCAGTTATATAGGCCTGGCGATCGGTGCCACCAAAGGAAACTTTACATTGAATGTGGATACCAATGTGGTGATCAATGGCGGTTCTTTTGCAGCAAGGGCTGCGCAAACTGGCACCGGCAATACTACTTTGAAAATAGGAGGGGATCTTACCATTACAGGCACCGGCATTTTATATACCAACCAAAATATTTATGGTACGGCGAATGTTCCGGTGAAAAAAGGTATCATCAACCTGAATGGTAATTTATCTGTAGCTTCAGGCGCAGCGATCATCTCCAATTGCCCTACTACAGAATCGGAATTTAATTTTACAGGAACAACGCTTCAAAAAGCCAATGTAGCATCGGTGATCGGCTCTATTCAAAAAGGCATACCGATAACGGTAAGAACAGGCGCATCGGTTCAGTTGAATACGAACAATTTACTTATCAATAATGGTTCTTCATTTACAGTAGAGAGCGGCGCTACATTCGACTTCGGCTTTGATGGGCTAAATGGTGCAGGCACCAACCCACTATACATTAGCCAGCCCGGAAGCCCTACGGGAACCAATACTTTTACTTCAGTGGCAGGTAGTATCTTAAAGGTCACATCACCTGATGGATTGTATGGCGATTATATCGTTGCCAATTTCCCGCTGGTAACAGTTAATACTGGTAATTTAAGACTGACAAAAACCAACCGTTCTATCAGCCCGCTGGCTACATTCTGGTTCATTGGTAAAGCCAATCAGTCAACCGGCGATTGTATGAATGTTACCAATTCTTCTACAGCCGATGGCAAGGTAGTGATCTGCGACCTCGCTGCTGATAACTTTACATTGACCCCAAGTGTTTCATTTGGTGTTACCAGCGCCACAGGTGCCAATACATTAAGAGGTGGCCATCTTGATATCAGGAAAGGACAATTCACAGAAACAGAAACTGCTTATGTGTATGGATCTACAGGAAGCCTTAGCATGGCACCCGGTACATTGTACAAGATCTTAAAAGGATATAATGTTGCTACCACCGAACCTGTTGGCGGCAACGGTATCAACATTCCAAGAATGACGGGTACGCCAACATTCCCTTATGTTATTAATGGTGGTATCATTGAACTGGCAGGTAACAGTGCTTCAGGCAACGGGTTCCAGACCTTAAGAAATACCACTGCAGGTTCAAGGCCATTGTACAATGTTGTAAAATTCAGCAGCAACAATGTGTACAATACAAATTATAAAGATATCGCAGGTGCAACGGCAGATGTGGACAGTATTGTTGTGGTTGATAATGCAGTTGTAAATGTATTCAACAATACTTTCGGGGGCACAGGTACTTCTTTGACCATGACCAACGCATCAAGGTACATTACCGCAGGCACAGGTACTAAACCTGATGCATCGGGAACCTATACACTCGCCAGCGGAACAACCATTGAGTTTAACAATAATAGTGGTTCAGATGAAGTAGTACGCCTGCCACCGGCCTATGCCAATGTAGTGGTATCGGGTAATGCAGTAGCCAATACATCACTTGCAAATACACCGGTTAGCTTTATCAGCAGCGGAGGCAGCTTTACAGTAACTTCCACAGGTGTGTTTAAACATTATAATGTAAATGGTTTCAGTGGCGCTGCCAATACAGCTGTTACTTCTGCTAACAATCCAACGATCGACCTGAAGGATGGTTCTACCATCAACTACGGTAGGGCGGACAATGCCAACCAGAATATTTCCAACCAGGTGAACATAGGCCAGGGGGCAACAGGAAACTATTACAACCTCATTCTCTCCGGCAGCGGTAATAAAACAGCTCCATCCGGTAACCTCAATATTGGCGGAAACCTTACCGGCACAGAAACTGCCGACTTTGTACACAACAACGGTATTGTAAACATGAATGGTAATGCCGCAGGTCATTTATATTCAGCAACAAGGCCTTTCAGTTTCTATGAATTCTACAATAACAATTTACATTCAA
>CAYOLS010000152.1:0-8177 GCA_964404845.1 uncultured Ferruginibacter sp. | reverse complement strand
AAATGCCATGCTGTTACTTACATGTTTTACAGGCTCAACAAAAAACAGAAAGTAAAATTCGAGCTGGTATCAATTGAAAGAAGGGTACTGGATGACAATGCACCTGTTGGTGGTGTGCTGCAACCGGGTAAAAGAAAAATTCCTATTGCATTGGTTCCGCAGGATATGCCTGCTACTGCTACTTTAAAGAGAGCGGTTGTTGCAAATGCAGCGGTGGCCAGTATTAACCCAGACCTGTCGGTATTATCTGCAAGCTTTGCTACAGCGCCTGTGCTGAACAAGGTTATTATCAGCAATGAAGCAGCATTGGGAATAGCCATTGATGGCGACACCCGTGTAAAAGCGCTCAAGGAAGTAGATGAGCAGCTGATGGCAAAAGGACTGATTGACAAAGCAGGCAGCGTAGCACCTGAAACAAAAAGGAAAATAGAATTTGAAATGGAATTCTCTCTTCCAACACCCGGCATCATTGTAAAAGGTTGCCTGGATGATTGCGATGTATGCGAACCATTGCTAAAAGAAAGAATGCAACTGGAAAACGACCTGCTCCGTAAACAAATTGAACTGCTGGAAAAATCGCAGGAGTATCGTTGCTGCCCGCCAGCTCCCGTAATTACTGATTAAATACCAAAACTATCTGTGGCGGAATGCGGCAGGCTCCATTTATATGGACCTGCTGTATCCTCCCGGTAAAAAAAAATTAACATGAACAGAAAAGATGAAAAAGGCCTGCAATTCTCAGTGAGTTTTGAAGGCAGCCCTAATGAAAGGATCCCTGTTGCAGCCCATGTTTTTGACAGGGCGGGCAACCACATAGAAAGTTCGGAGATAGATGAAAAAGGACAATTCCGCCTAAGCCTTTCTGCCAAAGAATTGCAGCAGGCAAAATTGTTCATTGCGCCCCGCAACGATGACAGGAAAATACCTACACTGAACGACCTGGAGAAGATCAGTGCCTACCAGCCTTTTTTAGACAGGCGTGCTATCGGGAGAGATATTATTGAACTCTACCCGATCCCTGAGTTAAAATACAAATACTGGTGGCGTTGTTCCTGCAGGGTTACGGGAAGGGTAACAAAAAAGGTATTCATCGGCGGAGCCTGGCATACCATGCCGGTGTGCAAAGCAAAAGTTCATATCTGCGAAGTGGATCGCTGGCCGATCCTCATCCAAAAATTCCCGGATGATATCATCAGGAAAATAAAAGATGAGATCATTAAAATTAAATGGCCGATACCGCCCATACCTGATCCGGGGCCATTGCGTAATCCTGCTATTCCCTTTAATGTAGGAGATATCAAAATCAAAGCTGTAAGGGCAAATACTGCAATAAGAAAAGTGGAAGCAGCAGAACCCGCAGCGGCTTCGGAACAATTCTCTTTTGGTATAAACAGTCTTAAAGCACAACTGTTATCGGTAAATTCCGCTTATCATATCCGCCAGGAATTGTCGGAATCGTTCCAGCTTATTTATCCCTATTTCTGCTACTGGCCCTGGATATGGAGATATTTTACTTCCTGCGATGAAAAAGCAGTGGTGCTTACAGATGGCCAGGGCAGGTTTGATGCGATTGTAAAGTATAATTGTTTTGGAGACAGGCCTGATATTTATACCTGGGTAGAATATTTTATTGACGGGCAATGGGTAACAGTGCATAATCCCGGCAGAGCATGCCATACTTTGTGGAACTATACCTGCAGCACAGATATCAATATCAATATTACGGATAGCCGTGTACCTTTCTGCCGCCCTGACCTGCCTGGTGCTGTTTGTGAGATCATGAGCATAGGTAATGCAGCGTTTACTTCTCACATTCTCCAGAGGAACGTTGTACAAACTGTGCAGGGCGTTTCCTTTAATGCAAAGGGGCTTACAGATATTTATCTTGCCGGTTTACCGGGCATCCGTTATGTAAATCCTTTTGGTGGCAACCTGGATGTGGTGGCAGATTTTGGAAGCACACTCCACAGCAGCGGTGTAACACATTACCGCTGTTCCTACAAGAAAAATGCAGATGCAGATATTTATACCTGGGTAGAATATTTTATTGACGGGCAATGGGTAACAGTGCATAATCCCGGCAGAGCATGCCATACTTTGTGGAACTATACCTGCAGCACAGATATCAATATCAATATTACGGATAGCCGTGTACCTTTCTGCCGCCCTGACCTGCCTGGTGCTGTTTGTGAGATCATGAGCATAGGTAATGCAGCGTTTACTTCTCACATTCTCCAGAGGAACGTTGTACAAACTGTGCAGGGCGTTTCCTTTAATGCAAAGGGGCTTACAGATATTTATCTTGCCGGTTTACCGGGCATCCGTTATGTAAATCCTTTTGGTGGCAACCTGGATGTGGTGGCAGATTTTGGAAGCACACTCCACAGCAGCGGTGTAACACATTACCGCTGTTCCTACAAGAAAAATGCAGATGCAGATATTCCTTCCAGCTGGACGATCTTTAATGACCCGCTGAGCCGTGAGTATGAAGATGAGATCAACGATGGTATGAATCCTGTTTTTCAGCAAAGAAAATCTTTCGATCTGAAAGACCCTTCTTTCTCCGGCCTATACATTATCCCTTATCATGATGCTGCCACACAACCGGGTATTCCTGTGCCTGCGGGAACGTTGATCAACAGGGAATGGATGACCCAGGCTTTTACAGTGGCATCTATTGTATCTACTGACCTGCAGGATGGAATGTACGATTTCAGGTTTGAGCTTTACAGGATCAACGCCGGCACGCCGGAAAGAGTAAGTGTACCCAGATCTACTTTCCATGTTTCAAATCCTGACGACACCAGGATATCACTGCCACTTTCAAATACTGCATTCAGCAGTGCTGATTATCCTGCATTCCATGTGGAGGACTATCTTGTAAATGATCCCGGCAATGCATTGAATGCACTGGCATACAAAATGAGTTTCAGGGTTAACAATGATAGCTGCAATGCCGTAATTGATAACATAACAGTATTAAATACAGATGGCAGCACAGCAGATTCAGATACAGAATGTGGTTTTGCTCCTTATGCAGACAAAGCAACTTCTAAAGTAGAGTTCTCATTTGAAGCTTCGCATCCTGAAAACTTTGCTGTGTTCGGATTCAGTGTGATACGGGGCAATGCCATTCCTTGCCCGGATGCGAATACAGACGGAATGGTTATTGGCAACAGTTCCAACGGCTACACACTGGCTGGTGGAAGGTACAGCAAGGAAGTACCGGTTGCCAGTTTGCTGGGCAATTGCGAGCAGGCGGCCTTTTCCGAAAACCTTCATGTGTATGCGCTGGCTACCAATGGCTACAGGAGATTATATGAGTATGACAGACCATGGGTAGCTGCATTTGCCATTGAACCGGCTACCGAAGCGGTAGAAGCATAAACTAAATGAGCATGACTTACCTCATATTATCCATCTTAGCGACCTGGCGCCTTACGCATTTACTAAGCAAGGAAGACGGTCCCTTCGACCTGGTTTTCATATTGAAAAAAAGCAGGAGCAGGTTTCTTCGGAAGCCTGCTCGACTGCTTTTATTGCCTGAGCCTGTGGATCGCATTGCCATTCGGAATATGGTTGGGCAAGGGATGGATAGAGATTGTATTGTGCTGGTGGGCCATTTCAGGCGCAGCTTGTTTGCTGGAACAAGGCAGCACTAAAAAAAATTATGGCGAAAAAGATTTACCGGACTACCGGGAAGATTAAAATTTTACGATCATGTGCAATTGCGGAAATAAAAGAGAAGCCCTTGCTTCGCAGGAACATTTTCAATTAAGCAACAGCAATGTTTTTGCAGGTACTGCTGCTAAAATGTGGCCCGATGTAAATTTTGAATACACCGGTAAAACTGCATTGTCAGTAATAGGACCGATCAGCGGGAAGAATTATCGCTTTTCAAAACCGGGTGATGTGCACCTGGTGGATTACAGAGATGCTTCTTCGCTGTCAGGCGTGCCGGTGTTGAAGAGATTGAAATGATTATATAACAGGATCGACCCATACTTCATTTTCTTTCAGCAGGTTGATGAGCTCATCTACTGCTACTTCGCTGTTGATATTGCGTTTCACCACTTCCTTGCCACGGTACAAAGTGATCTTGCCGGGACCGCTGCCTACATAACCAAAATCAGCATCGGCCATTTCGCCGGGACCGTTTACGATACAACCCATGATGGCGATCTTTAATCCTTTTAAGTGATTGGTTACGTTGCGGATCTTAGCGGTTGTTTCCTGCAGGTCAAACAAAGTACGGCCGCAGCTTGGACAGCTAATGTATTCAGTTTTGGATATTCTCGTTCTTACGGCCTGTAAAATGGAAAAAGAAGTATTGTTTAAAAACTGGTGATTGTTTTTTGTTGGGAGATAAGTTCTGCCGCTCACTTTCTGGTCAACCATGTTGGAAGGGTCATTCATCAGCCAGATACCATCGCCCATACCGTCTAAAAATAAAGCACCTGCGCCTATACTGAAATGAATGAGTTGTTCGTCCACAGTTTGGTGCATGCTTTCCACCGCAATTATTACAGGGCAATTAATATTTTCCTGCATTAAGTTGCTGATAAAGTTCCTGGCCGACTGCATGGCATTGGCAGCAGTAGCATAAACACACAATACAACGCTTGGATCATTTTTTACAGCATCCAGGAGCGCTGCGTTATCTGCATTGGCATCAACTGCAATAAAATTGGCAACTGCGGATCTTTCAGCAGCTGCTAAAAACTCCTTGCCCTGGTACAAGGGAAAGTATTTTGTATTCCCTTTTTGAGTAAGCCATGTAGTATGATCGCAAAGAATATTCAATGTGCCGGGCAACTCGAATGAAATGGTCTTGCTGCCGGTGTAAATGATATCCGCAGCAGCATCAGAGATATTCCATTTATCTGTTGAAGGATTGTAAGTATAGCCGATCGTTTCAAGGTCTGTTGCGGCAATTTCTCCGTGTTGCATAAAATCAGCCACGACCACCGGCACATGTTTGCTGCCGACATTCATCACCTGGCCGGTCGTTCTTTTTTTATATTCAAAAGGAGAATAAGGCAGTTTTATTTGCTCTTCGCTTTTGGCGTCTTCGGTAATATTGCTTCCTGCCGGCAGGTCTTTTACCAGGTCCATGCAAACAGGTATCTCAAATTCAGGGTCTTCTGTAAGGCTTACCCTGATGGTATCGCCGATACCATCCTGCAATAATGTGCCGATACCAATGGCAGATTTTATTCTTCCGTCTTCTCCATCACCTGCTTCTGTTACGCCCAGGTGCAGAGGATAACATTCGCTGAATTCATCCATCATGTGTTGTATGAGCAATCGATAAGCCTGCACCATCACCAACGGGTTGCTGCTCTTCATGCTCAGGATGATATTGTGGTAATCTTCGCTGCGGGCAATGCGTAAGAATTCCATGGCGCTTTCCACCATGCCGATCGCCGTATCGCCATAGCGGCTCATGATGCGGTCACTTAAACTGCCATGGTTTGTACCAATACGCATAGCAGTGCCATGTTCCTTGCATATTCTTACCAGCGGCGTAAACCGTTCTCTTATTCTTTCTATCTCTTCCGCATATTCTGCATCAGTATACTCTATCTGTTCAAATTTTTTCTTGTCAACATAGTTGCCTGGATTTACCCTTACTTTCTCAACGATCTTTGCTGCAATTTCAGCGGCATTGGGTGTAAAGTGTATGTCTGCCACCAGTGGTGTGGTATAACCTCTTTTATGCAATTCATCTTTTATGGCCTGCAGGTTCTCCGCCTCTTTTTTGGAAGGCGCTGTTATACGCACCATTTCTGCCCCGGCTTCTATACAGCGGATAGTTTGCTCCACCGTAGCTATCGTATCCATCGTATCCGTTGTGGTCATAGTTTGCACACGGATGGGATGGCCGGCGCCCAATAACAGGTTCCCTATTTTTACTTCTCTTGTCTGGAGACGTTTGTATTGCGTTAAACTCTCGGTGTAAAGCTGCATAAATTCTGTGGCGGAGTAATGATATTTCCGGCAGGCAAAGTTAAGAAACTACTGAAATAGCTTTGCTAAAGTTGTAAACTTTGGCAAAGCTGCAATTAATTAACTACCAGTCTTTTTCCGGCTTATTCGGCGCATTGGCATTTACCTTATGTAATTTGTCCTGCAGGTTCTTTTCCTTTTGCAGCAATGCCTTTAGTTTTTCCTCCGCATCTTTTTTATTCATTTTGCTGGGTTGCGGCTTTGGCTTTTGCTGCTGTTCTTTATTTTTTTGTTTTTCCTTGTCTTCGTCTTTTTTATCTTTATGATCCTGCTGCTTTTGTTCCTGTTGTTTTTTTAATGCTTTTTGCAGGTTCTGGCGTGCATCTTCGTTGTTAGGATCAAGCTTGAGTGCATTTTTATAGGCTTCAATACATTCAGGTATTTTATTGTCATTCTGAAGTACTACGCCTTTGTTATAATAAGCATTACTTTTTTCCACCGGTTTGGTAAGCTTGCTGATGGATTTATCATACGCATTGATAGCATCTTCTTTCTTTTCACTTTTATACAGGGCATTGCCCAGATTGTATTGTGCCACCACATTATCAGGGTCTTTCTGCACCACTTTATTGTATTCCGTTGCAGCTGCAGGATAATCTTTTTTACCATAAGCTTCATTGCCCTGCTTAATAGTTTCCTTATTGGATTGCGCAGAAGCTGAAAATGCCAGCATCAAAGCTAGTACAGTAGCTGCGGGTTTTAACTTGCGTTGTTTCATAGTTTTCATTTCGCTGATAAATAGTTCTCCCAGCAACAAGAGCAAGGCCAGTGCCAGGAACCATTGATAATAGCTTTGATAGTTGGTAAGCGAATCATCTTTAACAGCTTTTTGATCCAGATTAGCCAGCTGCGAAGCAATGGTAGAAGCAACAGTCTCTGTATTGTTGTACAACATATAACCACCATTCCCTTTTTCTGCAATAGAGCGCAAAGCTGCTTCATTGAGTTTGGTGATAACGGTATTGCCCTGCGCATCTTTTTTCATTTCGCCGGTGGTTTCATCAATAATGGGCGAACCGGTGGCGGAGCCAATGCCCACGGTATAAATAACCACGCCATCGTTTGACATTTGTTTGGCGATCTCATCAGCAGCTTCATCATGGTCTTCACCATCGCTGATGAGTACAACGGCTTTGTATTTTTTTTCCTTGGTATTAAAAGAAGCATTGCACATTTTTAAGGCATCGCCGATAACGGTTCCCTGTGTAGGAACAGATTCGGTATCCGCAGAGCCGAGGTACATTTTGGCGGCGGAAAGATCGCCGGTTATGGGCATTTGCAGGTAAGCCTTGCCTGCAAAGATCACAATACCGATGCGGTCGTTCCCTAATTTATCAATGAGCCGGCTGAGCATTTGTTTGGCCCTTTCGAGGCGGTTGGGACTTACATCTTCTGCGAGCATGCTCTTGCTTACATCGAGTGCGATCATTACATCAATACCGGCACGGCTTACATTTTCTGAGCCGCTTGGTTTGCGCAGGTTGGCGAGTGCGATCACCAATGCTGCCATGGCAACTGTTACGAGTAAAAATTTTTGTAAAAAGCTTTTGCTATTGTATTGCTTCATCAGCTGGGCTACCAATTGAGGATCGCCGATCTTTTGAATGGCTTTTTGCTTTTTGGCACGGGCATACAGGTACATCCCAAAAATAACCGGTACCAGCACGAGTGCGCTTAGAAGCAAAATATATTGAAACTGAAGCATAGGTTTATTGCTCTAAATTAAGGATCAAAGGAGGGAATGCTGTTAATATTAAGCTAAGAGTATAAAGAGAAAAGGAAGCTATAGAGAAGAACAACATTATCTCTTTTTGTCAGGAGTCCGTCAGACAGTTGGCATACTGATCTGACCGTCCCAGTCTGACCAACACTGTAAACTTAACTCTGTATGCGCTTTTCTCCTACCTCTTTTTGCATTTACATCTTCCCCTCTAAAAAACCCAGGTCCTTTAATATGTCTTTGGTGATGTTCAGCCGCACATTCCGCATATCTAATTTAGGATCGGGTGATTTAACAAGCGTTACAAAGAAATAAACGTGCCGGTTTTCTTCTATCCAGCCGGCGATCCAGCCAATATTGTTCTTTTGTTCGTCGAAACCCCAGCCGGTCTTATAACTGAGCTTGTACAGGTTGTTGTCTTCCTGCAGCATCATACTTTTTACTGTTT
>CAYOLS010000151.1:0-8183 GCA_964404845.1 uncultured Ferruginibacter sp. | reverse complement strand
AACAAAAGTTCTTATAAAATTTTAATTAACAAAAAACCCAGCACCGGCGGGGTAGATTCCAGTAACAGTAGCTGGAAGGGAGGCCGGTAACATTATGGCAAGCATTAACTTAATAGACTCGTTTCAGGAATTTAAAGATGCGGAAAATATTGACCGCCCTACTTTAATGAAAGTGATGGAAGATGTGTTTAAAACACTTATCCGAAAGAAGTACGGGAGCGACGAGAATTTTGATGTGATCGTAAATGACCAGAAGGGTGACCTGGAGATCTTTCGTCGCCGTACTATTGTTGATGATGATGACCTGTATAATACCCTTACTGAAATTGAGCTGAAAGATGCTATTAAAATTGAACCGGATTACAGCGTAGGGGAAGAATTATATGAAGCAGTAGATATACAAAAAGAATTTGGCCGTCGTGCAATACTGGCCGGTAAGCAAACACTTGCTGCCCGTATCAACGACCTGAAGAAAAATATCTTGATTAAAAAATACGAAGACCGTATTGGTGAGATCGTTAGCGGTGAAGTATACCAGGTTTGGAAAAAAGAAGTATTGATCCTTGATGAAGACGGCAATGAAATGTTGCTTCCCAAATCTGAACAAATACCTGCTGACTATTTTAAGAAAGGTGAGAATGTTCGTGCAGTAGTTAAAAAAGTAGAGTTAAAAAACAGCCAGGCTGTGATCATCTTATCAAGAACAAGTCCTTTGTTCCTGGAAAAATTACTGGAAATAGAAGTACCGGAAATTTTTGATGGTTTGATTGTTGTTAAGAAGATAGTGAGAGACCCGGGTGAAAGAGCGAAAGTAGCCGTAGAAAGCTACGACGACAGGATCGACCCGGTTGGTGCCTGCGTTGGTATGAAAGGTAGCCGTATCCATGGTATTGTTCGTGAATTGAAGAACGAGAACATTGATGTGATCAACTATACAGCCAATACACAACTGCTGATCCAGCGTTCATTGACGCCGGCAAAGATCACCAATATAGACCTGGACAACGAAAAAATGCACGCCAATGTTTATCTCAAGCCCGACCAGGTTTCACTGGCCATTGGTCGCAGAGGTGTTAACATCAAGCTGGCCTGCGAATTAACAGGATACGAAATTGATGTATTCCGTGACAGCGAAGAAGGTGAGGAAGAATTTGATATCGACATGGATGAATTTACAGATGAAATTGAACCATGGATCATCGAAGAGTTGAAAAGAGTAGGTTGCGATACTGCCCGTTCGGTATTAGACCTTTCAGCAGAAGAGCTGGAACGCAGAACTGATCTGGAAAAAGAAACAATAGATGAGGTAAGAAGGATATTGAAAGAAGAATTTGAAAAAGAATAATACTTTGAATAGCATGGGGATTAAGCCCCATGCTATTCAAAGTTAAAATAATGCCTTAGGCAATAACCAAAAACAAAGAATGTCAGAAGTAAACACACCAAGGTTGATGGCTGCGGCCAAAGAGTTTAACATAGGTTCCCAAACCTTGATAGACTTTCTTGTGTCTAAAAATTTCAGCGCCGACGATCTGAAGCCTACCAGTAAACTCACGGAAGATATGTACCGTGTACTGCAGGGAGAGTTCCAGAGCGATAAGGCCGCTAAACAAAAAGCAGAAGCAATAGATCTGCCGAAAGGAGCAGCAGCGGAAGCAAAAAAGAAAAAAGACGAAGAAGATCTTTCTATCAAAAAGAAAGAGGAAAAAGCGAAAGCAAAAGAAGCAGAGAAAGCAGCAGCTGAAGAAAAAGCAGCAGCAGAGGAAAAAGCCGCTGCGCCTGTTGCAGAAGTAAAACCTGTGGCAGAGAAAAAAGAGGAAGCTCCTGCAGAGGTGGTTAAAATAGAAGCGCCGGAAGTAACGGGGCTAAAAGTGTTGGATAAAATAGACCTGGATGCAATTGATTCTTCTACCAGGCCTAAAAAATCTGCCAGGAAAAAAGAGGAAGAAGTAAAAGCAGAAGAGCCGAAGAAAGAAGAAGCGCCAAAAGCGAAAAAGAAAGCAGAACCTGTAGTAGAAGAAGCGCCCAAAGCACCGGTAGCAGAAGCTCCGAAAGCAGCAGAGCCTGTTGTAGCAGAAGCGCCGAAAATTGAAAATATACAGGCAACAAGGTTAACTGGTCCGAAGATCATGGGTAAAATTGAATTACCTGTTGATAACGATACAAGGCCTAAAAAAGACGACGAAAAACACAAACGCAAGCGCATACCTATCCAGAAAAAACCCGGAGCTCCTCACCAGGGCGATAACAGGGGTCCTGGCGGACAACGACCTCCTATGGATAACCGTGGTGGTCAGAACAGGCCGGGCCAGGGACAAGGTAACAACCGCTTCCAGCGCCCGGGCCAGGGTAATAATACCGGCGCCGGAAGAAGAGAAGACAAAGTAATTGATGCCAAAGAGATACAGGAAAAGCTGAAGCAAACACAGGCTAAACTGGCAGGTGCAGGGGGCCGTGGTAAAAGCCTTAAAGCAAAATACCGCAAAGCCAAGAGAGAAGAAATGGCTGACCAGATGGGTGCAGAAGGAGCAGACAACAACAAATTGCAGGTTACAGAATTTATTTCTGTAAGTGAGCTCGCCAACCTGATGGATGTAAGCTTTGCCGATGTTATCAGCAAATGTATGAGCCTTGGTATCATGGTATCCATCAACCAAAGGCTGGAAGCCGATGTGATCGAGCTGGTAGCAAGTGAGTTTAATTATGAAGTAGAATTTATAGGCGTAGATGATGCCGCAGAACTGGAGGAAGAAGAAGAAATAGACGATCCGGAAGACCTGGAACCAAGGGCGCCGATCGTAACCATCATGGGCCACGTAGATCATGGTAAAACATCATTGCTTGACTATATCCGCAATGCGAATGTAATTGCAGGTGAGGCAGGTGGTATTACCCAGCATATTGGTGCTTACGAGGTAAGTACCAAAGACGGCAGGCACATTACCTTCCTTGATACACCGGGCCACGAAGCCTTTACGGCCATGCGTGCACGTGGTGCCAAGGTTACGGATATTGCCGTGATCGTTGTAGCTGCGGATGATGCGGTAATGCCTCAAACGAAAGAAGCCATTTCCCATGCGCAGGCAGCATCGGTACCAATGATATTTGCCATCAACAAAATTGATAAAGACGGGGCCAATCCAGAAAAGATCAAAGAACAGCTGGCAGGCATGAACATACTGGTAGAAAGCTGGGGTGGTAAATTCCAGAGCCAGGAGATCAGCGCTAAAAAAGGATTGAACGTAGATCTGCTGCTCGAAAAAATATTACTCGAAACAGATATACTCGAATTAAAAGCCAACCCTGAAAAGCAGGCTTCAGGAACCATCATTGAAGCTTCGCTGGATAAAGGCCGTGGTTATGTAGCAACAATTCTTGTACAGAACGGTACATTGAAACAGGGTGATATGATCGTTTCCGGCCAGTTCTTTGGTAAGGTGAAAGCCATGTACAATGAAAGGAACCAGCGTGTAGACAATGCACCGCCATCAACACCGGTACTCATACTCGGTTTGAATGGTGCGCCACAGGCCGGTGAAACTTTCAAAGTATTTGAGAACGAAGCCGATGCAAGGGAAACCGCTTACAAACGTGGACAGATACTGCGTGAACAAGGTATGCGTGCCAAGAAACACATTACGCTGGATGAGATCGGCCGTCGTTTGGCGCTCGGCAACTTTAAAGAGCTGAATGTGATCATCAAAGGTGATGTGGATGGTTCGGTAGAAGCGTTGAGTGATTCCTTACAAAAATTAAGTACCGAAGAGATCGTGGTGAAAGTGATCCACAAAGCCGTAGGTGCTATTACAGAAAGTGATGTTACCCTTGCCAATGCATCGGATGCCATTATCATCGGCTTTAACGTAAGACCCAGCATGCAGGCAGCACGTATGGCAGAAGCGGAATCGATCGAGATCAAAATGTACTCTATCATCTACAATGCTATTGAAGAGATCAAGAGTGCGATGGAAGGGATGCTGGAACCAACGGTTGAAGAGAAGATCCTCGGAAATGTTGAGATCCGTGAGACCTACCGCTTCGATAAAGCCACCGTTGCCGGTTGCTTTGTACTCGATGGTAAAATTGCCCGTAACAATCGCATCCGCCTCGTAAGGGATGGTATCGTAATATTTACCGGCGAATTATCAAGCCTGAAACGCTACCGAGATGATGCCAAAGAAGTGTCTTCTAACATGGAGTGTGGTCTTGTAGTTAAAAATTACAACGACATCAAAGTAGGCGATATCGTGGAAGCATTCGAAGAAGTAGAAGTAAAACGTACGTTATAGTTGATAAGCTGATCAACCCAGCTGTAGCTACAATATTTTGTTAAATGAAACCATCAAACCCTGTATCAGTGCGATACAGGGTTAATTTTGAAAGATTCAATAAAGCACTGCTTGTAAAAATGAAAAATAAATTTATACTATCCTGCATCGCTGTTTTAATGGGCATGGCCGCCATGGCGCAACCAAAACCCGTACTGGCAGATAAGATCATTGCTGTAGTAGGTAATAAGATCATTCTTAAATCAGATATAGACAATGCGTTGCTTGATATGCAAAGACAGGGAATTGAAGTTCCGCCAAACGGTCGTTGCATGACGCTTGAACAATCACTCGGGGTAAAAGCGTTGGTATTACAGGCAGAAAAAGATTCTTTACCTGTTACTGATGAAGAGGTTGAATCTGATATCGACAACCGTATCCGTTATTTCATACAGCAGTATGGTTCCAAAGATGAGGTAGAAAGAATTGCAGGTAAATCTATTTACCAGTTGAAAGATGATATGAGGGAAGGTATCAGGGATATGAAGCTTGCAGGCGCTATGAGGAACAAGATCGTGGAAAGTGTTCGCATCACACCCAATGAAGTAAAAGCTTATTTTGAAAAAATCCCTGTCGACAGTTTACCTTATTATGAAAGTGAAGTAGAGATCGGGCAGATCATTATTTACCCCAAAGCCAGCAGGGAAGCGGAAGAGTATGCAATAGAGCAGCTGGCTGATTATAAAAAGCAGGCAGAGGCCGGGAAAGATTTTCGTATGCTGGCAAGGAATTCTGATGATCCTGGCAGCAAAGACGCCGGTGGGCAGTATGATGTAAACAGAACAGCAGGTTTGATGGATCCTACCTGGATACAAAAAGCTTTTGCATTAAAAGAAGGACAGATAAGCTCTCCGTTTAAAACGCAGTTCGGTTATCACATTGTACAACTCGTGAGCCGTGCAGGTGATGATGCTGTTGTAAGGCATATTTTAAAGATACCGCAGGTAACACAATATGAAATGAAAGACGGTTTTTCAAAGCTCGATTCAATAAGGGCTAACCTGATCTCCGGCACAATTGATTTTGGTACTGCAGTAAATAAAAATAGTGATGATCCTGCAAGCAAATTCACTGGGGGCATGATCCAGGGTCCAAATGGAAGCTTTCTTACTTTGGACCAGGTTGATCCGGCGTTGATACCTATGCTGAAAAACCTGAAAGTAGGTGAATATTCGCAGCCGACAGAGTTTGCAGACGAGCGTGGTAAAAAAGGTATCCGGCTTATTTACCTTAAATCGCAGAGCCAGCCGCATAGGGAAAACCTGAAAGATGATTACAGCAAAATTGCCAATAAAGCGCTGGAAGAGAAAAAAGAAAATGCACTGGAAGAATGGTTTTACAAAAAGATCAAGACCTATTATATCATGATAGACAATGACTACAAAGATTGCCCGGAAATGAGCAAATGGGTGGAGGCAGCACAGGCTTCTGCCAGCAAAAATTAATATTTTTAAAATACAGATATTTGCAAACGTTCCGATCACAACCGGAACGTTTGTTATTTTAATCCCTGTCTGCGGTTTTAATCCAGGCAGGGTTTAAAACGAAATAAAAAGGAAAAGTAATGATCGAAAAAAACAATAAGATACAGCAGGAAGAAAAAGCTGTGCTGGTGGGATTGGTTCAAAACGAGCAGACGGAAACGCAGGTAAACGAATGGCTCGATGAACTGGTATTTCTGGCAGAAACGGCCGGTGTGAAAACAGCAAAACGGTACACACAAAAATTAAAGCATCCCGATACAAGAACCTTCATTGGAAAAGGAAAACTGGAAGAGATCAGAAGTTTTATCCTGCTTAAAGGCGATATCAGTATGGTGATCTTTGATGATGAGCTTACAGGAAAACAACTACAGAACATTGAAGCAGAACTCAAAGTAAAGATCCTGGATCGCAGCGACCTCATACTTGATATTTTTGCTACCCGTGCAAAAACGGCGCAGGCCAAAACGCAGGTAGAACTGGCACAATACCAATATATACTTCCCCGGCTAAGAGGTATGTGGAAGCACCTGGAGCGGCAAGGTGGAGGTGTGGGCACAAGAGGTCCCGGTGAAACGGAGATCGAAACGGATCGCCGTATCGTAAAAGACAAGATCAGCCTGTTGCGTAAGCGCCTCAGCGAAATTGACAAGCAATCGTTTACACAGCGAAAAGAAAGAGGAGAATTTATAAGAGTAGCACTGGTAGGTTATACCAACGTAGGCAAAAGTACTTTGATGACCACGCTCAGCAAGAGCGAAGTGTTTGCAGAAAATAAATTGTTTGCAACTCTCGATACTACCACCCGTAAAGTGGTATTTGAGCAAACCCCTTTTTTATTAAGCGATACGGTTGGTTTTATCCGCAAGCTTCCGCATCACCTCGTAGAAAGTTTTAAAAGCACGCTTGATGAAGTAAGAGAAGCTGATGTGTTGTTGCATGTAGTAGATATTTCTCATCCACAATATGAAGAGCAACTCACCGTGGTGAATAAAACACTGGCCGAACTCGGCTGCGCCGAAAAGCCCACCATTACTATTTTCAATAAGATGGATAAGTATGAAGAAGAAGTATTTGACGAATGGCTGGAGCCGGAAGTAAAGGATGATATTCTCCGTGAACTGAAAGAAAGGTGGCAGGAAGAAACAAAAGGCAATTGCGTATTTGTTTCTGCCCTCGAAAGAAAAAATATTGATGTGCTGCGCCAAACCATTTTAAATAAAGTGAGGGAAATGTACCAGGTGAGGTATCCCTATAAGGCAGAGTATTTTTATTAATAATTACACGAATGCAATAATTTCTATTTGTGTGTACGCCGTACGCTTAAAAAACATTTTGAAAAAAATAAACTGGCATAAAATCGCAGATTCTCTAACCGGGCTTCCTTTTTCCGAAGCCGGGCTAACAGAGCTGGAAGTGGCCGGCAAAAAAGTTTGTCTCACATTACACAAAGAACAACTATATGCCTGTGCGGCAAAATGCCCGCATGCCGGCGGATCCATGGCCGCAGGCTATACAGATAGTCTTGGTAACATAGTTTGCCCGCTGCATCGCTATAAATTCAGCCTGCAAAATGGTCGTAATACCAGCGGCGAGGGTTATTTTTTAAAAACCTATCCTTTGGAAATAAGGCCTGAGGGCATTTTTATAGGCTTTGAAGAAAATAATCTGTTTGACTGGTTGAAATAGTTCATTTATTTTTTTTCTAAAAAGCAAAATCCCTTATTTTTGCCACCCCAAAAGGGAAATTCTTCTCCTGATAGCTATCGGGACTCTGTTGGGAAATATACTCCTCCTTAGCTCAGTTGGTTAGAGCATCTGACTGTTAATCAGAGGGTCGCTGGTTCAAGTCCAGCAGGGGGAGCGAAGAAGAAAAAAAGGATTGACAGAGATGTTGGTCCTTTTATCATTTCAGGGATGTACTACATATATATTTCTATACTCCGGTCTGCTGACAAATATTATGTTGAGTATACAGCTGACATCAACAGCAGGTTACAGAAACACAATTACCAGGATTCTTTTAATACGTATACAAGGAATACCGTCCCTGGATATTAAAAGCGTTATTCTCCTGTGGAAATTCGGAAGCCGTTGCGACAAAACTGGAAAAGTATATCAAAAAGCAAAAGTCAAGAAAATTGATAGAATTACTGTGCAATCCAACTTTTATACCCACGGCGTCCTTAGCTCAGTTGGTTAGAGTCCCGCAGCTGCGGAATTAATCAGGGTCGTCCCGATCATTCGGGATCCGGCAGGGGGAGCGACAATTTTTTCCTACATAGGAAAATCTAACAAAAAATTAAACGGCAATTCCTTAAGGAGTTGCCGTTTTGGTTGAATTAGTTTTTTAAGCGCTTCGTTATTTAAAATT
>CAYOLS010000150.1:0-8263 GCA_964404845.1 uncultured Ferruginibacter sp. | reverse complement strand
TTATTTTTTACAACCCCTATTCTACCCTGTTAAGAAAGGCCTGGTTTCAATACTCTATCCATACTTTATCAAGGGCTTTGACTTGCCTGAAAGATAATCAGGCTATGCTCATTCAACATTTTTGTATTTGATGTGTTATTGCTATAACACTTACCCGGGACCGGATATTATTACTCCTGGGAAAACCATTACCTAAACCAGCTGATTTGAAGCAACAAGCAATTGTTGCTTTTTTTGTGTGATTGATGCATTGTAATCAGAACGGCTTGAGGAGAAGAGATTTGCAAAGTCTAGGAGGAAAGGAAATACCAACTAAACCCAATGATAGCTGCAAGTGCCAGGATTATTAATAGCAGGATGAGCATCCTGCGGTGTTGTGTGTCGTTTTGGTTTTGAGACATGCTCACGTGTTGGAAGTCTAAAATAAATAAACAAAATGTCCTTTTTCAATAACCTGAGAATTATGATAGCCTTATGACAAGGCTCATGTCATGTTAAATTTGATATTCCGGCAGATCAGGCCGAATGCCTGCGGAGGCCGCAGGCATAGCAAGGAGCCAGTGAATAGCTGCTAGAAGCTCCCATACCAGCCCCAAGGTGGCTCACATGACGAATGGAAGCTATAGCCCTGAACGGTAGAAAATACATACACACCTGGTGAGACGAACCAGCATGTAATGAGCATGCTGCCGAACCACCAACGCTGAACTACTGTAGACATAACGAGAGATTTAAATGAAAAAATAAAATGCACGGCAAAGGCAGCAGCGGATGTTGGCCGGCAGTATAAAGGATGGCCTTTGTGCGCTGGCCTTGTGTTTATGCTGCGCAGCGCTGGCCTTTGTGCCGCAGCTAACTTGCAGGGCATTTTATTTTTGAATGGATCGTTTTGTATGCAGCGAGTGAGTGGATGAGAAGCCTTGCGGATGCTTATACGAGGAACGGTAGTACCAATGATTCAGGGATGCCGGTATAAGCACAGAATTCCTGCGTGGTAATAAATTCGCCTTTTTGCTTGTTGTATTTTTTCCTGACCTGGGACAATAGTTTGCGTGCCGCCCTCTCTTTACGGCCGGTGATATTCATTACATCTTTTGCATAAACCACTATGCGGTTTGGGATCGTTTGCTGCATATTCCTGCACAGCCGGTACGCCTGCTTGTTTAAGAAGTGAAGTCATTTTAATCTTGTGGTGATAGCAACAAAAATACAGCTAATCTACTAACAGCAAGGATTAGCCGAAATGTTGCACAAATTTTCACAATTAATCTAAAATCCCATGGCAAGACAAAAAGGTATTATCAAACTGGATGGTACCATCGGTGACATCACTTTTTACAAAAGTGCTGATGGCTACCTGGCCAGAGAAAAAGGCGGCATTCCCGCCGACAGGATCGCCAATGATCCTGCATTCCAAAGAACAAGAGAAAACGGCGCTGAGTTTGGACGGGCAGGCAAGGCCGGCAAAGTACTGAGAAATGCCCTGCGTAACCTGCTGCAGAACGCTGCTGACCGCAGGATGGTAAGCAGGTTGACGACTGAAATGGTAAAAGTGATCCAGATGGATACTACCAACCCAAGGGGCCTGAGAAACGTGATTGACGGTGAAGCTGAACTGCTGCAGGGCTTTGACTTCAACATTAATGGTAAGGTAAGCACTACCATCTACGCTCCTTTCACTGCGGTGATTGATCGTGTGACCGGTGCGCTGACAGTGAATTTCCCGGCATTTATCCCGGTGAATATGATCAATGCACCGAGTGGTGCAACACACTTTAAGATCAACACAGCAGGTGCAGAAGTTGATTTTGAAGCGGAAGTTTTCACCGTAGATGCTCAATCAAGTGCAGTATTGCCCATTGATGCGAACCCGACAGCTGTGATCAACCTCGCCAATGCTTTGCCGGCTGCAAGCACTCACCCACTCTTTTTGGCGGTAGGTATTGAATTTTACCAGGAAGTGAATGGTCAGAACTATGCACTTAAAAACGGGGCTTTCAATGCGCTGAACCTGGTGACGGTGAATGGTGGCGTGTAGATGACCTAAACTCTTAATACCTATGAAAAATGAAACTGGAGTTGGTAAGGACGTATTTTCCTTATGGCACGAATGGAGAGCTATATCTCAGCAAATCGAGGGTGTGCAGTACTGTGGAACTGCCATGGCTTGACAACCACGCAAGATATTCGTGTATCCCGGAGGGAGAATACCTTATTCGAAAAAGATATAGCTCGGCAATTGGTTTCCATTTAGAACTGATGAATGTACCGGGTCGTAAAAAAATCCTTATACTTTCGGATGTGCAGGGTATGAACCAAGAACCGGGCTATATCACTCCGGTTTCTATTTTAACAGGTGAAGGAAGAGGCAGCCGATCGGAGCTGGCATTTGCAAAATTCTATTTTCTTGTATGCAATCATATTGATGATGCTGAATTAACGCTAACTATTTCTCAACAACTGAGCCCATGATAAAAGAACTGTTTGATAATAGCACAAAGGCAGGAACTGCGGGCGGAACATTGCTGACTGTAGTTTGTAATATCAGCAGCCAGGACATTTTGAAGACTGTGGTGCTGGGTGGTGTTGGTGCCGCTGTGAGTTTCCTGGTAACTGTCCTGTTGAAAGCTGTTATCGTGAAATTGAAAAAGATTTTCTGTTGATGTTGTGGTGACGGTCGGCAGAAAGTAAGCCTGGACTTCGTCCGGGCTTTTTTTGTTCTCTGTTATAAGCGCTTGCAGCGCAGGCCTTACTTTTTTGCTTGTCCAAAAAAGTAAGCAAAAAAAGACATCCGCAAACGATATACAGCCCGTTTGCGGCGGCAGCTATGTTGAACTGTTGTGCATAGTAAACTCAGCATTTATAAATTGATACATTTTGAATTTGGAGAACGATTTTATTATTTGTTGGAATAGATCCTTCGTTCCTCAGGATGACAAGTATAAAAGGAAAAAATTTAGCCCGGGCGGAGGCCCGGGCTTTTTGTTTGCTATCCTTTGAAACCGATAGAACGGAGGTAGCCGGTGATGAGTGCCTGCTGGGCGGCTTCGATTTTTTGTAAAGCATCCCGCATGTGCGTTTTTTTTGCTTCGAACCTTTCGAGGTATTCCATGACTTCTTTGAACTGCTGGAAATGGGGGTATGCATAACGGGCAGCACCCATGATGGTATTGCGTAACTCCTGAACAGATAGAAAGGGGATGACAGAACCCCGCAGGTATTTATTGAATGCTTTTGATTTATGCAAACCATAGACCAACCAAAAATAAAACTCCCGCATGTGAACATTTTGAGCTGTGGCGATGAAAGAATTACGCCAGGCCATGTGATTAGGTTTGCCGGCATTATCTCCTACTGACAGAATAAAAAACTGATTGGCTTCGCAAACGATTTCGGAAGTGTGGCGAAAGCATTTGATAACTAAAGGCGTCATAATGTAAACGCTGATTTAAACATGTGGCAGACCACCACATTGCGCCAGCGATAGGCAACCCAAATGCAGCGTGGGCAGGGAAGGCAAGGCTTTTCAGAAAAAATACTACCCGGAGAGCAACGCAGGGTGGAGATTTTTTTGAAAACCTGCGAGCGGAATGCAATGGAGCGATGGCCTTGCCGACCTTAAAGGGCATATCTTGCCGCAGCGCTGGCGCATAGTGTGACCGGGATTGATAGGATTGAGAGATTGACAGCTGAAAGAGGTCTGAACCGGGATTTTTTGGATGAAGAGATTTGTAGGATTATTTTATCAGTCCTGACTTTTTAGCGCCGAGAAGCTGGATGGCTAAATCCCTGATATCGGGATATAATTCTTCGAAGATTTTTTTCTTTCCGGCGGGGATATCATTGTTGTCCATTCCGAGGATGTATAAAACGGCTTCCGGTATTTTCAAAGCCTTGCATATTTTTTCTATGGATTTTTTACTGGGACTTTTAATACCCCCTTCTATCTGGGAGATAGATGTTTGAGAAAGACCGGTGATATCAGAAAGCTCCAGCTGGCTTAAACCAGCATGGAGCCTGACTGTTTTTATTGCGTTACCAATGTTCATGGATCGAAGAATATTGTTTTTCCTGCCAAAAAAAGCTGAGACAACAGCAGCAAACAATTCAATATTTGTTCTGCTGTGTCAGCGAGGGCTAGTTCTTTACGAATAGATTTGAGTTGTTTTATTTCTTTAGTACTTAATCCTGTTCTCTTGTTTTTAAGGATGTTGTCTATTTTCTTTAATAATTTCTTTGTATCGCACATGTGATGGATGTTTTAAGATGTTAAACTGATATCTATTTAAATACAGATATCCATTAGCATCTTCATCACCTGACGCAATATCGCCGCTGAAGAATTTTTTCACGAAAACACTTAAAATGTCTCTGATGTTTCTTACGACAGAGTGAAATATTTGTTTTCTCAATAATAATAACTGAGCCTTTGTTGCCTTGTACGTAATGCCTATCAGACCGTGAAGCTCTTTGACTAAAGCTGTAATTTTTTGTAACAGTTTAAAATCAGGACTCTTTTTAAAACGGGCTTTATAAGAACGTAATTCTTCCGCCAGTCTTTTTATCTCTACAATTTTTGAATCCTGCTCAACAGGGCAAAAAGAAGATTCAGCAGATTCATGAAAATATTGTTTAAAATATTTATTACAATCGAATAAGGGTTCTTTGAATTCGAAGGGTTTGCTAAGATCAACTTCCGTAATCTTTTTCATTAGATCAAGGACGTCAGTTTTGTAACAATCAATTGTTATGGGTTGATCCAGCTTTTTAAAATCGTAATAAAGAGAAGAGTGAATAGAAGTAATCTCACGATACTCCCACTCTTTTTTCTGAAGCAGGAATTTATTGTATTTACTGAGATTGTATTCTGAAGGATTAATAAAGTTGCTCTTGATCATACAACAAATGTAGTAATCATTTTTTGATTTATTAACTTTTAGCAATATTAATTTTCAGTTAATAACGGATGTTTCCAACGGAGCCGCTGCGAGCCGTAAGACAGCGGAGGGAGTGAGAAGCGACGGAGGAGCGCACGAACGGACGGAGCTGGCGAGCCCCCTGAAGGTGCTTGCAGAGAAGCCCGAGGTACGAGGGCGATGCAAGCAACATAGGACGCCCCCGGAGTAAATTTATTTACTTACGGAGGGGGCGGACGTATGCAAGTGAAGCTTAGCGATGCGATGCGAAACGGAGGTACGACGTAAGCGAAGCAGCGCAAGCTGAACGCAGCCGGAACGGGGCGGCCGGCGAGCACAAGTAAAGTGGGCAGCGGGTGGATGGAAGGTGGCTTGCGAAATGAATGATCGAATGAAGCGTAACGGAACCCCTGTGAGTATAGTAGCCGGGCCTGCGGCTGCCGGGCAAAACGCAGCGTGGGCATGTGGGCGGATCAGCGGTTTGCTATGGCAGCCGCAACAGCATGGGGCGAACGAGGTGCAGTGTAGCGGAATGAGTAAGAAATGAAGCAAGCGACCTGACAGACACAACAGCTGCCATGAGGAACGAGGGGGAGCTGCAGGCAGCATGACAAACTGCGGAGTGCAACGGAGCACCCGCAGCGAATGAAGCGCAGCGGAATGAGCGAAGGGCAAAGCACTGATACAAAGTATAATAAAATAAAAGAGACTTTGTATGAGTGCTTCGGTTTGGCGGGCTGCTTGCCGACGACGAAGTGACGAACACCGCTTTAACCGGCCTTAGATGTACTACTGATAAACGGAGATGACGAAATGCGTTTTTGCGGATTTAAAAAAGTGAAGAGAATGATAAAAGAGAACCATGTTCATAATTTATTTTGATACATTTTGTGCAATACCATAATATTGACAAATGACCGATGATATACGAACCGTAAGCCTGGAAAACGGAACATTTTATTATTACACAACCGGCCCCTACTCTCTTACCAATGCACTGGATGCGGAAATCGCTCAATTGACAGAATACCGGTTCAGCCTGAATCCTGCATTTGATGAAGTGATCTACAAATTATATAAAACAGATGAAGGCAACTGGTATGAACTGAATGACAGAAACAGCCTTTTGAATTCAAGCATTATTCATGCTCTAAAAAAAGCGATGGATGATGCGACTGTTGAAAGTTGATGGATTGTTTCGTGTGCCACGAACCAAGGCGAAGTACTATGAAACACAAAGCGGATGTGAAGATTTTTTTTCAAAAGTTGCTGGTGTTACAAATGCGCAATTAAATATGCTACAGAAGTGATGCATAATCTTTTCTTTAACCTCATCGGGATTTACTGCATACCCAAGCTCCGTTTTAATGGAAGTAACTTTTTTATCGGGGATTCCACAGGGTACAATATTGCTGAAATAACTGAGGTCGGTATTTACATTTAATGCAAAGCCGTGCATGGTAATCCAACGGCTGCAGCGAATACCGATAGCGCATATTTTTCTTGCCTGCCCGGGGATATTCGCATTTATCCAAACGCCGGTTTCTCCTTTGCTGCGTTCGCCTACAATATTGTAATCTGCAAGCGTTCGTATGATGGTTTCTTCTATTTCAAAAATGTAGCGACTAATATCAGTATAGAATTTCTCCAGATCGAGGATTGGGTAGCCGACGATTTGTCCGGGGCCGTGGAAGGTAATGTCTCCTCCCCTGTTGATGTGGTAGAAATCAATATGATCCTGTATCAGCTGGTCTTCGGAGATGAGAATGTTGTTTTTATTGCCATTTCGTCCTAAAGTGTAAACGGGTGGATGCTCGCAGAGGAGGAAGTAGTGAGTGGTTGATATGAGGCTAGTGGTTAATGGTAAGTGGCTAGTGGTTGAGGGGAAATGGGCAGATTGATCATTGCGATTTTTTGAAGCGGTTTTTGCGGCCAGATTTTTTTGCATCAATTCTTCCTGGTAACCCCATGCTTCTTTGTAGGCGATCAATCCCAAATCTTCGAAAATAACTTCCTGCTTTTCCATTGCCGATTATTGTTGACTGATTAAAGCTTTTTCTTCCATCCATCTGTTTCTACCCCAGCCCTGGATTACATGTTTTTCGCTGTGATAAGAAGAGCGAACCAGCGGGCCACTTTCAACATAATCGAAACCGAGATTGTAGCCAATTTCTCTTAGCTCTTTGAATTCATTGGGATGGACAAAGCGATCGACTCTTAAGTGTTTGGCTGTTGGCTGGAGATACTGGCCCAAAGTGATTACATCGACATCCTGTTCTCTCAAATCCTTCATTGTTTGAATTATTTCTTCTTTTGTTTCACCGAGGCCCAACATAAGGCCACTTTTGGTACGCATGCCTAAGCCTTTAAGCGTTTTCAACGTTTCCATGCTGCGCCAGTATTTTGCCTGGATGCGTACCTGTTTTGTGAGACGCTCCACTGTTTCAATATTGTGTGATACAACTTCGGGTGCGGCTTCTGCAATGCGACCGATAGCCTCTTTGTCTGCACGAAAATCGGGTACCAATGTTTCTAAGGTTGTGTTTGGATTCAGTGCCTTGACTGCCCGGATGGTATTGTACCAGATAATACTACCCTGGTCGGCTAGTTCGTCCCGATCAACAGAAGTGAGGACTGCGTGCTTTACTTTCATGAGGTGAATTGCTTCTGCTACTCTTTGAGGTTCGTCCCAATCGACAGGATCAGGGCGACCTGTGGACACTGCACAGAAGCCGCAGCTGCGGGTGCAGATATTACCAAGTATCATAAATGTGGCGGTGCCTTCGCCCCAGCACTCACCCATATTGGGACAGTTGCCGCTTTGGCAAATGGTATGGAGCTTGTTTGTTTCTACCAGGTTGCGAACCTGCTTGTATTCTTCGCCGATAGGCAATTTGACCCGGAGCCAGTTGGGCTTTTTATAGAGCTGTTGCTTTTGATCCGTAATGGTTTCAATTGTGGTGCCTGAACATGACATGGTAATAAGCTTTTGAAAAGCAAATATCAGGAATATTATTAACGGGGTAATTGGGTGCTGGTGTTGAACACATGTGCAAAAAGGATTATTTACCATGAAAGAACATTCACATAACAAAAAAGTTACAGAAGAGGCTGCAACTTTTTACATTATGAAATACTATGTTTTAGATGATTAAGGAGTTTGCGAAGGATTTTTTATGTTGTTAAGTACCGAGGATATTGTTTGAAAACCTTCAATAAAATTGACACCCAACGACACATAAGGTTTTCCGTTATTGCCAGACAGAAACCATCCATAGCCAACTTTAACGGTTCGGAGGAAAACAGATAAAGATCCTCCCAAGCCTACCATCGTTTTATTATCCTGC
>CAYOLS010000149.1:0-8286 GCA_964404845.1 uncultured Ferruginibacter sp. | reverse complement strand
GATGCTTTTATACAATTCACCGGAAAAATTAAAAGCGGTGGATGGTTGATTAGCAAAAATGGCATTGCAAGAACAGGTGAATTTTTAGTAAGCAATAAGCTGACCTATTCTGCAACGGATGTTTCGGCCGACATTCATCCTGTGAATATCCGCATCGTAAACGGCAGTTATGTTTTTGATGTGGTGATCAAAGAAAGAGTAATAAAAAATGTAGAGCTGAACATGGGCGGCATGCACAACGTGGAAAATGCAATTGCGGCTATTGCTGTTGCCGTTCGGCTGGATATTGAAGAAGATAAGATCAAAAAAGCGATCAGCAATTTTGAAGGAGTGAAAAGAAGGTTTGAATACGTGGTGAAAAATAATGACAGGGTAGTAATAGACGATTACGCCCATCACCCGGAAGAATTGCGTGCATTGATTGAAGGAGCAAAGCACTTGTTCCCCACAAAAAAATGTACAGTATTATTTCAGCCGCACCTGTTCAGCAGGACAAATGACCTGGCAGATGGATTTGCAGAAGTGCTGAGCCTGGCTGACGAAACGATCTTATTGCCCATTTATCCTGCAAGGGAATTGCCAATGCCTGGTGTGACAAGTGCATTGATATTGGATAAAATGACAAATGAAAAAAGATCGGTAAAAGAAAAAGAAGAACTATTGAACTGGCTGAAAGAAAATAATACAGAATTACTGATCATTAGCGGGGCCGGGGATATAGATGCAATGGTAGAACCTATAAAAGAAATTATTAAAAACAGGTAGTGAATAAGCCTAAGCTGAATATCAAAAAAATAATGTTGACCGTGCTGTGGTTTGCCATAGCAGCGGCAGGCATTGTTTTGCTGCAGGCAGCTGTCCATAGCCAGAATGTAAAAAAATGCAAGGATGTGCAGATCGACATCAGTGGCGTAAATAATAATTTCTTCATTGACAGATCGGATGTGCTGAACATCATTAAAAATTTTGTAGGCGGCAATCCTGTTGGAAGGTCGCTCAGCACATTCAACCTCAGAGATATTGAGAACAACCTTGAAAAAGATGTTTGGGTAAAAAATGCAGAACTATTCTTTGATAATAATGATGTGTTGCAGGTAAGTGTAGATGAAAGGGAACCTGCAGCAAGATTGTTCTCTGTAGATGGCAACACATTCTACATTGACAGTAGCCTGAAAATATTACCACTTAGTGATAAGTTTTCAGCAAGGCTGCCGGTATTTACAGGATTCCCACACAGCAGCAACAAAACAATGAAAGCGGCGGATAGCAGCCTGTTGCGTTCTGTGCTGCTGATCAGCGAACAATTACAGGCGGATAGCTTTTTAATGGCAATGGTCGATCAGGTAGATATTACAGCACAGGGAAGTTTTGAAATGATCCCCAAGCTGGGCAACCAATTGATCGTTTTTGGCGATGCAGGCGATGCCGCAGAAAAATTCAGCAAGCTGAAATTGTTCTATAAAAAAGTGATCAGTACAACAGGGTGGAACAGGTACAGTGTGATCAACCTGCAATACAAGAACCAGGTGGTGGCTAAGATAAAGGGTGCGGAAGATAAGTCAGCAGATTCTCTGCGGACACTGCAGATCATGCAGCTGATCGCAGAAAGGGCAGCAAAACAGGCTGAGGATTCTGTTCAGACATTTATACAGGACTCAGAAAAAAATACAGCAGACAGTACATTGATACAGCAATCGATGGAAAGAGATGAACCTGAATTGGGCGCATTGCCCGGAACTGTAACATCTGGATCAACATCGGCCAATAGCGGAGATAATGCACTGTCAACGGGAGCAGCTGTTACAAAACCTGCTGTAGTAAAACCTACTGCTGCAACAGCTAAGCCTGTGGCAAAAACGACGGCAAAGCCTTCGGCCAACAAGCCAAAGCCTGTAACGAAGCCCGTTGCAAAACCACCGGTTAAGCCGGCAGTCAAACCTGCCGGTAACAAACCAAAACCCAAAGCGGTGATGGGAGGATAAAAAACATAAAGTAACAACATACAAAACACACACAACAAACAAACACAAAACTTACAACTATGAATCAGGAACAGCCCATTATTGTAGGACTCGACATCGGCACAACAAAAATTGCTGCCATAGCAGGCCGTAAAAATGAATTTGGCAAGCTGGAGATACTTGGTTTTGGCCGTGCCAACAGCAATGGTGTGCAGCATGGTATGGTATTGAACATCGATCAAACCATTAAAGCCATACAAACTGCACTGGAAAACTGCTATGCTTCTAATCCAAACCTGGAGATCAACGAAGTGTATGTAGGTATTGCAGGGCATCATATCAAGAGCCTGCAGACAAGAGGCGATATCGTTCGCCAGAACCTTGACGAAGAAATTGCACAGGCAGAGATCGACAGGCTGGTAGCAGACCAGTACCGCACTTATATTCCTGCCGGCGATAAGATCATTGATGTGATCCCACAGGAATTTACGGTAGATAATTTCCAGAACATTCCAAATCCCATTGGGTACAGCGGTGTGAAAGTGGGCGCTAATTTTCACATCATAACCGGCGATAAAAATGCGATCCGTAATATCAATCGCAGCGTTGAAAAATCCGGCTTGATCACCAAAGACCTGGTGTTGCAGCCTTTGGCTTCAGCAGCAGCAGTTATGTGCGACCAGGACCTGGAAGCAGGTGTTGCCATTGTTGATATCGGTGGTGGTACTACTGACCTTGCAGTGTTCTATGAAGGTATATTAAAACATACTGCGGTAATTCCTTTCGGTGGTGAAAATATTACCAATGATATTAAAACAGGCCTGGGCGTACTGAAGACACAGGCAGAGCAAATGAAAATTCAATTCGGTAGTGCGCTGGCGGATGAGGCAAAAGCAAATGCTTTCATCACCATCCCTGGCTTGCGTGGAATGGCTCCGAAAGAAATTTCAGTAAAAAATCTTGCGAACATCATCCAGGCACGCATGAGTGAGATCATGGATTTTGTTACCTATCATTTAAAGCAGGTTGGTTTGGATAACCGCATGCTGAATGGCGGTGTGATATTGACCGGTGGTGGTTCTCAATTGAAGCACCTGATCCAACTGACCGAATATGTTACTGGTTTAAATGCAAGGATCGGTTTTCCTAACGAACATTTAAGTGGAGGTCATATTGAAGAACTGGCCAAGCCAATGTACAGCACTTGTATCGGTTTGATATTAAAGGGATACAATGATTACGAAAACAAGAATAAAACCATGTCAACCGGTTTCATTCGTGTGCAGATGACAAAAGAAAAAGAAGAAACTGTTGCAGAAGAAACAGAAGTGGTAGAAGCAGAAGTAAAATCTGTAGATGTAAAACCACGTAAAACTTTGCAGGGTTTTATGGACAGGATGAAAACGAATTTGATAGAGTTGTTCAAGGAAGAAGAAGATACCAAGTTCTAAGGTTGGTACCACAGGTCAGACCCGGTTAACTATTTTAACCAGGGAAAAATCAGGGAAGGTAAAAGAGAGAACAGCGTTTCTTTGCGTTTAAAAATAATATGGCCTGTAAAGTTGCATAGCGATATACTGTACAAGAGAGTGACACAACGATATTGCTATGAAATGCAAAAGCTGGTAATAAAAAATATAACAAACAAACACAGATTTGCCGTTCTTAAAAATCAAAGACCGGGAATCGAATAAAAGGTAAAAACATACTTACTAATCTGGCTTCGCTGGAAAGTGGAAGTCTCAAACTTACAAACATGATCCATTTTGATTTGCCCAAAGACCAATCTTCTATCATAAAAGTGATAGGTGTTGGCGGAGGTGGCAGTAATGCTGTAAACCACATGTTCTCGCAAAACATAGAAGGTGTAAACTTTATTATTTGTAATACAGATGCGCAGGCGATTGCCACGAGCAAAGTGCCGAATAAAATTCAGCTGGGACCACACCTTACACAAGGTTTGGGAGCCGGCGCCAATCCTACCATTGGCAGGCAGGCCACAGAAGAAAGCCTGGAAGAGATCAAGCGTATACTGGAAGTGAATACCAAGATGGCATTCATCACTGCCGGTATGGGTGGTGGTACCGGAACAGGTGGTGCGCCTATTCTTGCAAAAATCTGTAAAGACCTCGGTATATTGACCGTAGGTATTGTTACCACTCCTTTTGCATACGAAGGAAAAAAACGTATCGCACAGGCGGAAGAAGGTATCATGCATTTGAAAAATCATGTAGATACTTTGCTGGTGATCAGCAATGATAAATTGCGTCACCAGTTCGGGAATTTGAAAATGAAAGAAGCATTTGCCAAAGCTGATAATGTACTGGCAACCGCTGCAAAATGTATCACTGATGTGATCAACAGCACCGGCCAGATCAACGTTGACTTTGCAGACGTTTGCACTGTAATGAGCAATGGCGGTGTGGCAATATTGGGTAGCGCAATAGCGCAAGGTGATAACAGGGCACAGGATGCGATTGAAAATGCATTGAACTCTCCGTTGCTGAACGACAATGATATCCGTGGTGCTAAATGGATATTGATCAATATCAATTCTGCGGAAGGTGAGCATGAGTTTACCATGGATGAAGTGGAAGTGATACAAAATCATTTGCTGAGCCAGGCAGGAGAAGATACAGATGTGATCTTAGGTCTTGGTTATGATAATACTTTAGGCAGCGAGATCAGTATAACGCTGATAGCAACTGGCTTTGAGCACAAAGACCCGTTTGTAAAAGCACCAAAACCTGCTGCTGCAGAAGTGAAGAGCGATAAGATCGTAATGGAACTGGAAATGCCAAAAACAAACCAGGCCATAGTGCAGCAACCTACTTTGCAATTTGACCTGATACAGGATAAAAAAGAAATACCTGCAACACCTGTTGCAGCAGCTCCTGCAGAAGCAGTGAAGGAAGAAATAAAAGAAGAAGTAGTTGCAGATCCTTTTATGCCTGTATTGAATGAGAATACTGTTGGCGAAAACCCGGTAGAATTACTTAGTAAAACTACTGTGGAAAAAATTGATGAGGCTCCGGAGTATTTTGAAATATCTTCGGCACCTGAACAAACTCCTGTGATAGAGTTTGATCTGACCCAAACCGATAATACCGTTCCTCAGAAGTCAGCAGATCTTCCGATCAGTAACGCCGAACAAACAACAAAATCTACATCAGATAACGATGCTAGCAATAAGGGTAGTGTCCTTTCGTCGGGACGCTTCCTGGCTAAACCTGCGCAAATTTATGCAACGGAGCAGCCGACCATTCCAGAATCCAATTCGAACGAGGAGCCACTGCCTTTGCAGAAACCTTTACAGGAAGACGAACCTGCGATAGAAATGCAACTGGTAGTTAAAGATTCCCAGAAAGCGGCGGAGGATGAGCCCCTTGTACAGCAAACTCAGCCCATCATGATGTCAACTGTTGAGGAGCCTGCAATGCAGGACGAAACAGAAGAACTCAGGCGCCGGGCTACGGAACGCATTGCGAAGCTGCGTAATTTGTCATTCAACATCAATGCAGCCGATCCTAACAATGAGTTTGAAACGGTGCCGGCTTACCTTCGCCGCAATATGGAAATGCACAACCAGATTGCAGACGTGGAATCTTTTTACAGCAACTATACTGTAAAGTCTGATGACAACAACCAGGCTGAGATCAGCACTATCAACACTTTTTTAGACGGAAAAAAACCTGATTAAAATAATTGCCCGGCTCACAGAGTCCGGGCTCTTTTCGTCTGACGGCCCCGTCTGGCGAATAAAAGATTTACAACCGGGTCTGGCGTAGACCGTCCGACCCTTGTTAAACTTTGTGTTTGTAATTACTGTTTGTATGTGAACCCCTTTCTTTTTTGAAAGGGGTTTTTTATTGGCAGTTAATTCGCTCCCGGCAGGAGTGGAGTAAATATGATGCGGCAAATTTGCTGACAGTTATGATGGAACATTAATCACTCATCTCCTAAATCAATGATTTTTTCAAAAAACGTGAAAACACTGTTGTCAATCTGGATCTTACTATATATTTTTATTAATATATTAAACCTCCGCTGCTATCCAATTATAGCAGTAAGCTGCAATCATAAATTGCGCCAGCCCTAAGCCATCAGAAAAGATTAAATAACTGTAATATCCGTATTACTAAAAACTTAAACTGCTATGTCTACCGCTATCCGCCTGTATGGCTCAAAGCAATTGGTTGCTGCTGTTGATGAATCTACCAATGAATATTTTGAACTCGAAGAATCTTTCGAGATAAGCCAGTCCAGGGCCGCAGGAGAGATCCAGACTGTAAAAATAGAAGACGACCGTTTTGTAGAGCTGGTGTTCAGTGACAACAGCACCTGGTTTGGCGACAACAAAAGCCTGAAAGAAATTTTTCCTGAGCTGAAAGTACAATCCCGTTCGCTCGCAGATGCGCCTATACTTCCCGTTGCGTTGGTTTCGGATGATGCTTCCAGGAGTTTGATCGGAGATATTGCCCTGAAATTCTTTCGCAAGTTTGTAAAAAAAGGAACACAAAAGGCCATTAAAAAAATCGCCGAAGAAATTGAAGAGCGTGGCCTCACTGATAAAGAAAGTAAAGTTTTCAGGGAAGGTTTGTATACGCTTACACCAGGCTTTGATCTTGCGAATTATAAAGCGCCAAAATCTGCTCAAGCCAATACAAAGCCCTACCTGCTGTTTATTCATGGAACTTCTTCTTCTACCAAAGGCGCTTTTGGTGAGTTAAAGGGAAGTAAAGTGTGGGATGATATCGTAAACCAGTACGGTAATAATATCCTCGCATTTGAGCACCGCACCCTTACGGTCAGCCCTTTTAAAAATGTAAATGAACTGTTGCAGGCATTGCCGGCCAATAGTACGTTTGATATTGTTACCCATTCCCGTGGCGGGCTGGTAGGCGAATTGCTGATGCGGTTCAGTGAAAGCGAAGAAGGTTTTATGCAGGAAAGCCTGGACCTGTTGAAAGAAGAAGGAAGAGATGAAGAACTACGATGGATCGATGCCGCCTGCACGCTGGCTGCAAAAAATAAAATTAAAGTAGGAAGATTTATAAGAGTGGCCTGTACGGCAAGAGGTACCTCGCTTTTGTCTGAACGTACGGATATTTTTATCAATACACTCATCAATCTCATTAATGTATCGGGGCCAATACTCACGCCTTTGGTGGGCGGCCTTAAAATGCTGATAAGCGAAACGATCGACAGCAAAAATAGTTTTGACCAGTTGCCGGGCCTCGAAGCACAACGTCCTGATTCGACCGTCATAAAAGCACTGAACACCTACAAAGCATTTGACAGCAATGAAAACCCGGTAGGTTTTGACAACAGGCTGGCTGTTATTTCCGGCAATGGAAAACTAAGCCTGTCGCTTAACGGCTTGAAGATCGTATTAACAAAATTCTTTTTTAAATGGAAGGAGAACGATCTTATTGTTGACACGGCTTCTATGTACCAGGGTGCCAAACGCCAAGACCCGGTGCAGTATTACCTGGATCACAATCCCAATACCAATCACTTTAATTATTTTTTAAACCAGGCAACAAGAGACGCATTAAAACAGGCATTGTTTGCCACTACTGCCAGCATTCCTACATTCAAAGAAGTACAAGGCGAAAACTTTGATGCTGCTGCCAACAGGGGCATTTTCGGTCTTGAAAACGGAAGGCTGCAGTCGGTAAAACCCAGCGGTAAGAAACCGATTGTGGTCCTGCTACCCGGTATCATGGGCTCGTTTTTAGAAATGGGCGACAAACCTGTTTGGATAAATTACCTGCGTTTTACTACAGGCGGACTTACAAAGCTGAAGGTAAGCGACACTGATAATGTGAAAGCTACCGGTGTTATCAAAACTGCATACAAAGACCTTGTTGAATACCTCGCTGCCGAATATGATGTAGTCGTATTTCCTTTCGACTGGCGAAGGCCCTTGCTGAATGCAGGGAAAAAATTGGCTGAACAACTGGAAGCGTACAGGAAAGAATTTTCTGTTAGCATTTCATTGGTTGGCCACTCTATGGGCGGGCTGGTGATCCGTGACCTTATCATCAACCAAAGCAGTACCTGGAAATGGTTGAATGAACAACCCAATTTCCGCACCATATTATTAGGTACACCATGGCTTGGTTCTTACCGCATTCCTCATGTACTTAGCGGTAAAGACAGTATCATTAAGCAGCTTAATCTTATTGATTTTGCACACAACAAGAGAACGCTCATTAATATGTTCTCCAAATTCCCCGGCCTGCTTGACCTCTTGCCCATACACGACAGCAGGGATTTTGGCAGCAAGAAAATATGGGAAGATTTTATAACAGCAGCGGGT
>CAYOLS010000148.1:0-8355 GCA_964404845.1 uncultured Ferruginibacter sp. | reverse complement strand
TTGAATAAGATCTTCCACGCCGGCGATCCCTGCATTTACCTTACTCACTTCTACTGCATCAGCGCTGATATCTGAAGCAATGATCTGCAAACCTTCGGGCGCTTCTTTCACCTGTTGTTCAAGTTTGGAAAATTCAGCCTGGTACATTTCTTCATCGTATCCTTTTACATGCATAAAAGAATAATTATTTCGATACAGGCCCGGCCTGCGATTGGTTGCGATCAATGCCGCTTCAATAGCGAGGGTACCTGATCCGCACATGGGATTTACGAAAGGGGAAGCGCCGTTCCAGTTGCCTGCCAGTATCGTAGCGGCCGCCAGTGATTCCAGCATGGGCGCTTTACCCGGGATTTTCCGGTAGCCATGCTTGGATAAAGTTTCTCCTGATGTATCTAAAAATATTTCTGCATTTGTTTCTTTCCAGTACAAATGAACAACAGCGCCATTGAGTTCAGCGCCGGAATTGGGCCTTGCACCTGTCTTTTCACGGAAACGATCTGCAATGGCATCCTTCACTTTTACATTTGCAAACAAATTGTTGGTGATGGTCTCATTGCTCACATTGCTGCTGATGGAGAAATAGCCCTCGGCAGGAATAATATCTTCCCACGGCATTTGCAACAATCCTTTGTAAAGATCATCTGCATTGTAGGCCCTCAATTCTTTTATAGAGAACAGTACCTGGCTTGCACAGCGCAGGTTTAAGTTAAGCCGGATGCAATCCTGCATATTACCCTTAAGCTCCACACCTGTTTTAAAAACCCTGACAGGTTTGTAACCCAGTTCTTCCACATCCTTTTGCAACCATGGGCTCATGCGATTGCTGCAGGTAATAATAATACGGCTGTTGATGGCAAATAAATTCAAAATACCGGAGTTGATAATGGCAAAGGTAGGGAATGAATGATGAACTATGAGTGATGGGATATGAACTATGAGATATGAGTGATGAGATATGAACTATGAGATATAGGTTACATTAATTTAATGCAGCGTTCAAGGCTTTCCCGCCATTGAGGGATAGCAAGATCATACACAGATGCTATTTTTTGTGTATCTAATGCAGAATAGGCGGGCCTTTTGGCGGGAGTCGGGTAATCTTTTGTTTGTATAGGATTTACAATACAGCTGCTGTCAGCTATTTCTTTGATGGCCGTTGCAAGATCAAACCAGCTGATGATGCCTTCATTGCAGTAGTGATAAATGCCTGCGGCTAAATTTCCGGAATGGATGATTTCCATCACAGCCCTGGCAAGATCAGCTGCATAGGTAGGGCAACCTACCTGGTCACTCACCACGCCGATAGCATCTTTTTCTGCCATCAGGCGCAACATCGTCTTTACGAAATTTTTACCAAATGAACTATATACCCATGAAGTGCGAATGATAATGCTTTGCGGGTTACTTTGTAAAGCAAGTTCCTCTCCTTTCAGTTTTGTTTGCCCGTAAAAATTTACAGGGTCAGTTTTATCTTCCGGTTTATAAGGAGCAGCCGCATTCCCATTAAAAACATAATCAGTAGAAAAGTGTATGAAGACAGCATTTTGTTGCTTGCAATAATCAGCCAGTGCGCCAACAGCAATTGCGTTGATAGACATTGCTGTTTCCTGCTCTGCTTCTGCTTTATCAACGGCAGTGTACGCTGCGCAATTAATGCAGTAGTCAATTCTATTATTATCAAAAAATAATTGTAATGCTTCGGGGTTGTCAATTGCCAGTTCATCCCGGCTTACAAACACAAATTCAAAAGCAGGAAAGCCAAAAGCAATTTCCCTGAACTCCATGCCCAGTTGGCCATTGGCCCCGGTTACCAGTATTTTCTTTTTATTGATCAAGTAAAAAAAATCAGGGGTTAAAAACAAAATTATTCCTGCATTCTTCAATGCCGGGGTATAAAGTATCTTTTTCGGAGATGATCATTTCAGCTTCCGGTATTTTCCAGTCAATATTCAGTGCCGGATCTTTGAGCGAAATACCTCCTTCAGATTCTTTGTTCCAGAAAGTATCACACTTGTAAAATACTTCAGCAGTAGGACTTGTAACAGAATACCCATGCGCAAATCCTTTCGGGATAAGCAATTGCAACTTATTCGCCGCAGACAATTCAATAGTAAACACTTTCCCGTAAGTAGGTGAGCCTTTACGGATATCCACCACCACATCTAATATACTGCCACTTAAAACCCTTATGAATTTTGTTTGTGCATAGGGTGCCAGCTGGTAATGCAATCCACGGACAACACCATAGGAAGACATGGCCTGGTTATCCTGCACAAAACGAATATCAATGTCTTCTGCCTTAGCAATGTTTTCATTGTAGCTTTCAAAGAAGTAACCACGGCTGTCTTCAAACACTTTTGGTTCAAAGATGAGCAGGCCGGGAAAATCTGTTTTGATGAAAGGCATTGTTAATTGTTAATATATAATTTGGTAATTAATAATTATTCCTGTTTACTAGCTATATAGTTTTTGAAAGAAATCAATGGTCTCTTCCAGGCCTTGTTCAAATTTTTTGGTGGGCTGGTATCCCAGTAAATCTTTTGCCAGCGAAATATCTGCCAGTGAATGCCTGATATCCCCTGCCCTTGCTTCCCTGTATGTTGGTTCCCAATCGCTACCCAATTGTTGTTTGCAGGCATTGTAAAGATAATTCACTGTAAAGTTTTCACCTACGGCTACATTGTATACTTTTTTAAAGGCTGCTTCATTGCCTGTAAGCATTCCTTTAATATTTATTTGCACCGCATTGTCAACAAAAGTAAAGTCTCTTGTCTGTTCACCATCTCCGTTGATATATACAGGTGTCCTGTTCAGGATGCCTTTTACAAACAATGGAATTACTGCTGCATAAGGACCATCGGGATCTTGTCTCGGGCCAAAAATATTAAAATAGCGGAAGCCCATTATTTTTAAACCATACACATCTGCAAAAATTTGTGCATACAGCTCATTTGTTTTTTTTGTTGCGGCATAAGGAGACAAGCAGTTCCCAATGCGTTCTTCTTTTTTAGGCAAAGTAGGCTCATCACCATATACAGAAGAAGATGATGCATATACAAACTGCTTCACATTATTGTCTACTGCGGCTTTGAGCATATTTACAAAACCTCCTACATTCACTTCGTTAAAATAAACAGGTTCTTTAATGCTGCGTGGCACAGAGCCAAGCGCTGCCTGGTGGCTTACATAATCAATGCCTTCGCAGGCTTGTTTACAGACTGCTTCGTCTCTTATATCGCCTTGTACAAATTCAAATGCAGGATATTGTTTAAGAATAGCGAGGTTTTTATCGAAGCCATTTACCATATTATCCAGCACACGAACTTTTGCTGCACCGTGCTTTAAGAGGTATTCGCTTATATGACCACCGATAAACCCGGCACCACCTGTTACCAGGAAACTGCTGTTGGAAATATCTTTTGTATGAAAGCTCATTTAAATATTAAATAGAAAAATTCTAAATTCTAATACCCTATCGTTTTAGAATTTAGAATTTTACATTTTTAGAATTTATGTTTAGAATTTAAATTAAAGGCTCCAGTATGTCCTGCTGCTGATCTTATTCCTGTAAATACCCTTCAGATCGGCAATCAATGCTTTTTCTTTAGAGATGGAACTGAAATAAGCATCATCCAGTTGTTTATAATCATTGTGTGGAACTGTTACGATAACCGCATCATAATCATTACCGGTATTTGCTGTTAACCCAAAACCATATTCATGTTTCAGTTCATCACTGTCCGCATGCGGATCGGCTACATCAACATTCAATGAAAAAGATTTTAATTCCTTCACCACATCTGCTACTTTACTGTTGCGGATATCACTTACATTCTCTTTGAATGTAGCGCCCATTACCAATACTTTAGCGTCTTTCACATTGCCATTGTTCTGGATAATGTGTTGCAGCACTTTTTTGGCTACATAACCCGCCATTCCATCATTAATCACACGGCCGGCCAATATCACCTGGCTATCGTAGCCCAGCTCTTTGGATTTGTGGGTAAGATAATAAGGATCAACACCAATGCAATGCCCGCCTACAAGCCCCGGCTGGAATTTCAGGAAATTCCATTTGGTACCTGCAGCTTCCAGTACTTCAAATGTATTGATGTTCATTTTATCAAAAATGATTGACAGCTCATTCATCAGGGCGATGTTAAGGTCTCTTTGTGTATTCTCAATGATCTTTGCTGCTTCAGCCACTTTAATAGAAGAAGCCCTGTGCACGCCGGCTTTTACTACCAGCTCATACACTTTTGCAATTACATCTAAACTTTCTTCACCGCAGCCGCTTACCACTTTTACAATGCTGGTAATGGTATGCTCTTTATCACCGGGATTGATCCTTTCAGGTGAATAACCGATCTTGTAATCAGTCACCATTTTGAGTCCTGATATCTTTTCGATCACCGGTACACAATCTTCTTCGGTACAACCTGGATACACGGTGCTCTCATACACTACATAATCGCCTTTTTTGATCACTTTACCAATGGTTTCGCTTGCACGCAATACAGGCACCAGGTCGGGCACATTGTGCTCATCTACAGGCGTAGGAACTGCCACGATAAAGAAGTTGGCTTGTTTCAATACTTCCAGGTCGTTGGTAAATTCAATATCACAGCCATCAAAAGCGCTTGATTCCAGCTCCTGGCTGGGATCGATTTTATTGCGCATCATTTCCACACGCTGCGCATTGATATCAAAGCCGATCACTTTGATCTTTTTTGCAAATTCGAGTGCGATGGGCAAGCCCACATAACCCAAACCGATAACGGCTAATTTTTTCTTTTTATCTACAAGATCCTGGTACATATTAATTGAAAATTGAGAGTTGAAAGTTGAAATTATAACCCGGAGATCATAAGGATCAGTTTCAATCTTTATTTTGTATAAAATTCTTTCGGTTGTTTTACTAATTCTTCCTGCGGAAGGCTTTTGAAATATTCGTAAGTGATCTTTAAACCTTCTGCCCGGCTTACTTTTGGTTCCCAGTTAAGCAATTGTTTCGCACGGGTAATATCCGGCTGCCTTTGCTTGGGGTCATCTACCGGCAATGGTTTATAAGCGATCTTTTGAGTAGTACCCGTTAATTTGATGATCTCTTCTGCAAAATCTTTCAATGATATTTCATCAGGGTTACCAACGTTCACGGGTTTTACATAATCACTCATCAGGAGCCTGTAAATACCTTCTACAAGATCATCTACATAACAGAAGCTTCTTGTCTGGCTACCATCACCAAAAACGGTCAGGTCTTCGCCACGCAGCGCCTGGCCAATGAATGCAGGCAATGCACGACCGTCATTGAGCCTCATGCGTGGACCATAGGTATTAAAAATACGAACGATCCTTGTTTCTACATTATGAAAAGTATGGTAGGCCATGGTAATGGCTTCCTGGAAACGTTTTGCTTCATCATATACACCTCTCGGGCCGATCGGGTTTACATTACCCCAGTAATCTTCGTTCTGCGGATGTACCAATGGATCGCCATATACTTCGCTGGTGCTTGCTACTAAAATGCGGGCACCTTTTGCTTTAGCAAGACCAAGACAATTATGTGTTCCCAACGAACCAACTTTTAAGGTCTGTATAGGAATTTTTAAATAATCTATCGGGCTGGCCGGTGATGCAAAATGCAATATATAGTCCAGCTCGCCGGTAACATAAATGAATTTTGAAACATCATGATGATAGAATTCAAAATTATCCAGCTTAAAGAGATGTTCAATATTTTTAAGATCCCCGGTTATCAGGTTGTCCATACCAATAACATAGCAACCTTCTTTTATAAAGCGATCACACAAATGTGAACCTAAAAAGCCGGCTGCTCCTGTTACTAAAACACGCTTTCTTTTATTTGTATCCACTGTTAGAGATTATTAATTATTGGTTAATGATTATTGATCTTACTCTTTACTATTAATTAGTAATTAATAATCAATAATTATTGAGTTACTACCTTTCTTCCTACGCTTTCGTAATGGAAGCCCAGCTGTTTCATCTGCTGCAGGTCGAACAGGTTCCTTCCATCGAATACAACCTGGTTCTTTAAGGTAGCTTTTATTTTATCAAATTCAGGCGTGCGGAACTCGTTCCATTCTGTTGCAATGATCAATGCATCTGCATTCTCTAACACATCATATTGCCTTTCTCCATAGCTGATCTTATCGCCCAGCAGTTGTTTTACATTGTTCATACCTTCAGGATCGAATGCACTAACCGTAGCACCTGCATTTACCAACTCATCAATGATGTATAAAGCCGGGGCTTCACGGATATCATCTGTATTAGGCTTGAAAGCAAGACCCCACAACGCAAAATGTTTGCCTTTAAGGTCGCCGTTGAAATATTGTTTGATCTTTGGAAGCAGGTGTAGTTTTTGTTTTTCATTTACATCCATCACTGCGTCCAGTATCTTAAATTCATAATTCACTTCGCCGGATGATTTGGCCAATGCCTGCACATCTTTCGGGAAGCAGCTTCCGCCATAACCTATACCGGGGAAAAGGAAACGTTTTCCGATACGCTCATCGCTGCCAATCCCTTTACGCACCATGTCCACATCTGCACCCATTCTTTCACAGAGCTGCGCAATTTCATTCATGAAGCTGATCTTAACAGCAAGAAAAGAGTTGGCTGCATACTTGGTCAGTTCCGCACTTTTTTCATCCATAAAAATAATGGGGTTGCCCTGGCGTACGAATGGTACATAGAGGTCGCTCATTATTTTTTTTGCTTTGTCAGATTCTGTACCGATCACTACACGATCCGGTTTCATAAAATCATCTACGGCAACACCTTCCCTCAAAAATTCGGGGTTGCTTACTACGTCGAATGAATTCTTAATATCTTCTGTAGCGCTCGCCAGTATTGCAGTTCTTACTTTTTCTGCTGTACCTACGGGCACTGTGCTTTTATCAATGATCACTTTATAATCAGATGGCTTCAGTAATTTACCAAGGTCTGAGGCCACGCCTAAAATATATTTCAGGTCTGCACTTCCGTCTTCACCGGGAGGTGTTGGCAGGGCCAGAAAGATCACCTGTGCATCTTTAATAGCATCAGGCAGTGAAGTGGTAAAGTGTAAACGGCCTTCTTTCTGGTTACGGAGGAATAATTTTTCCAGGCCGGGTTCATAAATGGTTATCTGGCCGGAAGATAATTTATCAACTTTATTTTTATCAATATCAACACAGGTAACCTGGTTACCGGTTTCAGAAAAACAGGTGCCTGTTACAAGGCCAACATATCCTGTTCCAACTACAGCTATTTTCATAATAAGGGAGAGTTTAGAAAATTTTTATCGGTTTATAAATTCGAGAACTTTGTTTACAATAAATTGTTGCTGTTCTTCATCCAACTCTGTATGTATTGGTAAGGATATTACTCTTTCTGTTAACCAGTCTGTTGTTTCCAACTGGTAGTTGCTGCCGCCAAATGCATCAAACATTTTTTGCCTGTGCGCAGGAACGGGATAGTAGATCATAGACGGCACGCCATTATCTGCAAGGAACTGGTGCAATGCATCCCTGTCAACCCCATTCAATGTAAGTGTGTATTGATGAAATACATGTTTGTTATTGGCTGCACGGAATGGAACTGTTATTTTTTCATTTCCTGCAAAAGCGGCATCATAAAAATCAGCTGCTTTCCTGCGTGCATCAATGTATTCATCCAGGTGTTTCAGTTTTATATCCAGGATAGCGGCCTGTATGGCATCCAGCCTTGAATTACAACCCACCACATCATGGTAATATCTTTTGCTCTGGCCATGTGATGCGATCATCCTCAGCTTTTCTGCCAGCGCATCATCGTTGGTCATCATAGCGCCGCCATCTCCGTAAGCTCCCAGGTTTTTGGAAGGATAAAAAGATGTACAGCCTATATGCCCGATGCTGCCGGTTTTATAGCTTTTGCCATCTGCGAACGCATAAACGTTGCCGATAGCCTGCGCATTGTCTTCAACAACAAATAAATTATGTTTTTTCGCTATTTGCATGATGGGCTCCATATCCGCAGCATGACCATAGAGGTGAACCGGCACAATTGCCCTGGTCTTTGGAGTGATAGCTTTTTCAATAATGGCCGGGTCTATGCAAAATGTTTTGGGATCTACTTCCACAAAAATGGGCTTGATGCCCAGCAATGCTGCTACTTCAACGGTAGCGATATAGGTAAATGAAGGTGTAATTACTTCGTCGCCGGCCTTTAATCCAAGTGCCATCATTGCGATCTGCAGGGCATCTGTGCCGTTGGCGCAAGGTATTACATGCTTAACGCCATGGTATGTTGCAAGGTTTGCCGCAAAATCATTCACCACTTTTCCGCCTATGAACTGGGAGCTTT